>NZ_JBHVSY010000004.1:0-413685 GCF_042884935.1 Streptomyces sp. NPDC058092
GTTGATAGGCCAGATGTGGAAGCCCGGTAACGGGTGGAGCTGACTGGTACTAATAGGCCGAGGGCTTGTCCTCAGTTGCTCGCGTCCACTGTGTTTGTTCTGAAATAACGAACGGCCGTGTTGTTCCGGTGTTGGTTAATTTCATAGTGTTTCGGTGGTCATTGCGTTAGGGAAACGCCCGGTTACATTCCGAACCCGGAAGCTAAGCCTTTCAGCGCCGATGGTACTGCAGGGGGGACCCTGTGGGAGAGTAGGACGCCGCCGAACTCCTTTTACGGAAAGCCCCGTGCCCTTGTGGCACGGGGCTTTTCTGCGTTCACTGCCCGAGCCGCGCCGTCGCGCCCGGCTCGGGCAAGGCATGCCTGGCCGGCCTGTGCCGTAGTGGGAGAGAGGTCGCGGGACCAGTGAGACTCCGTCAGAATCCAGTGTGGGCAGTGGTTCTGAGCATCCCTGATCTCAGGGTATGCTTTACCTCGTTGCCACAGCGCAGCAGGCCCCAATAGCTCAGTCGGTAGAGCGTCTCCATGGTAAGGAGAAGGTCTGCGGTTCGATTCCGCATTGGGGCTCAGGCAAGATGAAAGGCCCTCACCATCCGGTGAGGGCCTTTCGCATGTCTCGATGCTTTTGTGCTCACTGCCCGGCGGCGTGGGGACGAACGCGATGCTCTGCTCTTCGAGGTCATGGGCCGAAGTGGCTCAGAGGCTCAGGCCCCGATGAAGTGCGGTCAGGTGGTGGGTGGTTCGGGGACGCGCATGGCGAGGATGGCCATGTCGTCGGCGGCCGGCTCGGCGGCGAAGCGTTCGACCGCGCGCAGAATGCGTGCTGCCACCGCGCCGGCCGTGAGTCCCGTGCAGGTGGCCAGCACGTCCGCCAGGCCGTCGTCGCCGAGCATGCGGGTGCCCTCACGGCGTTCCGTGACGCCGTCGGTCACGCACAGCAGGACATCGCCCGGGGCGAGGGTGACCGTCTGCTCGTACAGTTCGAGGTCTTCGATGACGCCCAGCAGCGGCTGAGGTTCGGCGGCTGCCTCGACCGAGCCGTCCTGGCGCAGGCGCAGCGGCAGGGGGTGGCCCGCGCAGACCACCTTCAGCAGAGCGCTGCCGTCCTCCTGCGGCCACAGCTCCCCGTACAGGAGGGTCAGGAAGCGGCTGCGGGCGCCCTCGTCGAGGATGGCGGCGTTGAGGCGCTCCAGGACGGCCGGGCCGCCGAAGCCCTCGCGGGCGAGGAGGCGCAGGGCGTGGCGGGCGAGACCCGTGACGGCCGCGGCCTCCGGACCCGTACCGCAGACGTCACCAATGGCGAATCCGTAGGCGCCGTCGCGGATCGGGAAGACGTCGTAGAAGTCGCCGCCGACCTCGTTGCCCTCGCCTGCCGCGCGGTAGATGACCTCGATCTCGACATTGGGGACCTCGGGCAGCCCTGGCGGCAGCAGGCTGCGCTGGAGGGACTGACTGATCGCCGTGCGTTCCGAGTAGAGGCGGGCGTTGTCGAGTGCGAGGGCGGCGCGTCGGGAGAGGTCCTCGGCCAGTTCCAGGATCTCCTGCCGGAAGTGGTCGTCGGAGGGCTTTCCGAGCGTGAGCATGCCGATGACACGGTTTCGGGCGACGAGCGGCAGGACCACGGTCTCTCCGCCCACCGCCGCGGCGGTGGCGAGCGTCGTATGGATGCCGGCGCCGAGCCCGCCGGGTTCGCCGAGGCCGAGCGTACGCATCGAGGCACGCAGGGCAGCCTGGTGGGCGGCCTCGGACGGGGCCGCCCAGACGCGGGCTCCCGGGGTCGGCACCGGGTCCGGAGGAGCGATCTTCGAGAGCAGGGCCTTGAGGCCGTCGATGCGCTCCTCGTCCTCGTGCAACACATAGGAGAGGTACGGCTCCGAGGACTGGTCGGCGATTGTGTAGACGGCGCACCAGGTGGCCAGGGTGGGGACCGTCATCTGGGCCATCAGGGCCAGGGTCTGGTCCCGGTCGAGGGTGCCCGCGAGCAGGTCGGAGGCCTCGACGAGGAAAGAGAGGGAACCGCGGCGCAGACGCTCCAGCTCGCCCAGGCGGGCCGACTCGACGGCCAGCGCGATGCGGTCCGCGGCGAACTGCAGGCGCAGGGCCTCCTCGTTGGAGTAGCGTCCGGCCGCTTCCGCAGCGACCCCCAGCGAGCCCGTGAGACGTCCTTCGACCTTCAGCGGGACGGTGACGACGGAGCGCATCCCGGTCCCGCCGAGCAGGGGGACGGCGCCGGGAACGTTGTCGAGGTCTTCGTGGACGGCGGGCATCCGGGCGGAGCCGTAACGTCCGGTGCCTGCCTCCACCGGGACCCGGGCGAAACGCTGGCGGGCGGAGGGCAGGCCGGTCGTGGCCCGTACCTCCAGTTCCGTTTCGTCGTCCGTCGCCAGCAGCAGGAAGGCCGAATCGGCGTCGAGCATGTCGCGGGCCCGTTCGACGGTGCGCTGGAGCAGGCCGTCGAGGTCGTCGGGGGCCGGGGAGCCGATGAAGATCTCGAACGGATCCGTCTTGTGGCCGTCGGCGTTGGCATCGGACACCGGTGCGCGGACCGGGGACTGGAGCACGGCGCGTTCGTAGTCGCGGACGAGCAGACAGACCGTGGACGGTTCGCCGCGGGTGTCGCGGACCCGGAGGTGTGAGGCGTAGACGGGGATGGTGCGGCCGTCGGCGCCCCGGATTCCGTAGCTGCCCTCCCAGCGCGAGAGCCGCAGTGCCTCGACGATTCCGGTGTTGGTGCCGGGCGTCTGCGGCCAGGCGGTGAAGTCGGTGAGCTGTTTCCCGGTGACCTGATCGGCGGTGAATCCGAAGAGGAACGCGGCGTCCTCGTTCCAGGCGGCGATGGAACCGGTGCTGTCGATCTGGACGACGGCCACTCGGACGCGCTCGTCCGCGACCGGGAGCAGCCCGACGGGGAGCAGGGGGCCGGCGGAGCGGATGCCCACCGGGCGCTCGGGAAGATCGAGCTGGAACCAGACGTGTTTGTGGGTGGGCGAATACTCGACGCCCCACCGGGAGGCGAGCGCAGCGCAGAGCAGCAGCCCGCGGCCGTTCTCGCGGTCCGGGCTGCCGAAGTCCAGCCTTGTGCTCTGGAGCGGGATCTCGCGTTCCGGATAGTGGTCGGAGACCTCGACCCGAACGCCGTCCTCCGTACGCAGGCACAGCACGTCCGCTGCCGTGCCCGCGTGCACCACGGCGTTGGTCACGAGCTCGCTGGTGAGGACGACGGCGTCGTCGACGACATCCGTGTATCCCCAGCCCTGGAGGGTGTCACGGACAAAGGCGCGGGCGGTCGCGACGGAGCGCCCGACCGGGTCGAAGGTGGCAGCCGCGCGCGCGGTGATCACAGCACTCCCCATATGGTGTCTCGTCGCTTCCCCGAGTCCTGTGCCCGTTTCTCGCCGCTTCGATTCGCCTGCCAGGCTAGACGCTCGGTCTCGGTACCGGGTACACGAGGGCCGACTTCGGGCAGCAACGACCAGTAACAGTCACAGGACCGTACAAGTGTGGGCTTCCCAACAGGGGTATGTGGAACAACCGTTGGAGGCTGCACCCCGATCAGGTCGGGCCTGGTACGTTTCAACGATTTGACGTCCGCATGGTCACCCGTCGACGGTGGGCAGTTGCGGTAGTCAATGAGGAACTGGGCAGGGTCCCAGTCAGGGCCCGAACGATACGGTCAACCCCTGCGGGAGGGATCACGGTGGAGTCTGGCGTGGCGGCGCGGGGAACAGGCACGCGCACAAAAGGCGGACAGCCCGTGAAAAAACAGCGCAATGGAACCATTGACGTCGACGCGGCGGCGCTCAACAGACTCATGGCGGGCCTGGTCGCGATGCGCGACGGGAACTTCCGCAGGCGCCTGACCGTCTCGGGCGACGGCGTGATGGCGGAGATCGCGGCAGTCTTCAACGAGGTCGCCGACCGCAACCTCCACCTCACCGGAGAGCTGGCCCGGGTGCGGCGGGTGGTCGGACGTGAGGGGAAACTCACCGAGCGGCTGGAGACGGGCGCCTGCGAGGGCTCCTGGGCCGCCGCCATCGACGCCTCCAACGAGCTGGTCGACGATCTGGCCCGGCCGGTCTCGGAGGTCGGGCGGGTGCTGTCGGCGGTCGCCGACGGTGATCTCGAACAGCGCATGGAGCTGCGGTCGCACACGGCCGACGAGACGGTACGGCCGCTGCGCGGCGAGTTCCTGAAGGTCGCCCGGACGGTCAACAACCTGGTCGACCAGCTGTCGGCGTTCACCGAGCAGGTGACGCGGGTCGCCGTCGAGGTGGGTACCGAGGGCAAGCTGGGCGGGCAGGCCCAGGTGCGCGGGATGTCCGGGTCGTGGAAGGACCTCACGGACTCCGTGAACACCATGGCGTACCGGCTCACGGCACAGGTGCGGGACATCGCCCTGGTGACGACGGCGGTCGCCAAGGGGGACCTGTCGCGGAAGGTCACCGTCCATGTGGCCGGCGAGATGCTGCAGCTCAAGAACACCGTCAACACGATGGTCGACCAGCTGTCGTCGTTCTCGTCCGAGGTGACCCGGGTCGCCCGAGAGGTGGGCACGGAGGGCGAGCTGGGCGGGCAGGCGACCGTGCCCGGTGTGGCCGGGGTGTGGAAGGACCTCACCGACTCCGTCAACACGATGGCCGGCAACCTGACCTCCCAGGTGCGCGGGATCGCCGAGGTGACCACGGCCGTCGCCAACGGCGACCTGTCACAGAAGGTGACGGTGAGCGCCCGCGGCGAGGTCGCGCAGCTGGCCGAGACCATCAACCAGATGACCGAGACGCTGCGCACCTTCGCGGACGAAGTGACCCGGGTGGCCAGCGAGGTCGGTGGCGAGGGGCTGCTCGGCGGCCAGGCTCAGGTGCCGGGGGCCGCCGGTACCTGGAAGGACCTCACCGATTCGGTGAACACGGTCTTCCGGAACCTGACGACCCAGGTACGCGACATCGCGCAGGTGACCACTGCGGTGGCCAGCGGTGACATGACGCAGAAGGTCACCGTCGACGTGGCCGGCGAGATGCTGGAGCTGAAGAACACCGTCAACACGATGGTGGACCAGCTCCAGTCCTTCGGTTCGGAAGTGACCCGGGTGGCCCGGGAGGTCGGCGTCGAGGGCCGGCTCGGCGGTCAGGCGGAGGTGCCGGGGGCGGCGGGGACCTGGAAGGACCTCACGGACTCGGTGAACACGGCGTTCCGGAACCTGACGGGGCAGGTGCGCGACATCGCGCAGGTGACGACCGCGGTCGCCAACGGTGATCTCTCGCAGAAGGTCACCGTCGATGTGGCCGGCGAGATGCTGGAGCTGAAGAACACCGTCAACACGATGGTGGCGCAGCTGTCGTCGTTCGCCGATCAGGTGACGCGGATGGCGCGTGACGTGGGCACGGAGGGCCGCCTCGGCGGCCAGGCACGGGTCGACGGCGTCTCCGGTACGTGGAAGGAGCTCACCGACTCCGTCAACTTCATGGCGGGGAACCTGACCTCCCAGGTGCGCCAGATCGCGCAGGTGACCACGGCGGTGGCGCGGGGCGACCTGTCGCAGAAGATCGATGTGGACGCGCGCGGCGAGATCCTGGAGCTCAAGAACACCATCAACACGATGGTCGACCAGCTCTCCGCCTTCGCCGACCAGGTGACCCGGGTGGCCCGCGAGGTGGGCACCGACGGGCGGCTCGGCGGCCAGGCACAGGTGCCCGGTGTGGCCGGTGTGTGGCGTGATCTGACCGATTCGGTCAACGGCATGGCGGGGAACCTCACCGCCCAGGTCCGCAACATCGCGCAGGTCGCCACCGCGGTGGCGCGCGGTGACCTGTCGCAGAAGATCGATGTGGACGCGCGCGGTGAGATCCTGGAGCTGAAGAACACCCTCAACACGATGGTGGACCAGCTCTCGAACTTCGCCGAGCAGGTGACGCGGGTCGCCCGCGAGGTGGGTACGGAAGGCATCCTCGGCGGCCAGGCCGAGGTGCAGGGGGTGTCCGGTACGTGGAAGGATCTCACCCAGTCCGTCAACGGCATGGCGAACAACCTGACCCTGCAGGTCCGTAACATCGCCGAGGTCACGACCGCGGTGGCCAACGGCGATCTCTCCAAGAAGATCACGGTCGATGCCAAGGGCGAGATCCTCGAACTGGTCACGACCGTCAACACGATGGTCGACCAGCTGCTGAACTTCGCCGACGAGGTGACGCGGGTCGCCCGCGAGGTGGGTACCGAGGGCATCCTCGGCGGCCAGGCCAGGGTGCGCGGTGCGACCGGTATCTGGAAGGACCTCAGCGACAACGTCAACCTGATGGCCAACAACCTGACCAGTCAGGTGCGGAACATCTCCCGGGTCTCGTCCGCGGTCGCCAACGGCGATCTGACGAAAAAGGTCACCGTCGAGGCGCGCGGCGAGGTCGCCGAGCTCGCCGACACCGTCAACACGATGGTGACGACGCTGTCGTCGTTCGCCGACGAGGTGACGCGGGTGGCCCGCGAGGTGGGTACGGAAGGTGAGCTGGGCGGCCAGGCACGCGTTCCGGGGGTCTCCGGTACGTGGAAGGACCTCACCGAGTCCGTGAACTCGATGGCGTCCAATCTGACCGGTCAGGTGCGGCAGATCGCCACGGTGACCACGGCCATCGCCAAGGGCGACCTCACCAAGAAGATCGACATCGACGCGCGCGGCGAGATCCAGGAGCTGAAGAACACCATCAACACGATGGTCGACCAGCTGTCCTCGTTCGCCGAGCAGGTGACCCGGGTGGCCCGCGAGGTGGGTACGGAGGGCCAGCTGGGCGGCCAGGCCCGGGTCCGGGACGTCGACGGCACCTGGCGCGACCTCACCGAGTCGGTGAACGAGATGGCCGGGAACCTCACCCGTCAGGTGCGGGCGATCGCGGCCGTCGCCACCGCGGTGACCCGCGGCGACCTCAACCTCAAGATCGATGTGGACGCGGCCGGCGAGATCCAGGCCCTGCAGGACAACATCAATACGATGATCGCCAACCTGCGCGACACCACGGCCACCAACAAGGAGCAGGACTGGCTGAAGGGTAATCTCGCCCGGATCTCCGGCCTGATGCAGGGGCGGCGCGATCTCGACGACGTGGCCTCGCTGATCATGAGCGAGCTGACGCCGGTCGTCTCCGCGCAGCACGGTGCGTTCTTCCTGGCCATGCCGACCGGTGACACCGACGCGGTGGGATCGGACAGCGACAAGGACAGCTCGTACGAACTCCGTATGAGGGGAAGCTACGGATATTCGGCGGGATCGATGCCGACATCCTTCCGGCCCGGTGAGACCCTTATCGGCACGGCGGCGGAGGAGAAGCGGACCATCCAGGTGGACAACGTTCCGCCGGGTTATCTGAAGATTTCCTCCGGGCTCGGCGAGGCGCCGCCTGCGCATGTGATCGTGCTGCCGGTGCTCTTCGAGGGGAAGGTTCTCGGTGTGATCGAGCTGGCCTCGTTCCAGCCGTTCACGCATATTCAGCGGGACTTCCTCAACCAGCTCGCCGAGATGATCGCGACGAGCGTCAACACCATCAGCGTCAATACGAAGACCGAGAAGCTCCTTGAGCAGTCGCAGGAGCTGGCCGCGCAATTGCGGGACCGGTCGCAGGAGTTGGAGAACCGGCAGAAGGCGCTCCAGGCCTCCAACGCCGAACTGGAGGAGAAGGCCGAGCTGCTGGCCCAGCAGAACCGGGACATCGAGGTCAAGAACACCGAGATCGAGGATGCCCGGCAGGTCCTGGAGGAGCGCGCCGAGCAGCTCGCGGTCTCGATGCGTTACAAGTCGGAGTTCCTGGCGAACATGTCGCACGAGTTGCGTACGCCGCTCAACTCGCTGCTCATTCTTGCCAAGCTGCTCGCGGACAACGCCGAGGGGAATCTCTCGCCGAAGCAGGTGGAGTTCGCCGAGACGATCCATGGGGCCGGTTCCGATCTGCTTCAGCTGATCAATGACATCCTCGATCTGACGAAGGTCGAGGCGGGCAAGATGGACGTCAGCCCGACCCGGATCGCACTGGTCCAGCTCGTCGATTATGTGGAGGCGACCTTCCGGCCGCTCACCGCGGAGAAGGGGCTCGATTTCTCCGTACGGGTCTCGCCGGAGCTTCCCGCGACCCTGCACACGGACGAGCAGCGGCTGCTCCAGGTGCTGCGTAATCTCCTTTCCAACGCGGTGAAGTTCACCGACAGCGGGGCGGTCGAGCTGGTGATCAGGCCGGCCGGCGAGGATGTGCCGAACGCCATCCGCGAGCAGCTCCTGGAGGCCGGCTCGCTGCGTGATGCCGACGCCGATCTGATCGCCTTCTCGGTCACCGACACCGGTATCGGGATCGCGTCCAGCAAGATGCTGGTGATCTTCGAGGCGTTCAAGCAGGCGGACGGTACGACCAGTCGCAAGTACGGCGGTACGGGGCTCGGCCTGTCCATCAGCCGGGAGATCGCCCGGCTGCTGGGCGGCGAGATCCACGCGGCGAGCGAGCCGGGCCGCGGCTCGACCTTCACGCTGTATCTGCCGCTGCACCCGAGCGAGTTGCCGCCCCAGGGGTATCCGCAGATCGGCCCGGGGCCGGGTGAGGCACATGGTGCCGCGGCCGAGGAAGTGCTGCTTGCGGAGGCCGGTCCGAGCGCTGACCCGATGGCCGCCGCGCAGGATTCGGCCGGTGTGCCGGGTGGCTCCGATGCCGTTGGTGGCGCCGGTGCCGCTGGTGCCGCCGGGCTGATGCGGCGTCGCCGCATGACCCTGTGGGGCGCCGAGCGACGGCCCGTGCTGCCGCCCCGCGCCGCCGATCCGCAGGAGCCGTGGGCGCTCGGCGGGCAGGCGGAACCGGAGGTGCGCAGAGCGTTCCGGTTCCACGGCGAGAAGGTCCTGATCGTCGACGACGACATCCGTAACGTCTTCGCGCTCACCAGCGTGCTGGAGCAGCACGGTCTTTCGGTGCTGTACGCCGAGAACGGACGCGTAGGCATCGAAGTCCTGGAACAGCATGATGATGTGACGGTCGTACTGATGGACATCATGATGCCGGAGATGGACGGCTATGCGACGACGACGGCGATCCGCCGGATGCCGCAGTTCGCCGGCCTGCCGATCGTCGCGCTGACCGCGAAGGCCATGAAGGGCGACCGGGAGAAGGCGATCGAATCCGGCGCTTCCGATTACGTGACCAAGCCTGTCGATCCTGATCACCTCCTTTCCGTAATGGAGCAGTGGATGCGCGGAGAGTGATCATTAGTTGCGAGAATTGCCGTGATTCGTTGATCGACTGTGCTCGCAGGAGTGTGAGAACGCGCTGTACGGGGAACCTTCTCGTCCCCCACCGCGTTTCTGCTGTGTGCACAGTGACATCGCGGTGACAGGGTGTGGTGACGGGCGGGGTGCAGCTACCATGACCGGCACAAGGACGGACGGCGTAAGGGAGTCGTCCCCTGGGGCGGCGCCCGGTGCAATTCCGGGGCGAGGAGGGCGGGCCATGATGCAGAAGGCCAAGATCCTCCTGGTCGATGACCGGCCGGAGAATCTGCTGGCGCTGGAGGCCATCCTCTCTGCGCTCGATCAGACACTGGTACGGGCATCGTCAGGGGAGGAAGCGCTCAAAGCGCTGCTCACGGACGACTTTGCGGTCATTCTGCTGGACGTCCAGATGCCGGGCATGGACGGTTTCGAAACCGCCGCGCACATCAAGCGGCGGGAACGGACCCGGGACATCCCGATCATCTTTCTCACCGCGATCAATCACGGTCCGCATCACACCTTCAGGGGTTACGCGGCGGGCGCGGTGGACTACATCTCGAAGCCGTTCGACCCGTGGGTGCTGCGGGCCAAGGTCTCGGTCTTCGTCGAGCTGTACATGAAGAACTGCAAGCTGCGCGAGCAGGCAGCGCTGCTGCGGCTCCAGCTGGAGGGCGACAGCAACGGCGGCGCGGGCCACGAGAAGGAGCCCGCAGGGCTGCTGGCCGAGCTCTCGGCGCGACTCGCGGCCGTCGAGGAGCAGGCCGAAGCGCTCTCCAAGCAGCTCGACGACGAGTCGACGGACGCCGCGGCTGTGGCCACCGCCGCCCATTTGGAACGCAAACTGACCGGCCTGCGCCGGGCACTCGACGCGCTGGAGCCCGGCACCGGAAGCGGTGCGACCGTGCTCCCCTCCTGACGTCGTACCGCGCGCGACCCACCACGGGAGCGGTCCGGCGGCCCGACCTCCGGCCGGAAACGGGTGGTTGCCCGGATCCTCGGCCCAACTGCCGTGCCGTCCCGGCTGTTCGACGGTTCGCCAGTTTGATGGGTCGGCCTCTTGGCGGGTCGGTGGGTCGGTCTGGGCGTCCGGTGGCGTGGAGGCGTGAGAGCGCGTCAGTTTCCGGCCTCTGTCCAGCGACACGGTCGGGTGAAGCGGCAGGCGCACGTGTTCACGGCCGTCGACACCGGTAACCTCGGCACCATGGCCTCACGTACGTCCGGCAAGGGTTCCCAGGGCACGGCGGGCACCGCGAAGAGCGTCGGCCGTACCGCGGGGCCGGCCAAGAAAGCCGCGCCCGCGAAGAAGAGCGCGCCCGCGAAGAAGACCGCCGCGAAGAAGACCGCGCCCGCGAAAAAGGCCCCCGCCAAGAAGGCGGCCGCGCCCAAACCGGTGCCGTCGCCCACCGGCGGTGTGTACCGCCTGGCGCGCGCCGTCTGGCTCGGCGCGGCCCACGCCGTCGGCGCGATGTTCCGCGGCATAGGGCGCGGCGCCAAGGGACTCGACCCCGCACACCGCAAGGACGGAGTCGCGCTGCTGCTGCTCGGTCTCGCGCTGGTCGTCGCCGCGGGCACCTGGTCGAATCTGCGCGGGCCCGTCGGCGATCTCGTCGAGATGCTCGTCACCGGAGCCTTCGGCCGGCTCGATCTGCTCGTGCCGATACTGCTCGGCGCCATTGCCGTGCGGCTGATCCGCTACCCGGAGAAGCCCGAGGCCAACGGACGCATCGTCATCGGACTCTCCGCCCTCGTCATCGGGGTGCTCGGACAGGTCCACATCGCGTGCGGATCGCCCGGCCGGGACGACGGCACCACGGCGATGCAGGACGCGGGCGGGCTCATCGGCTGGGCGGCCTCCAAACCGCTGATCTACACCATGGGCGAGGTCCTTGCCGTACCGCTGCTGTTGCTGCTCACCGTCTTCGGGCTGCTCGTCGTCACGGCAACCCCGGTGAACGCCATTCCGCAACGGCTCCGGCTGCTCGGCACCAAGCTGGGCATCCTCGACCCGGTGTACGACCCCGAGGCGGACGAGGAGAACGACGACGAGCGCTACGACGAGCAGTGGCGCGAGGCGCTGCCCGCCCGCTCCCGCCGCTCCTCCGCACGCCGTTCCGAAGCGCCCGCGGAGTACGACCCCGACCAGGCGGAGGGCGACGCGCTCGCCAGGCGCCGCCGGCCGCGCAGGCCCTCCGTGCAGCCCGCGATGAACCGCACGATGGACGCGGTGGACGTCGCGGCGGCCGCGGCCGCCGCGCTCGACGGGGCCGTGCTCAACGGCATGCCGCCCTCGCCGATCGTCGCCGACCTCACCCAGGGCGTCTCCGTCGAGCGCGAACGCCCGGGCTCTTCGGTGCCGGGCGCCCGGGAGGGCGAGCCCGCCACCGGGGGAGGGAAGCCGGAGAAGGGGGCGGCGCCCTCGGGCGGCGTACCCGATCTGACGAAGCCCGCGCCCGACCGCTCGCAGTCCCAGCCGCTGCCGGCCCGTGCCGAACAGCTGCAGCTTTCCGGCGACATCACCTATGCGCTGCCCTCGCTCGACCTGCTGGAACGCGGCGGGCCGGGCAAGACCCGCAGCGCCGCCAACGACGCGATCGTCGCGGCCCTGACGAACGTCTTCACCGAGTTCAAGGTCGACGCCGCCGTCACCGGCTTCACCCGCGGACCGACGGTCACCCGGTACGAGGTGCAGCTCGGCCCCGCGGTGAAGGTCGAGCGGATCACCGCGCTCGCCAAGAACATCGCGTACGCCGTCGCCAGTCCCGACGTCCGGATCATCTCCCCGATCCCGGGCAAGTCGGCGGTCGGCATCGAGATCCCCAACACCGACCGGGAGATGGTCAACCTCGGCGATGTGCTGCGCCTCGCGGACGCCGCCGAGGACGACCACCCGATGCTGGTCGCGCTCGGCAAGGACGTCGAGGGCGGTTATGTGATGGCCAACCTGGCGAAGATGCCGCACGTGCTGGTGGCCGGCGCGACCGGTTCCGGCAAGTCGTCCTGCATCAACTGCCTGATCACCTCGGTGATGGTGCGGGCGACGCCGGACGATGTCCGGATGGTGCTGGTCGACCCCAAGCGGGTCGAGCTGACCGCGTACGAGGGGATCCCGCACCTGATCACGCCGATCATCACCAACCCGAAGCGTGCCGCCGAGGCGCTCCAGTGGGTCGTACGGGAGATGGACCTGCGGTACGACGACCTGGCCGCGTTCGGGTACCGGCACATCGACGACTTCAACCAGGCCGTTCGCAACGGCAAGGTCAAACCGCCGGAGGGCAGCGAGCGCGAGCTCTCGCCGTACCCGTATCTGCTGGTGATCGTCGACGAGCTCGCCGACCTGATGATGGTCGCTCCGCGCGACGTGGAGGACGCCATCGTCCGCATCACCCAACTGGCCCGCGCCGCCGGCATCCACCTGGTGCTCGCTACCCAGCGTCCCTCGGTCGACGTCGTCACCGGCCTGATCAAGGCGAACGTGCCCTCCCGGCTCGCCTTCGCCACGTCCTCGCTGGCCGACAGCCGGGTCATTCTCGACCA
This sequence comes from Streptomyces sp. NPDC058092, assembly GCF_042884935.1. NCBI lineage: Bacteria > Bacillati > Actinomycetota > Actinomycetes > Kitasatosporales > Streptomycetaceae > Streptomyces > Streptomyces sp. NPDC058092. Next base: position 12,763 of record NZ_JBHVSY010000004.1, read on the forward strand.
GCCCGGCGCCGAGAAGCTCATCGGAAAGGGTGACGGTCTGTTCCTGCCGATGGGTGCCAACAAGCCCACCCGTATGCAGGGCGCCTTTGTCACCGAGGACGAGGTCGCGGCCATCGTCCAGCACTGCAAGGATCAGATGGCGCCGGTCTTCCGCGACGACGTGGTGGTCGGCACCGCCAAGAAGAAGGAGGTCGACGAGGACATCGGCGACGACCTGGATCTGCTCTGCCAGGCCGCCGAACTGGTCGTCTCCACCCAGTTCGGATCCACCTCGATGCTCCAGCGCAAGCTGCGGGTCGGCTTCGCCAAGGCCGGCCGGCTGATGGACCTGATGGAGTCGCGGAACATCGTCGGGCCGAGCGAGGGATCCAAGGCGCGCGACGTCATGGTGAAACCGGACGAGCTGGACGGGGTGTTGGCACTGATCCGCGGGGAAACCGCTTCGTAGGTGAAGTCGGGCAACCGTTTCGCCGGGTCGTACGTCAACTTGGAGGGAGGGACGGCAGGATTGTCCTTCCAGGGGTGGCCCGGAGCATCGGACAGCGTTCGAGTCCGATGGCGTACAAAGTCCTTCCTCCCGGTTGCCTCACCCTTTCGTACCCCCCCTAGACTGAACACCCAGCAGGTGGCTCACGCTCGAAAGGCGCCCCCGTGTCCATCGGCAACTCCCCCGAAGACGACCGGCCTTCGATCGGTCGAGTGCTTCAGCAGACTCGTATCGCCGCAGGTCTCACGGTCGAAGAGATCAGTTCGTCCACCCGGGTGCGCATCCCCATCGTGCACGCGATCGAAGAGGACGACTTCTCCCGCTGTGGCGGCGACGTGTATGCGCGCGGCCATATCCGTACCTTGGCGCGTGCCGTCGGGATCGATCCGGAACCGCTGGTTTCGCAGTACGACGCCGAGCACGGCGGCCGTCCCGCACCCACGCCCGCGGCGCCGCTGTTCGAGGCCGAGAGAATTCGTTCCGAACCCCGTCGGCCCAACTGGACGGCGGCCATGGTCGCGGCGATCGTCGCCGTCGTCGGTTTCGTCGGCTTCACCTTCTTCAAGGGCGGCGACGACGGCCCCTCGACCACGCAGGTCGCGGAGGGCTCGACGCCCAACACGAAGAGCCCCGAGCAGAAGACCAGCAAGCCCGTCGATCCCAAGCCGGTGCCTTCCGACGGTGCCATCGCCGCGGCACCCAGGGACAAGGTGACGGTGAAGCTCAGCGCCAGTCAGGGCAAGAGCTGGATCTCCGCCAAGGACCACAACGGGCGGCTGCTGTTCGACGGCCTGCTGCTCCAGGGCCAGTCCAAGACCTTCCAGGACCAGGAGCGGGTCGACCTCGTCCTCGGTAACGCCGGGGCCATCGAGCTCTTCGTGAACGGCAAGAAGGTCGAGGAGAAGTTCCAGCCCGGTCAGGTCGAGCGGCTCTCGTACACGAAGGGCGACCCGGCGGTCGGCTGACCCGTATACGTTCCCGAGCGGTACCGGCAGCGGTATCAGCAACACAGCGAGCGCCCGGCAATCCTGCCGGGCGCTCGCTGCCTTTGTTACTCGGTGTAACGGGGGAACCCTGCACGCCAGGGCGGGTGCCGGGACAAAGTAGTCTTGAGCCCATGCCCGAACGCCGTACCGTCGCCCTTGTCACTCTTGGCTGCGCCCGTAACGAGGTGGACTCGGAGGAGCTGGCAGGCCGCTTGGCAGCGGACGGCTGGGAGCTCGTCGAGGATGCCTCCGACGCGGATGTCGCCGTCGTCAATACCTGTGGATTCGTCGAGGCCGCCAAGAAGGACTCCGTCGACGCCCTGCTCGAAGCCAATGATCTGAAGGACCACGGCAGAACACAGGCCGTGGTCGCCGTCGGCTGCATGGCCGAGCGCTACGGCAAGGACCTCGCCGAGGCCCTGCCCGAGGCGGACGGTGTCCTCGGATTCGACGATTACGCCGACATCTCCGACCGCCTCCAGACCATCCTCAACGGCGGCATCCACGCCTCGCACACCCCGCGCGACCGCCGAAAGCTTCTGCCGATCAGCCCGGCCGAGCGGCAGGACGCCGCCGTGGCGCTGCCGGGACACGCACAGGAGGCCGCGCCCGCCCCCGCGCCCGAGGACCTCCCCGAGGGAGTCGCTCCGGTCTCCGGGCCGCGGGCGCCCCTGCGTCGGCGGCTGGGCACCAGCCCCGTCGCCTCGGTGAAGCTCGCCTCCGGCTGCGACCGCCGCTGCTCCTTCTGCGCCATCCCGTCCTTCCGCGGCTCCTTCATCTCGCGGCGCCCCTCGGACGTGCTGGGGGAGACCCGCTGGCTGGCCGAGCAGGGCGTGAAGGAAGTCATGCTGGTCTCCGAGAACAACACCTCGTACGGCAAGGACCTCGGCGACATCAGGCTGCTGGAGACGCTGCTGCCGGAGCTCGCCGACGTCGAGGGGATCGAGCGGATCCGGGTCAGCTATCTGCAGCCCGCGGAGATGCGGCCGGGCCTCATCGACGTACTGACCTCGACCCCGAAGGTCGCGCCGTACTTCGACCTGTCCTTCCAGCACTCGGCCCCCGGCGTGCTGCGGGCAATGCGCCGCTTCGGAGACACCGACCGCTTCCTGGAGCTGCTGGACACCATCCGTGGCAAGGCGCCGCAGGCCGGTGCCCGCTCCAACTTCATCGTGGGCTTCCCCGGCGAGACCGAGGCCGACCTGGCCGAGCTGGAACGCTTCCTCACCGGTGCCCGGCTCGACGCCATCGGCGTCTTCGGCTACTCCGACGAGGAGGGCACCGAGGCGGTCGGCTACGAGAACAAGCTGGATGCCGACGTCATCGCGGAGCGGCTCGCGCACATCTCCCAGCTGGCCGAGGAGCTGACCTCGCAGCGTGCGGAGGAGCGCCTCGGGGAGACCCTTCAGGTGCTGGTCGAGTCCGTCGACTCCACCGAGGACGAGCCGCGGGCGGTGGGGCGCGCGGCGCACCAGGCACCCGAAACGGACGGCCAGGTGCTCTTCACCGCACGCGAGGGCCTCGTGCCCGGCCGTATGGTCGAGGCAAAGGTGGTGGGCACCGAAGGAGTGGACCTGGTGGCCGAGTGTTCCGAACTCGTGGAGGCGGCCAGATGACGGGAGTCCCGGCATCCGCGGCAGGCGGCTCCGGTGCGAAGCCGGTCCGCGGCGGCAAGCTGGGCACTGCGGCCGTCAACCAGGCCAGTCTGTGGAACATCGCCAATCTGCTCACCATGCTGCGACTGGTGCTGGTGCCCGGTTTCGTGCTGTTGCTGCTGCACAACGGCGGCTACGACCCGGCCTGGCGGTCATTCGCCTGGGCGGCGTTCGCCATCGCCATGATCACCGATCTGTTCGACGGTCATCTCGCACGCACATACAACCTGGTCACCGACTTCGGGAAGATCGCCGACCCGATCGCGGACAAGGCGATCATGGGTGCGGCGCTGGTCTGCCTGTCGTATCTCGGCGATCTGCCCTGGTGGGTCACGGGCGTGATCCTCTTCCGCGAGATCGGCATCACGCTGATGCGGTTCTGGGTGATACGGCATGCGGTGATTCCGGCCAGTCGCGGCGGGAAGATGAAGACTCTGGCGCAGGGTACGGCCGTCGGGATGTACGTCCTGGCGCTGACCGGTCCACTTGCCACCCTGCGCTTCTGGGTGATGGCGGTGGCTGTCGTGCTGACGGTCGTCACCGGGCTCGACTATGTGCGCCAGGCTGTCGTACTGCGGCGCAAGGGGCTTGCGGCGGAGAGGGCCGCTGCGGAGGCGGAGGCGTCTGGGACGCCTGCAGGGGCTGACGGGGCTGACGGGGCTGAAGCGTCCGGGGCTGTCGAGGGCGCGCGGCCGGTCTCCGGGGCCTCGGGCGCTCATGGCCCGACGGAGGCCGAGCGGTGACTGCCGCGGCCCGGGTGCTGGAGCTGCTCGTGGAGCGCGGTGAGACTCTTGCCGTTGCCGAGTCGCTGACCGGCGGTCTGGTCGCGGCGGAGCTGACGTCCGTACCAGGTGCTTCGCACTCCTTCCGCGGGTCCGTGACGGCGTACGCAACGCCCTTGAAGCGCGAATTGCTGGGTGTGGACGGCGCCCTGCTGGCGGCGCGCGGTGCGGTCGATCCCGACGTGGCGCGGCAGATGGCGACAGGTGTGCGCCGCGTTCTCGGGGCAGACTGGGGAATGGCCACCACAGGGGTCGCCGGCCCCGAGCCGCAGGACGGCAAGCCCGTGGGCACGGTCTATGTTGCGGTGGCCGGGCCGGACGGCGCGGTGAATGTGACCGCGTTGCGGTTGAACGGCGGGCGCGCGGACATCCGTAGTGAGAGCGTACGGAGCGTGCTCGCACTGCTCTTTGCCGAACTCGGCAAGAATGCAAGGGCACAGGATACGGAACAGAACGGGGGGAATTGATGTTTGCAGCCCTGAGTGAACACGACATCGCTCCCCGCACGGCCGCGGCGCAAGGCGGTACGGTGGGGCGTGAAGGATGCGGCTACGCGGTCCGAGGAGGGAGCCACCGATGATTCTGCTCCGTCGCCTGCTTGGTGACGTGCTGCGTCGGCAGCGCCAGCGCCAAGGCCGTACTCTGCGCGAAGTCTCCTCGTCCGCCCGAGTCTCGCTCGGCTATCTCTCCGAGGTGGAGCGGGGGCAGAAGGAGGCATCTTCCGAACTGCTCTCCGCTATTTGCGACGCGCTTGACGTACGGATGTCCGAGCTCATGCGTGAAGTGAGCGATGAGCTGTCGCTGGCCGAACTGGCCGAGTCGGCAGCAGCCAGCGATCCGGTGCCAGTGCCGGTACGCCCCATGCTCAACTCCGTCTCCGTGACGTCGGTGGCAGGTGTGCCGACGGGACGGGTGACCATCAAGGCGCCCGCGGAAGCGGTGGATGTGGTCGCCGCCTGACCCACGTGGTCCGGTGTGAAGCGGAAGCCCCGGTCGGCCCCACAGCGGGTGGCTGGGGTTTTTGCGCGCCCTGGGGCGTGCTCGGGAAGGGGCGCGGTCCGTTCTGGATGCGGCCCGGGAGTGTCTGGGCGAGACTGCGAATAAGAGGCCTGGAGCAGGAGGTCAGGAGGACCACGGGTGGACCGACACGGTTCCGGGGTGGTCCGACCCGGTACGAGGCGGCCTCGCACGGTCCGAGGTGGTCTGACAACAGTCTGTCGTGACTCACCTGAAGTCTCTCGAAGCGGCCCAATGCGGGCCGCACTGGCCTGTACCGGGGTGCCTGAGTGCCCCCGGCTCAGGTGGAGCCGTGATCCGGAGCAAGCCCGGATCTGCCGGGTGGAGAGCGCACAACGGTCTGCGGCTGCGCATTGCGCGCCGGTGGTGCACCGGTGCGCCCTCCCGCCGGGCGAGCACGCCGGACTAGGTTCGGCCGGAGGAGGCAGCCATGGTACGGCGGTGGGTGCCGGCGCTTGTTCTCGGCGGGGTGTGGTGGTGGGCCGTGCTGCGGCTCGTGCTGGAACCGGCCCATGCGGGGCTTGTCGAGGGCGCGGTGGCGGCGGGCGGATGGGGGCTGAGTCTCCTGCCCGTGCATGTCGCCGCGACCGCTGGGCCGAAGGCGGCGAGCGGGGCGGATGCGGGACGGTGGTCCGCTCTGGCGTTGCGGTGTGCTGGACGGTGGTCCGCTCCGGGGTTGAGGTGTGCGGGTTGGTGGTCCGGTGTCGGGGTGCGGTGGCTGGGGCGGTGGTTCGCTGTTGGGATGCCGTGCGTGAGCCGGTGGTCCGCTGTCCTGATGCCGTACGTGGGCCGGGTCCGGCGTACTACCAGGGCATGGCTACGCCGCCGTTCGGGCGGAGGATCTGGCCGGTCATGAAGGCCGAGGCATCGGAAGCGAGATGGAGCACGGTGTGGGCGACGTCCTCGGGCTCGCCGACCCGGCCGAGCGGGGACATCCGCGCCATCGTTGCCTCTGCCCGGTGTTGCCGGTCCGCGTCGTGGCGGGCGGTCATGGGCGTACGGATCCAGCCCGGGGCGATGGCGTTGACGCGGATGGAACGCGGTCCCAACTCGGCCGCGAGGGTCTTCGTCAGCTGGACGACCGCCGCTTTGGCCGTGCTGTAGCAGAGCAGCCCCGGGCTCGCGGCGTCGACCGCTCCGGAGGCCATGGTGATCAGTGAGCCGGGTGCGCCGCGCGCGATCATGGTGCGGGCCACTTCCTGACAGGCGTACATAACGCCCTTGAAATTGACGGAGAGCACGCGATCGAGATCGTCGTCCGTAGTCTCCAGGACGCTGCTCGTATGCATGATTCCGGCGATGGCGGCCAGGATGTCGAGGTCGCCCGCGGCGGCCACCGCGGCCCTGACCCGACCGCGGTCGGTGACATCGAGGATGTGGACGCGGGATGTTCCACCCGCTTCGGCGATCAGGTCCCGGGTCTCCAGCAGGCCCTTCTCGTCGCGGTCCGCACAGTGAACGGTCGCGCCCGCCGCCGCGAGCAGGACGGCGCTCGCGCGGCCGATGCCGCCCGCAGCGCCGGTGATGAACGCGGAGCGGCCCGTGAGGTCGTACGCGGTGAGGGACATGACCGGACGGTACGACTGGATCTGACGGCCCGTCAACTAGCTTGTGGGGCCCGATTGGCAGCGCGGACACCAGTAGGCCGGGCGGGCGTCCTGGTCCGCTGTGCGGATGGGCGTGCCGCAGCGTAGGCATGGGCGGTTGGTCCTGCCGTAGACCCAGAGCCGTTCGCTCGGACCGTGTCTGCGGGGCGCGGCGCTGGTGGTCGTGCGCATCGGGCGGTCGCGGTTGGCTTCGAGGAGCTGCTTGGCCGTGGTGACGAGACGCGCGGCCGTGGGGGAGGCCAGGTCGCCGACGGGGAGCCAGGGGGTGGCCCGGGCGAGGAAGCAGAGCTCGGCCTTGTAGATGTTGCCGATTCCGGCCAGATTGCGCTGGTCCAGGAGGGCTTCGCCGAGGGGGCGGGCGGGGTCGCTGAGGAGATTGTGCAGAGCGGTGTCGGCGTTCCAGTCGGGGCCCAGCAGATCGGGGCCGAGATGGCCGACCGCCTGCTCCTCGTCCCGGGTGCGGAGGAGTTCGAGGACGGGGAGCCGGTAGCCGACGGCGGTGTGTTCCGCGTTGGCGAGGACGGCGCGGATCTGGTGTGCGGGGCCGCCGCGCCAGCGCTCACCCGGGGCGTAGACGCGCCAGGCGCCGTCCATCTGCAGATGGCTGTGGAGGGTCAGACCGCCCTCGACACGGGTCAGGAGGTGCTTGCCGCGCGAGATGACGTCCAGAACTGCCCGGCCGGTGAGGTCGGCGGTGGCGAACCGGGGGACGCGCAGGTCGGAGCGGGTGAGAACCCGGCCCGCTAGTGCGCTGTGCAGACGATTGGCGGTCTGCAGGACGGTGTCTCCTTCGGGCATGCCTCCATGATGCGGGGTCGGGTGGGGAGTGTGGGTGGTATGGCATGGTGCGAGCGGTCGCTTTGGCGTACGGGGGCAGGGCGCGCCGGTGGTTCAGGCGCGTAGGCGGAGTCCCCTCGGGGTGGCCAGGAAGCCCGCCGCTTCCAGCGTGCGGCCGAGCGGGGAGGTCAGGGACGAGGTGCCGTTGGTGCGCTCCACCGTGACCGTACCGAGTGCTCCCGCGCGGGCGGCTGCCGCCAGGGCCCCGGCTGCCGCGAGGAGTGCCGGGTCTTCGGGGTCGGTGTGCCAGGCCAGCAGCGTCTTGCCGCCGCGCTCCATGTACATCGCCAGTTCGCCGTCGACCAGCACCACCAGGGCGCCCGCCTTGCGGCCGGGCTTGTGCCCGGCGCCGTCCGGCGGCTCGGGCCAGGGCAGCGCCGCGCCGTAGGCATTGGCCGGGTCCGCAGCCGCGAGGATCAGGGCATGGGGTGCGGCGCCCGGCTCCGTACGGTCACGGGCGGTGGACGTGGCCCGCAGCCGGTCGACCGCGCCGTCCATCGCGAACTGGGCCGCTCCCAGGCCTTCGACGACATAGCCGCGCCGGGCCTGGCCGTTGTCCTCGAAGGCGGAGAGGACGCGGTACGTGGCGGAGAAGCCGCCCTCGACGCCCTCGGCCTGGACCGCACCGCGGGTCACCACCCCGTGGCGGTCGAGGAGCGTGCGCGCCAGGGCGTGCGCACGGTGCGTGGGGTCGGGTTCGGTGGCGGGCAGCAGGGACCAGCGGCCCGAGACAGTGGGCGGGCCGGTGCGGGACGCGGGCCGGGCGGCGGCGAGCGAGCCGTAACGCCCGCGCGGAATGCTCCGCTTGGCGCGGTGCGCGGTCGACCCCGCCGTGCGCCCGGATCCGAGGAGCGAACGCAGCGGGGCGAGCGTGTCATTGGTGAGCCGGCCGGACCAGGCCAGGTCCCAGACGGCATCGGCCAGTTGCGGATCGGTGCAGTCGGGGTGCGTGGTGGCGCGGACCTGGTCGGCGATCTGCCGGAAGAACAGTCCGTACCCGCCGCTCAGGGCTTTCAGGACGGATTCGTGCAACGCGCTGAATTCGAGCGGGTGCGGGGGCGGGAGGAGCAGGGGTGCGCTGTCGGCGAGGTAGAGGGACAGCCAGCCGTCCTTGCCGGGCAGGGCACCCGCGCCGGCCCAGACGACCTCGCCGGTGGTCGTCAGCTCGTCCAGCATCGCGGGGGTGTAGCCCGTGACCCGGCCAGGCAGGATCAGTTTCTCCAGGGCCGACGCCGGGACGGGCGCACCCTGCAACTGCTCGATGGCGCGGGCCAGTCCGTCGATTCCGCGCAGGCTGTTATTGCCCATGTGCTGCCACTGGGGAAGAAAACCGGCGAGGGCGGCGGGCGGCACCGGCTCCAGCTCATGGCGGAGCGCGGCGAGGGAACGGCGGCGCAGTCGTCGCAGCACGGTGGCGTCGCACCACTCCTGGCCGATGCCGGCGGGGTGGAACTCGCCCTGGACGAGCCGGCCGGTCGCGGCGAGACGTTGCAGTGCCCCGTCCGTGACCGCGGTGCCGAGGCCGAAACGGCCGGCGGCCTCGGTGGAGGTGAACGGGCCGTGTGTACGGGCGTATCGCGCGAGGAGGTCGCCGAGGGGGTCCTTCACCGGTTCGGTGAACGCCTCGGGGACGCCGACCGGGAGGGCGGTGCCCAGCGCGTCGCGCAGCCGTCCCGCGTCCTCGATCGCGGCCCAGTGGTCCGCTCCGCCGATCCGGACCCGGATGGCGCGGCGGGTGGCGGAGAGCTCCGGAGCCCATGGTGGCCGGGCGCCGCGCGCGGCCAACTCCCGGTCGGTGAGCGGTCCGAGAACCCGAAGAAGATCCGCGACCCCTTCGACGTCCTTGATCCGGCGGTCCTCGGTCAGCCACTGGAGTTCCTGTTCCAGCTCGGACAGGACGTCGGCGTCGAGCAGCTCGCGCAGTTCTGCCTGGCCGAGGAGCTCGGCCAGCAGGTGGGAGTCGAGGGAGAGGGCGGCGGCCCGCCGCTCGGCGAGGGGCGAGTCGCCCTCGTACAGGAACTGGGCGACATAGCCGAACAGGAGGGAGCGGGCGAAGGGCGAGGGTTCCGGCGTGGTCACCTCGACCAGCCGGACGCGGCGTGCTTCGAGGTCGCCCATGAGTTCCGTCAGCCCAGGGACGTCGAAGACATCCTGGAGGCACTCGCGGACCGCTTCCAGGACGATCGGGAACGAGCCGAACTCGGAGGCGACCTGAAGCAGTTGCGCTGCGCGCTGGCGCTGCTGCCAGAGCGGGGTGCGCTTTCCGGGGCTGCGCCGGGGCAGCAGCAGGGCGCGCGCCGCGCACTCGCGGAACCGGGAGGCGAACAGGGCCGAACCGCCCACCTGGTCGGTGACGATCTGACTGATCTCGCCCTGGTCGAACGTCACATCCGCAGCGCCGACGGGTGGTTGCTCGCTGTCGTACGAGGGGGCCGGCAGCGGTGTCGGATCCTGGGCGGGGTCCTGCGTCGGATCGAAGTCCAGGAGGTCCAGGCCCATCAGATCGGCATCGGGCAGCCGCAGCACTATGCCGTCGTCGGCATGCATCACCTGGGCGTCCATGCCGTACCGCTCGGCGAGGCGGGCGTTCAGCGCGAGCGCCCAGGGGGCGTGCACCTGCGCGCCGAACGGGGAGTGGACGACGACGCGCCAGTCGCCCAGCTCGTCACGGAAACGCTCGACGAGGATGGTCCGGTCGTCCGGCACGTGACCGCAGGCGCGGCGCTGTTCGTCGATGTACGACAGGGTGTTGTCGGCGGCCCAGGCGTCGAGCCCCGCGGCGAGCAGACGCTGTCGTGCGTCTTCCGGTGACAACCCGCCGATCTCGCGGAGAAACGCACCCAGCGCACGCCCCAGCTCCAGTGGACGGCCCAGTTGGTCGCCCTTCCAGAACGGCAGCCGGCCGGGAACCCCGGGCGCGGGCGACACCAGGACACGGTCGCGGGTGATGTCCTCGATCCGCCAGGACGTGGTGCCCAGCGTGAAGACGTCACCGACCCGGGACTCGTACACCATCTCCTCGTCCAGCTCACCGACGCGACCGCCGCCCTTCTTGGGGTCGGCGCCGGCGAGGAAGACCCCGAAGAGCCCGCGGTCGGGGATGGTGCCCCCGGAGGTGACGGCGAGCCGCTGGGCGCCGGGGCGGCCCGTGACCGTACCGGCCACGCGGTCCCAGACCACACGCGGGCGCAGCTCGGCGAAGGCGTCGGACGGATAACGGCCGGCGAGCATGTCCAGCACGGCGGTGAACGCCGATTCGGGCAGGGCGGCGAAGGGGGCCGCGCGGCGGGTCACGGCCAGCAGATCGTCCACCTGCCAGCTGTCCAGGGCGACCATGGCGACGAGCTGCTGGGCCAGCACATCGAGAGGGTTGGACGGGATCCGGAGCGCCTCGATGGAGCCCTCGCACATCCGCTCGGTGACCACGGCCGCCTGCACCAGATCGCCCCGGTACTTCGGAAACACCACTCCGGTGGAGACCGCACCGACCTGGTGCCCGGCCCGGCCGACCCGTTGCAGTCCGGAGGCGACCGACGGCGGCGACTCGACCTGGACCACCAGGTCGACCGCTCCCATGTCGATGCCCAGCTCCAGACTGGAGGTGGCGACCACAGCAGGCAGCCGCCCCGCCTTGAGATCCTCCTCGACCTGGGCGCGCTGCTCCTTGGAGACCGAACCGTGGTGGGCGCGGGCGAGCAGCGCGGGGGCGCTCTTCGCCGCGCCCGACTGGGCCATGATCTCGGCCGGGGAGTGTGCCTCCGGCAGCGACGGGTCGAAGGTGTGCTCGTCGAGCATGGTGCCGGTGGCCCGCTCGTACGCGATCTCGTTGAGCCGGTTGCACAGCCGCTCCGCGAGGCGGCGGGAGTTCGCGAAGACGATGGTGGAGCGGTGCTCCTGGATGAGATCGACGATGCGTTCCTCGACATGGGGCCAGATCGACGGCTTGTCCGCCTGGCCTGCCTGGTCGGGGTCGGTGGCGGGGGAGCCGCCGAGTTCGCCCAGATCCTCGACCGGCACGACCACCGACAGGTCGAACTGCTTGGTGGACGGCGGCTGGACGATCTCCACCTTCCGCTGCGGGGAGAGGAAGCGCGCCACCTCGTCGACCGGCCGGACCGTCGCCGACAGGCCGATCCGTCGTGCGGGCCGGGGCAGCAGCTCGTCGAGACGCTCCAGCGATACGGCGAGGTGGGCGCCCCGCTTCGTACCCGCCACGGCATGCACTTCGTCGAGAATCACCGTCTCGATGCCGGACAGTGCCTCCCTGGCCGATGAGGTCAGCATCAGGAACAGTGATTCGGGCGTGGTGATCAGGATGTCAGGCGGCCGGGTCGCCATCGAGCGGCGTTCGGCGGGCGGGGTGTCGCCGGAGCGGATTCCCACCCGGACCTCGGGCTCGGGCAGTCCCAGACGCACCGACTCCTGGCGGATGCCGGTCAGTGGTGAGCGGAGGTTGCGCTCGACGTCGACCGCGAGGGCCTTGAGAGGGGAGACGTAGAGCACGCGGCAGCGCTTCTTCGCCTCGGCCGGCGGCGGGACGGACGCCAGCCCGTCCAGCGCGGCGAGGAACGCGGCCAGGGTCTTGCCGGAGCCGGTCGGCGCGACGACCAGCACGTCCGAACCTTCGCCGATGGCGCGCCAGGCGCCTTCCTGCGCGGCCGTGGGCGCGCTGAAGGCACCCGCGAACCAGCTGCGGGTCGCAGGGGAGAACGAGTCGAGCGCAGAGCCGGCCATGTCCCCCATCGTGCACCCCGCCACTGACAACGGCCGTGACGACCACCGGCGACCACGTTCCGGAGCTGCGAGAATCTGCCCATGGTGGCCATACCCGAGTCGGGATCGGGGGAGTGGGCGAGGCACTGGCAGTACGCGGAGCTGCCCGACCTCGATCTGCTGCGTGCCCGGTACGTGCGCCACACCTTTCCGCGCCACAGCCACGAGGGCTATGTCTTCGGCACCATCACCCGCGGGGTGGAGGACGTCGGGCTGCCGGGAGGCACCGTCCACGCGGGCCCCGGCGACGTCGTCATGATCAATCCGGAGGTGCCGCACACCGCCCGCGCGGGGGTTCCCGAGGGCTGGGTGTACGCCACGCTGTACCCGTCAGCGCGGGTGATCAACGACATCGCGGCGGATACGACGAGTCTGCGTGGCACGGTCGGCTTCACCGAGACCAGCGTCGTCGACCCGTACGCGGCCCGGCTGATCGGCGAGGTCCACCGGGCCGCCGAGGAGGGCAACGCACTCGCCGCCGACACCGTCCTGCGGGTCATGGTCGTGCGGCTGCTCAGCCGGCACGGCAGTGTGCTGGCCCTCCGCGAGCCCCGCTCGGCGGGTGCACGGGATGCGGCGCGGGCCCGCGCGGTACTGGAGGGCCGCCTGGCGCAGCCGCCCACACTGGACGCGTTGGCCGCGGAACTCGGCACCAACCCGTTCGCGCTGCTGAGGGCCTTCAAGAAGCAGTACGGGATGCCGCCGCACGCCTGGCTCACCGATGCCCGGGTGCGGGCCGCGCGTCGGATGCTCGACGCGGGGACGGCGCCTGCGGAGGCGGCCGCCGAGGTCGGCTTCACCGATCAGCCGCATCTCAATCGTCACTTCACCCGGATCGTGGGGGTGCCGCCGGGCGCGTACCAGCGCGAACGTGCAAGAACGTACAAGACCGGTCGGGATCTGCCCACGTAGCGTTCCGGTCGTGGCAGAACAGACAACACTCCCAGAGGGCGCCGGCGAAGCGGCCGGCGCACCCCACGGCAGCACGACCGTCCCCGTAGTGCGGCAGGACGCGGCAGAGACGATGTCGGAGGCTGCCGGGGCGACATCGGACGAGGCCGCGGCGAAGTCGGACACGGCCGTCGTGCGCGACGCGCTCGGAGTCGGTATAGCCGTCGGGCTCTCCGGCTTCGCCTTCGGCGTGACCTCGGCCGGCTCCGGACTGAGCCTGTTGCAGACCTGCGTGCTCAGCCTCGCCGTCTTCACCGGCGCCTCGCAGTTCGCCCTCGTGGGCGCTCTCGCGGCGGGCGGCAATCCGTACACCGCGGCTGCCGGGGCCTTCTTCCTCGGCGTACGCAACTCGTTCTACGGCCTGCGGCTCTCGCAGCTCCTGGCGCTTCCGCGCGCGCTCCGTCCCTTCGCCGCCCAGTGGGTCATCGACGAGACCACCGCCGTGACACTGCCGCAGCCCACCCGGCGGGCCGCGCGGATCGGTTTCGCCGTTACCGGGCTTACCCTCTACGTGCTGTGGAACCTGACTACGCTGGTGGGGGCCCTCGGCGCCAAGGCGCTCGGCGACACCGACGCCTGGGGACTGGACGCGGCGTCGCCCGCGGTCTTCCTCGCCCTGCTCGCGCCGATGCTGAAGAGCACCACGGAGCGCATCACCGCCGGAATCGCGGTTCTGCTCGCGCTCGGACTGCTGCCCGTACTGCCCGCAGGCGTCCCCGTCCTGCTGTCCGCGCTCGCCGCACCCGCTGTTCTGTTTCTGAGCGGACGCCGGAAGGGAACGCACCGGGACGCGGAAACGAGCCGGTGCGACGCTGCGACGGACCGGTGCGACGCTGCGACGGAGGAGAGCCGATGAACATCTGGATCGCCATCGGGCTGACCGCCATCGGCTGTTACCTGGCCAAACTGCTCGGCCTGCTGGTGCCGGCCGGTGTGCTGGAACGCCCGCTTGCGCAGCGTCTCGCCGCGCTCCTGCCCGTGGCGCTGCTGGCCGCTCTCACCGCCCAGCAGACGTTCGGCGACGGGCAGCACCTGGCGCTGGACGCCAGGGGTGCGGGGCTGGCAGCGGCGGCGCTCGCACTGGTCCTGCGCGCGCCCTTCCTCGTGGTCGTAGGGGCCGCCGTGGTCGTCACAGCAGGGGTACGCGCCCTCGGTTAGACACTGCTGAGGTACGTCCGAGGCACGTTGGTAAGGGGCTCGGTCCTATAGAGCCGAGCCCCTTACACACGCGACACGCAAACAAGCACCCGTCGACCGGCTCAGTGCACCGCGAGGCCCATCGGCGCGGCCTCGGCCACGTCCAGCCGTGCCGCGTCCTTCTCCGGTCGCAGGAAGCAGACGGCGAGCACACCGGCCACCGCCACCAGCCCCGCCATCAGCGGATACGCCGAGCGGTAGCCCGTGGGCACGGAGACCGCCGCATCCACCATCCGGCCCGTGACCAGCGGAGACAGGATCCCGGCGAGGGCGTAGAAGAAAGTCGGCGCACCCAGCGCCACCCCGCGTTGACCGGCCGGTGCGATCCGGGCGGCGGCCGTCTGAGAGACGGTGCGGCCATCTGAGAGACGGTGAGGATCACATTCGTCAACGCCATTAGCCCGACCATCAGCGCGATCTTCACGCCGACCGATTCCACCTCGGCGAACACCGTGATCGCCAGAGCGGCCACACACATCAGGAGACCGCCGCCGAGTCCTACGGGCAGCCTCGGCGCAGTTCCGTACCGACACCGCCACGGACGCCGGCACGGTAGGCGCACGTTCTCAGTCCAGGCTGCGTCCATGGGCCCGCAGTGTCAGGAGCGCCTTGAGCGTCACGATGGGCCGTCCTTCCAGAGCCGTCCCCGGCGCCCACTGCCGCCAGTTCACCGGCCAACCGCCGTCCGCCTGCTGCTCGGCCGCGAGATGATCGAGCGAGCGGGCCAGCTCCTCGTCGGTGAACCAGCTGCGGGCGAGCGAATCGGGTGTGCGGGCGTAGTCGTACGGGAAGTGCTGCTCGCCCGGTGCGTATCCGGCAGCCACCGGGTACTCCGCGTACCGCTCCGGATCCAGTACGGCGAGCCGCTGCTCCCGCACCAGCCGCCCGAGCCGGTCGGCCGCCGCCTCCGCCCGGGCCCGGTCGGGGGCGCCGTCCAGGAAGGCGAGCGCCGCCTCGATCTCGTACGGATGCGACCGGTCCAGGGCGTCGACCGCCGCCCAGCAGAAGTCGGTCGCCCGGAACAGCCAGGCATGCCACACCGCATTGCGGTGCAGGAGCCCGACGACCGGGCCGGTGGCCAACAGCTCCGCCGGCGGGTCGTCGACGATCGGGATGAACGGTGCGGCCGGATAGCCGCGCTGTGACGGCAGGAGAGCGGGCAGCGCCCCCTCCTTCGTGGACACCGCGGTCAGGAAGCGGCAGATCCGCTCCACCCGCGGCCCGTCGCAGCGGCCGATGGAGTCGAGGACATTGAGCGCGTGGGCGGTGTGCAGTGGCTGACTGACGGGGCCACGCAGATCGGGTTCTAGAGCGTGCCCGTATCCGCCGTCCTCATTCAGATAGGCGGCGAGTGCGGTCTCCACGGCGTCCGCACTTCCTTTCAGGAAGTGATGCGCGAACCGCCGCTGTTCTAGGACACGGGCCGTGAGCCAGATGAACTGCTCGGCACGGTTGAGGGGACTTGCTCCGGTTCCAGCCATGGACCGACCGTAGGGCGGTAAGTGCTCTCGGCAGGGCGTAGCGGCCCGGCTGCACTCTCAGGAGCGGGATACTGAGGTCATGCGGTTGACGATTTTCTGGGAACGGATGGCGGACCACTTCGGCGCGGGGTACGCCGATTCCTTTGCGCGCGATCACGTGATGGCCGAGCTCGGCGGGCAGACGGTGCGCCAGGCGCTGGCCACCGGCTGGGACGCCAAGGACGTCTGGCGAGCAGTCTGCACGGCAGTCGACATCCCCGCAGACAAGCGCTGACCTCCGGCTCGTCAGCGGCCGGACCTGTGCTGTTGTCCGGGGCGGGCGGCTGCTTGTCACAGCCGTAGGCGAGACTGGAGCGGTGTCACCGACAGACGAGACAGCCCAGACCCAGACGCCGCTCACCCAGCCCACCCCGGCCGCCCCGTTGGCCGCGCCGTCCGGCACCGGGCCCGCCCGCATGCCGGCGTGGCTGCCGCGCGCGATGGTGCTCGCCCTGGCGCTCTACGCCTGTTTCAGGCTCGGCAGCTGGGCGTTCGACCAGCTCATCGGGCTACTGATCAATGTGCTGATCGCGTTCTTCGTGGCGCTTGCCATCGAGCCCGCGGTGAGCCGGATGTCGGCGCGCGGCATGCGCCGCGGCCTCGCAACCTTCCTGGTCTTCCTCGTGGTGCTGATCGCCGCAGCCGGTTTCGTCGTGCTGCTCGGCTCGATGCTCGCGGGCCAGATCGTCGACATGGTCGAGGAGTTCCCGAAGTATCTGGACTCGGTGATCAACTGGGTCAACCAGAACTTCCACACCGAGCTCTCCCGGGTCGAGGTCCAGGACAGTTTGCTGCACTCCGACTGGCTGCAGAAGTACGTCCAGAACAGTGCGACCGGAGTGCTCGACATCTCCACCACTGTGCTCGGCGGGCTGTTCCGTCTTCTGACGATCTTCCTGTTTTCGTTCTACTTCGCCGCCGACGGCCCCCGGCTGCGGCGGGCCCTGTGCTCCGTACTGCCGCCCGCCAGGCAGGCCGAGGTGCTGCGGGCCTGGGAGATCGCGGTCGACAAGACCGGTGGCTATCTCTACTCGCGCACCCTGATGGCACTCATCTCCGGGATCGCGCACTACCTCCTGCTGGTGATCCTCGGCGTGCCGTACGCGCCCGCGCTCGCCATCTGGGTCGGCTTGGTCTCCCAGTTCATCCCCACGATCGGTACGTATCTGGCGGGCGCCCTGCCGATGCTGATCGCGTTCACCATCGACCCTTGGTACGCGCTGTGGGTGCTCGGCTTCGTCGTGGTCTACCAGCAGTTCGAGAACTATGCGCTGCAGCCCAAGCTCACCTCCAAGACCGTCGACATCCATCCGGCGGTCGCCTTCGGATCGGTCATCGCGGGTACGGCGTTCATGGGCGCTGTGGGTGCGCTGATCGCGATCCCGGCCGTCGCCACGCTCCAGGCGTTCCTCGGCGCCTACGTGAAGCGGTACGACGTGACGGACGACCCGCGGGTGCACGGCCGCCACCAGCAGCGTGGTGAGACGGCGCTCACTCGGCTGCGCCGGTCCTGGCGGACCGCCGAGAGCAGCGAGGCCCGCGGCGGACAGGGCAGGACTCCGGAGCCGGAGGCTCCGGAACGCGCCTGACCGCCTCACCGGTGGGGCCGCCTCGGCGACAGCCCGTCATGCCGGCCGGCCGCCCGGGTCCTGGATCTGCGGACGGCCCCGTTCCCCTCTCATGGGCGTGCCGGTTCGGAATCCTTCAGGGCTGACCGGCCCGGCGCGGTGCGCTTGACAGCAAAATCGAACATCCATTCTCATGGGAATCTGGCCGGGTTTCCCCGGGCCCGACCGTGGAGTTGTCCACAGGCCGGGAGGACGTCGAGGCCCATTGTCAGTGGCAGGGGTTAGCGTCTTTGACGTGAAGCGATCGACTCAAGCAAATCGGGTGGAACCCATGGCAGGAACCGACCGCGAGAAGGCGTTGGACGCCGCACTCGCACAGATTGAACGGCAATTCGGCAAGGGCGCGGTGATGCGCCTCGGTGAGCGGCCGAACGAGCCCATTGAGGTGATTCCCACCGGGTCGACTGCCCTCGACGTGGCCCTCGGCGTCGGCGGCCTGCCGCGCGGCCGTGTGGTGGAGGTCTACGGACCGGAGTCCTCCGGTAAGACGACGCTGACGCTGCACGCCGTGGCGAACGCGCAGAAGCTCGGCGGCTCGGTGGCCTTCATCGACGCGGAGCACGCCCTCGATCCCGAGTACGCGAAGAAGCTCGGCGTCGACATCGACAACCTCATCCTGTCCCAGCCGGACAACGGCGAGCAGGCGCTGGAGATCGTGGACATGCTGGTCCGCTCCGGCGCCCTCGACCTGATCGTCATCGACTCCGTCGCGGCGCTCGTGCCGCGCGCGGAGATCGAGGGCGAGATGGGCGACTCGCACGTGGGTCTGCAGGCCCGCCTGATGAGCCAGGCCTTGCGGAAGATCACCAGCGCGCTCAACCAGTCCAAGACCACCGCGATCTTCATCAACCAGCTCCGCGAGAAGATCGGTGTGATGTTCGGCTCGCCGGAGACCACGACCGGTGGCCGGGCGCTCAAGTTCTACGCCTCGGTGCGTCTGGACATCCGCCGGATCGAGACGCTGAAGGACGGCACCGACGCCGTGGGTAACCGCACCCGCGTCAAGGTCGTGAAGAACAAGGTCGCGCCGCCGTTCAAGCAGGCCGAGTTCGACATCCTCTACGGCCAGGGCATCAGCCGTGAGGGCGGTCTGATCGACATGGGCGTGGAGCACGGCTTCGTCCGCAAGGCGGGTGCCTGGTACACGTACGAGGGTGACCAGCTCGGCCAGGGCAAGGAGAACTCCCGCAACTTCCTCAAGGACAACCCCGATCTTGCCAATGAGATCGAGAAGAAGATCCTTGAGAAGCTGGGCGTCGGAGTCAGGCCGGATGCCGATGCGGCCGAGACCGGTGCGGATGCGGCGGGCGGCGCCACGGCTCCGGCCGACAGCGCGAAGTCGGTGCCCGCTCCGGTCGGCAAGAGCAAGCCGGCCAAGGCCGCGGCGGCCAAGAGCTAGACCGTGACGCGTCGTACGGAGTGGCCGGTCAGCGCCGACGACCATGGCGTCCGTCCCGGTCCTGAATTCGCCGCCGGACACACGGCCGGGTCCGAGGGCGCGTACGAGCCGGAGGCCGGTCCCGGTCACGGCGGCTCGGGCGCCGGATTCGGCGAGGGGGCGGGTCGTCGTGCCCGCTCCCGCTCCAGGAGCAGCGGCTCCCCTTCCTCGTCGAGGGCCGAGAAGGGGGAGCCGCGAGACCCGGTCGAGCAGGCGCGCAACATCTGTCTGCGGCTGCTCACCGGGACCCCGCGCACTAGAAAGCAGCTTGCGGACGCCCTGCGCAAGCGGGAGATCCCGGATGAGGCGGCGGAAGAAGTGCTGTCGCGCTTCGAGGACGTCGGGCTGATCGACGACGCCGCATTCGCGGACGCCTGGGTGGAGTCCCGGCATCACGGCCGAGGGCTGGCCCGCCGCGCTCTCGTCCGTGAGCTGCGCACCAAGGGGGTGGACTCCGCAGTGATCGACGAGGCCGTCGGGCAGCTCGACTCCGATCAGGAGGAGACGACCGCCCGTGAGCTCGTCGCTCGCAAGTTGCGGTCCACTCGCGGCCTGGACCGCGACAAGCGGCTGCGCCGCCTCGCGGGCATGCTCGCCCGCAAGGGGTACGGGGAGGGAATGGCCCTGCGCGTGGTGCGGCAGGCGCTGGAAGAGGAGGGCGAGGACACGGAAGGATTGGACGAGCCCTTCTGACCGGCGGCTCCGACGGACGCTCGCGCGGGGTGGCGGACCGGCGGACGGAAATGACCACGACCGGGAGCGCCGCCGCTGCGGTGACCGTCCACGAGACGTTCCCTTCCCGGGTACTCCTGGGCCGCGGGGCACGACACGACACCTCGGCCGAGACCGGGCGGATTGGCGCCCGGCGGGTGCTGCTCGTCGCGAGCGGGGTCCCCCGGGGCGGCGGCCGACGAGCTCGCCGGGGCCCTGGGCACCCGCCTGGCGGGCCGTTTCGACCGGGCCGAGGCGATGCGGGTCGCCGGGGAGACGGCGACGGACTGCGTGGTGGCGATCGGCGGCGGCTCGGCCATCGGTCTGGCCAAGGCACTGTTGGTACGCACCGGAATGCCGCAGGTCGCCGTCCCGAGCACGTACGCCGGATCCGAGGTGACACCGGTCCTGGGCGAGACGGAGAACGGAGTGAAGGCGACGCGCCGCGATCCGTCGATCGAGCCCGGGACCGTGGTGTACGACCCGGAGCCGACGTCGACGATGGCGCCGGGACTCACCCCGACGAGTTCGCTGAACGCCCTGGCCCACGCGGTCGAGGCACTCTGGGCTCCGAACGCGACCGCCGTGACCGACGCGCTGGCGACCGAGTCGATCGACGGCATCCTCACGGCTCTGCGAGGGGTGCTCGACGCCCCGTCGGCGCCAACCGGCCGCGAGCGGCTCCAGCAGTCCGCCTGGCTCGACGGCCTCTGCCTGGCCCGGACCCGGACCCGGATGAGACTCCACCATCAACTGGCGCACGCGCTCGGCGGCACGTTCGACCTGCCGCACGCGGAGCTCCACGCCATGCTCCTGGCCCATGCTCCTGGCCCACGTCCTGGCCTTCAACCATCCCTCGGCCCCGAAGGCCGCCGCCCGCCTTGAGCGGATCACCGGCGACGACCCGGTCACCGTCATCGGCCGGCTCGCCCGCGGCCATGACGGCCCGACCACGCGCGGAACGCTGGGCGTTCCGCGCGACGGCCTGCGTGCCATCGCCGAACGGGTCGCCGCCCGGCCCTACCCGAACCCGTGCCCGCCGGAGGCCGGTGCGTTCGTCCGGCTCCTCGACGCCGCCTGGTGAACGACCGCGCGGGCCGGGACCATCGGGGTGGTCCGGGCCC
Source organism: Streptomyces sp. NPDC058092 (assembly GCF_042884935.1). Taxonomy (NCBI): domain Bacteria; kingdom Bacillati; phylum Actinomycetota; class Actinomycetes; order Kitasatosporales; family Streptomycetaceae; genus Streptomyces; species Streptomyces sp. NPDC058092. The sequence goes on from NZ_JBHVSY010000004.1 coordinate 33,476, forward strand.
GCGCGACGGTCCCGGAAACGGGAACCACGGGCGATGCTGATGCCCTGCGTATCCCGGATGTCCTGAGGGGCAGCGGTACGGCAACGAATACGCCTCGGGCGCGGAGTGGGCGAGGCGGCCGCGACGGTCCTGTCCGGCCTGCGTGAAGCGGCCGGCCGGACAGGGGACGGACGGTGCCTGCACGGGGCGGGCGCCGTCCGTCGGCGTTCAGTGCTGCGCGGCCGCCGAGACGCGACGGAGGCCGGCCGCCGCGATGACGGCGCCCAGCAGGCAGAGCACACCGGTGACGGTGACGGCTGTGTGTACACCGTTCATGAACGCCTGGCCGCTGCCTTCCACGACGGCAGCCCGGAGCCGGTCAGGTATGTCGGGCGAGACCGGAGCGACCCCCATCGCCACCGCGTCCTTGGCCTCCGCCATCCCGGCAGCCACACGCGCCGGGACGCCCGCCGCGGTCAGTTCTCCGGTCAGCGTCGAGCCGACCCGGCTGCTGATCAGCGAGACGAGTACGGACGTCCCCAGCGCGCCGCCGATCTGCAGGGCGGTGGCCTGGATGCCGCCCGCCACGCCGCCGTCCTCGACGGGGGCCTGGCCGACGATGGCGTCCGACGAGGCGGCCAGCACCATGCCGACGCCGAGGCCGAGCGCGACGAACGGCGGCCACATCGTGGCGTAGGAGGAGCCGGTGTCCCAGGTCAGCATGGTGAAGGCGGCGGCGGCCTGGAGCAGCATGCCCAGCGGCATGGAGAGCCGCGGCCCGAAACGGGCGGTCAGCGCCGCCCCGAGGGGAGAGGCCACCAGGGAGGCGAGGCTGAGCGGCAGCGTGCGCACACCGGCCTCGACGGGGGTGAAGCCCCGCACGTTCTGCAGGTAGAGCATCACGAAGAAGATCAGGCCGAGCATCACGAAGAAGTTGAGCGCGGTGATGACCGTACCGGTGGTCAGCGCGCGGCTGCGGAACAGCCGCATCGGCAGCAACGGGTGCGCGACACGGGTCTCGAACCAGCCGAAGGCGACCAGGATCAGCACACCCGCCCCGACAGACCCCAGGGTGCCCGCCGAGGACCAGCCCCACGTCTCGCCCTTGACGACGCCGAAGATCACGCACAGCAGACCCAGCGCCAGCAGGACGACGCCGGCGACGTCGAAGCGGTGCCGGCCGGTCGAGTTCTTGCTCTGCGGCAGCACAGCGGCGCTGACCAGCACCGCGATCACGCCGATGGGGGCGTTGATGTAGAACACGGACTCCCAGTTGACGTGCTCGATCAGCAGGCCCCCGACGATCGGCCCGAGCGCCGTCGAGACCATGGCCCAGATGCCCACGGCCATACCGAACTTGCGCGGCGGGAACACCGCACGCAGCAGGCCCAGCGTGTTGGGCATCAGCAGACCTCCGAAGAAGCCCTGTACCGCCCGGAAGGTGATGACGCCCTCGACGGAGCCGGACAGACCGATGGCGACCGATGCCAGGGTGAACCCGACGACACCGGTCATGTAGTACGTACGCCGTCCGAAGCGGTCGCCGAGCTTGCCGCCCAGAATCAGCGAGGCCGCCAGAGCGAGCAGATAGGCGTTGGTCACCCACTGCAGGTCCGCGGTGGACGCCTTGAACGCGCGGCCGATCTCCGGATTGGCGATCGCCACGACGGATGCGTCGAGCTGGACCATGAAGAGGCCGAAGGTGACCGCGAGGAGGGTCAGCCAGGGGTTGGAGCGCCTGCCGCGGGGCTGCGACGCCTCCGGTGGGGAGGCGGCGGGCAGGGACGAGTGATCCACGGTGGTGGACGGCATGGAAGTGCCTTGTCTGTCTGGAGTGCGGTGGGAACCGGAGTGCTACGGGAAGCAGGGAAGGGCGGGAGCGCGCCACGCCCGGCCCGCCGGGGCGGACGGAGCGGGTCTGTCTCCGGGCACGGGAGATCCCCACGGGCACGGAGACAGCCGTGCGCGCGGTCGGTCGCGTCCCCCGGCAGGGGGATCGCGGGGTTACTCGGCGGCGGGCACGGGGCGCAGATGACGCGTGAGCGACGTCAGCGCGCCGAGGGCCGAACCGAGTGCGTCCATCTCACCGTCGGTGAGGGACTGGAGAGCCTGGGACATGTGGGCGCCCTCGAGGCGCCGGACCTCGGCCAGCTCCCGCCGCGCCCTTGAGGTCGGATACAGATGGGCGATCCGCTTGTCCCCGGTGTCCTGCCGGCGCTCCAGCAGTCCCTGCTCGGTGAGCTGGGAGACGAGGGCGCTGACGTTGTTCGGCCGCATCAGCAGGGCGTCGGCGGCCTGGCGCACGGTGGCGCCCTCCTGCTGCGATACGAAGCGCAGCAGCGCGAGTTGCCCCTCGGGCGGCTTGGGCCGCGCGAAGTCCTGGGCGACCCGCCGGTCGAGAGCCCGGTTCAGCGCGGGCAGGCACGCCGTGAGCGCAGCGGCCACACGGTCGAGGTCCTGGGCGGACGCGCGGGAATCGGACATGGCTCGAATGGTAGATCTGAAAACATAGGTATGTCAAAGGATATGTCTGGGGCGCAGTCCTCGTGCGGCAACGCACGCTCCTGTTCCCCGGAGTTTCCCGGCCGGTGTGGCGGGTGGTACTCAGCGGCCGACGCCGCCCCGGCAGGCGTCGGCCCCCGGGGCGGCGTCGGCCGCCGAACGGGCCGGCAGCCGGATCAGACTTCGGCCGCGGCCTGCTCGGGCGCGGCGGCCTTGCTCCGGCCGTCGACGCCCGAGGCGGCGCGGGCGGCCGGGATGACGCTCGCGATGACCGCGGCGACCAGTGCGATGCCGCAGCCGATCACCAGGCCGGTACGGAAGCCGCTCTCGGAGGTGAAGCTGTGTCCGCCCATGGTGACCGTCATCTGGGAGAGGACCACGCCCATCACGGCGGCGCCGACCGACGTGCCCAGTGAACGCATGAGGGTGTTGAACCCGTTGGCGGCGGCGGTCTCGGAGAGCGGTACCGAGCTCATGATCAGCGCGGGCATCGATCCGTAGGCGAGGCCCACGCCGCTGTTGATGACCATGAGGGCCAGCATGAGGCCCCACGCGGAGCCCATGAGGACGAGCGACAGGCCGTACCCGGCGGCCAGCACCAGGACACCGCAGATCAGGGTGAACTTCGGGCCGCGGGCGTCGGTGAGCTTTCCGCCGAACGGCGAGACGATCATCATCATGATGCCGCCGGGCGCCATCCACAGGCCGGCGGCGAGCATCGACTGACCCAGGCCGTAGCCGGTGGCCTCCGGGAACTGGAGCAACTGCGGCACGACCAGCATGCTCGCGTACATGCCGAAGCCGACGAAGATCGAGGCGACGTTGGTGAACAGCACCCGGGGGCGGGCCGTGGTGCGCAGGTCGATCAGCGGCTCCCGCGTGCGCAGTTCCCAGGCACCCCAGGCCAGCAGGATCACGACGGCGGCGGCGAACAGTCCGAGGGTCGTCGCCGAGGCCCAGCCCCAGTTGGCGCCCTTCGACACGGCGAGCAGCAGGCAGACCAGTCCGGCGCCGAGTCCGACCGCGCCGAGGGCGTCGAAGCGCTGACCCTTGGCGCCGGCCGGGACGTCGGGGATGACGAACCAGATCGCGACGGCGATCGCCACGGCCAGGACGGTGGAGCCCCAGAACAGCACCCGCCAGTTGGCGTACTGGGCGACTGCCGCGGCGATCGGCAGGCCGAGCCCGCCGCCGATGCCCATGGAGGCGCTCACCAGCGCGATGGAGGAGCTGAGCTTCTCCGCCGGGACCACGTCGCGCAGCAGGGCGATGCCCAGCGGCACCATGCCCATGCCCATGCCCTGCAGTCCACGCCCGATGATCATGGGGACGATGGAGGAGGCGAGGGCGCAGACCAGTGAGCCGGCCACGAGCGGCACGGAGCACGCCAGGAGCATGCGGCGCTTGCCGATCAGGTCGCCGAGGCGTCCGCAGATCGGTACACAGATCGCCCCCGCCAGCAGGGTGACGGTGATCACCCATGCCGCGTTCGACGGCGAGGTGTGCAGGATCTGGGGCAGCTCCGCGATGAGCGGCGTGACCAGTGTCTGCATGATCGCGGCGGTGATGCCGGCGAGGGCCAGCGTGGCGACCACGCCACCGGCGCGGGCCGTGGGCTGGGGGGCGTCCATTCGGGACTCCATAAGTGAGGGGCTGCCGGGCATCATTCGCTCGCCCGGAGCCAAAAGTAAACATCTGCTTACATGGAAGCTAGGGCAGGGAGGGGAGTGAGGTCAACATCTGTTTACATGGTGGCGCGGGCGGTACCGTTCGAGCAGAGAGAGGACAGCCATGAAAGCCAGCAGTTCCCAGGCAGCTCCCGCGCCCCTGGCGCCGACGGACAACAGCCCGCCGCCCTCCCGGCGAGGTGCCGGCGCCAGGACCCGTGGGCTCCTGCTCGACGCGGCCCGCCGACGCTTCGCGTACGACGGATACGCGGCCACGACCGTGCGCGACATCGCTGATGACGCCGGTGTCAACGTCGCGCTCATCAACCGTTACTTCCAGTCCAAAGAAGGCCTCTTCGAAGCCTGTCTGAAGGCGGTCATCGACGAACTCGTCCACGCGGCGGGCACGGTGGCCGACCTGGCACAGATTCCGGAGATCATCGTCAGTCACACCGCGGGCGTGCTCGCCACGGACGGTCCCAGGGACGCACTCCTGCTGCTGCTGCGTTCCTCCGGCGACGAGCGCACCGAGCAGATGCGCACCGGCCTGCTGCGCACGTTCAGTGAGCGGCTCGCCTCGGCGGCCGGCTGGCGGCCCGAGGACCCCGACGATGACGGGCTCCTCCTGCGGGCCCAACTCGTTCTGTCCGTGGCCTTCGGCATCACGGTGCTGCGCGCCTCTCCCGGTCTGGAGCCGCTCGCGTCGGCCACATCGCAGGACCTCACGGGGCCACTGCGCGATCTGGTCGACGCGCTGCTCACCCGTCACTGAGGCGCGGCGCGGCGCCGCGTCCCGGTCACGGGCCGGGCCGCCGCCCTCGTACCCTCATCGAATGCCGCGCCCGGGGCGTCCGTCCGGTCGCGGATCACTGCCCGGCGCGGGCGGCGCGGGCGATGGTGGCGTCGATCAGCGCGAGCGCATCCGCGGCGGTGCGGCCGGGGCAGCGGTTCCACGGTCCGATCAGACCGGTCCAGCCCCGGGACCGGAGTTCGGCGACAAGCCAGGCGCCAGCCCGGTCCACGGTGTCGAGGGAGCCGTAGCCCAGGCGGTGGGCGGTGAGCAGAGCGCCGCAGACGCACCGGGCGCCGCGGGCGTTGCGGAGCCGGTACGGGGTGTTCTGCCAGCCCCACTCGGTCAGGATCTGCCGTGCGCAGGCGAGATGGGTGGAGGGCCGCACCTCGGGCTGCCCGATGCGCCGCCAGGAGTGGAGCCGGTCGGGGAGGATCGCGCCGAGCCGCCCGGGGAGGGGCCGCTCGCGCGGCGCGGCGGCCGGCAGGGCCCGCACGGACTCGGCGATGAGCTGATCGACCGGTACGGACAGCAGGTCGCGCCAGTCGGCCGGCTGACGGTCCGCCGGCCGGTCCGCGGCGCCGGGGGAGGAGGGGGGTACGGGTTCGGCGGCGGTGAGGTCCCAGCCGGTGACGATCTGCTGCCAGGCCTCGGTGTCGTGGAGGTGAGCGGCCTGGGCATCGAGCTGGTCAGGGGTCAAGGTGGGCGTCGGCATGGGTGCGAAGTCTCCGTCACGTCGGTCCTTGGCGTTGAGCCGAATGTCCGTCGGGTACGGAGATTGCTCCACCGGAGCGCGGCGTTCGGGTGTATCGAGGCGGATTCGGGGCACCGGCGAGCGGGCTGCGGGGCCCGGCCCCGCACCCGGGCGGTACCGAGTTCATGGAGCGTCAGGCATGCTCTACGACGGTGCGCCCGCCCGCAGCCCGGGCGGATGTTCCCGTACGACGCGTGCGGTCCGGGCACGCCCATAGCCGGAGGGGGCAGTTCTCAGCGCCGGAGTCGGCAGTTCTCAGCGCCGGAGTCGGCCGTTCTCAGCCGGATGCTCCGCCGCCGACCACGTCCGTCCAGCCGCCGGACCCGTTCTCAGGCCTCGACCGGAAGCCCCGCCGCACGCCACGCCTGGAACCCGCCGATCACATCGGTCGCCCGATGCAGCCCCAGCTGTCGCAGGGACGCGACGGCGAGGCTCGACGCGTAGCCCTCGTTGCAGACGACCACGACCTGGAGGTCGTGGCTCACCGCCTCCGGGGCCCGGTGGCTGCCCTGCGGGTCGAGCCGCCACTCCAGCTCATTGCGTTCGACGACCAGCGCCCCCGGAATCAGTCCGTCCCGTTCCCGCAGCTCCGCATAGCGGATGTCGACGAGAAGCGCCCCGTCCGCGGTGGCGACGAGCGCCTCCCGCGGGCCGACCCGGACGAACCCGGCCCGGACCCGTTCCAGCAGCTCGTCGATCCCGACCGGTGTCGTACCACGCCGAGGGCTGTCGCTCACTGCCAGTCCTCCGGCCGTTCGACCTGCTCGAGACGGAGTACCGCACCGGTGCGGCTGTAGCGCCGGATCTGCGGCAGCGGCGGGTAGTACGCATGGACGGAGACGGCGTGTTCCGCGCCCGATTCGTTCAGCACCTCGTGGACGTGGTGGCGGCCGAACGCCCTGCCCTGGCCGGTGGCCAACTGCCGGGAACGGTCGATGCCTTCGGTGAGTTCGAGCGTCTTCCAGCCGTCGGTGGGCAGCCGGGCGGCTAGCGACAGCTCCTTGAGGGCGCCGACCGCGGTGGTGAAGGCGCCGATCGAGTCGGCGTGGTCGTGCCAGCCGGTGCCGGTACCCGGCGGCCAGCCGATCAGCCAGGCCTCGCTGCCGCCCGGCCCTTCGAGCTGGACCCAGGTGCGGCCTTCGGGATCGAGAGGAAGTGAGGCGATGATCGCGGCGTCGACGGCGACACGGCGGACGAAATCGAGCAGCTCCGCGGCCGTCGGACCGGAAGCACCATCGGCGGCGGAGGAGGACATGCGTACAGAGGGTGACGAAGGGGCAGACACAGAGACCGTCCTGAGGGTTCGCGCGGACGCACGACCGTGCGGCAGAGCGCACGGCGTGGCAGGAAGAGGCGATTCAGCAGGACGGACGACACATGCAGCCCGCATAGCGGACGAGGTCCATATGGACCCTCCGCCACAGGCGCACATCGGTGTCGATCACGTTCCGGAGTACACCATGCACGTCCGCATCGGTCAATTGATGCCCGCAGTCTGGTCGGAGCGCACGGAGGCGCGCGCCGCCCCGCCCCGCACCGCGTCCGCCGCCGCGAAGAGCTCCCGGGGCCGTACCCCGCCGAAGGACGCCACGAGATGACCGTCCGGCCTGATCAGCAGCACGGTGTGGGCCGACGCCCCCGGATAGCTCTCGGTCACCAGCAGCTCGCCCTTCACCGGCAACGCGTCGACAGCCGCGACCAGCCGCGGCATGACGCCGGCGCTCATCCAGTGACGCCGGTCCCACACCCCCGTACCGGGCGCCACCAGGACCACCAGCAGATGCCCCTGACCCAGCCGCTCGCGCAGCCGCACGGTCGTGCCGTCCGGAGCCGTCACCCGCACATCGGTGACCGGCGCACCGGGGGGCGTACCCACGGAGGTGTGCGCCTCGGCGCGTGGGGGCGCAAGGGGTGAGTGCGAGTACGAGGGGGGCGCACCGAGGGGGCCACAGCCCAGATGTCCGTCGGTGAGCAGCGAGTCGTGCCCCCGTGCGCTCCCCGGGACCAGGGTCCGCAGACCTCCGCCGCCACGCAGTATCGGCAGCGACTGGTCCGCGGCGCGCAGCCGTGCGGCGACCGCGGCCCGGCGCTCGGCCTGGTAGCTGTCGAGCAGTACGTCGGAGGCGCCGTGGTGCCAGGCCTGGGCGAGTTTCCAGGCCAGGTTCTCGGCGTCCCGCAGCCCCTCGTCGAGCCCCTGGGTGCCGAGCGCGCCCAGCAGATGGGCGGCGTCCCCGGCCAGGAAGGCCCGGTCGGCCCGCCAGCGCAGGGCGAGCCGGTGGTGCAGCGTGTACACACCCGTGTCCAGCAGTTCGTACGGCGGTGTCTCGCCGCACCAGCCCGCCAGCGTGTCCCGGATCCGGGCGATCAGGGCGTCCGGCGTGACGAGCTCGCCGCGCGGCGGCAGCAGCCAGTCCAGCCGCCAGGCGCCGTCCGGCAGCGGCCGTGCGGTCACCTCGGCGCCGCCGGTCCGCCACGGCGGCAGCCGGTGCAGCACGGCCTGTCCCGGCCAGGGAAGCTCGGTGTGCAGCGCTGCGACGGCATGCCGTTCCACCGCCGTACGCCCGGGAAAACGGATGTCGAGGAGCTTGCGTACGGTGGACCTGGCGCCGTCGCAGCCCACCAGGTAACTCCCGCGCCACCAGGTCGGGTTCGGCTTCCTGGTGTGCACCGTGACCCCGGCCGGGTCCTGCTCCAGCGTGTCGATCCGGCTGTACGGGGCCACCTGGACCAGCTCCTGAGCGGCCACCGCGTCCCGCAGCCCGCGCGTCAGGACGTGCTGCGGCAGATGAGTCGGGGCAGGCAGCGGATCACCGTCGGGGGAGTCCACGCCGAGCGCCAGCTCACGCACCACCTGCTTGCGCCGCATGGACCGCCAGCCGGACCACCGGATGCCCTCGTGCCGCAGCGCCTTGCAGCCGAGCCGTTCCGCCAGGGCGGCGGTGTCCTCGCGCAGCACCACCGTACGGGCCGGACGCGTCTCGTCCTTGGCCGGGTCCTCGTCGAGAAGGACGGAGGGGACGCCCTGCGCCGCGAGAGCGAGCGACAGCGTCAGGCCGACGGGCCCGGCGCCGACGACGATCACCGGGTCCACGACGAGGCTCCTCGAATGCGTGCAGGCAATGCAGGCGAAGAGAGCCAAACGGGCTTAGGGGGCGGAGGAGATGTGGCGGCGGGGGCTCGGTGCGCGATCACAGAAGGTATGCAACCTACTGCCGGTGCTTGCGTCAAGCGACCCCGGAACGCGGCGAGGGGCGGTGGCGGATGTGCCACCGCCCCTCGGGGACGCAGATCGACGAGCCGTCAGACGGCGCGTCCGTCATCGACGACGAGCGCCGGAGCACCGATGGTCTCCAGGCCGCCCCCGGGCCCGGCACCGACCACGGCACCCGTGCCCTTCTTCGTGCGCCGGAGCCACCGCTCCAGCCAGCTCGCGAACGACGTGAGTGCGAAGTTCACGACGACGTAGAGCACGGCGACGATCGTGAAGCACGCGATGGTGTTCGCGCCGTAGTTCGCGCTCATCGGACGGACCGAGGACAGCAGCTCGGGGAAGGTCATCATGGCGCCACCGAGTGCGGTGTCCTTCACGATGACGACCAGTTGGCTGACGATCGCCGGCAGCATGGCCGTCACAGCCTGCGGCAGCAGCACGAACACCATGGTCTGGCCCTTGCGCATCCCGATCGCCTTGGCCGCGTCGGTCTGGCCCTGCGGCAGGGAGTGGATCCCGGCCCGCACGATCTCGGCGAGTACCGAGAAGTTGTACAGCACCAGACCGGTCACCACGGCGTACAGGGGACGCACGTCGGTGCTGATGTTCGTGTACTCGGCGTACACCGCGTTCGCGACGATCATCAGGATCAGCACGGGGATGGCGCGGAAGAACTCCACGACGACGCCGGCCGGCACCCGCACCCATCGGTGGTCCGACAGCCTGCCGATACCGAACAGGGCGCCGAGCGGCAGCGCGATGATCAGGGCGAAGAACGCCGCCTTGAGCGTGTTCTGGAGGCCCGGCCAGATGTACGTCTGCCAGGGCTGGGGGCTGGTGAAGAAGGGCTTCCACTTGATCCAGTCGAGCTGGTGCTTATCGGCGAGGCCGACGTACACCCACCACACCACGGCAGCGGCGCACAGGACGAACAGCAGCGTGTACAGGATGTTGCGCTGCTTGGCGCGCGGTCCCTGGGCGTCGTAGAGGACGGAAGTCATCGCTTCACCGCCACCTTCTTGCTCACCCAGCCGAGGATCAGGCCGGTCGGGAGGGTCAGAACGAGGAAGCCGAACGCGAAGACCAACGCGATCAGGACCAGCTGGGCCTCGGCCTCGATCATGCCCTTCATCAGGTACGCCGCCTCGGCGACCCCGATCGCCGAGGCGACCGTGGTGTTCTTCGTCAACGCGATCAGCACGTTGGACAGCGGGTTGACCACCGCGCGGAACGCCTGCGGAAGGACGATCAGACGCAGCACCTGCGTGAAGCTCAGCCCAAGGGCACGCGCCGCCTCCGCCTGGCCCACGGGGACGGTGTTGATGCCGGAGCGCACGGCCTCGCACACGAAGGCGGCGGTATAGGCGATCAGGGCGAGCACCGCGAGCCGAAAGTTGATGTCCTTGAAATCGCTGGCACCGAGGCTGATGTTCAGGGTCTGGAAGAGACCCAGCGACGAGAACACGATGATCACGGTCAGCGGAATGTTCCGGACCACGTTCACATAGGCGGTAGCGAAGCCGCGCATCAGGGGGACCGGGCTGACCTTCATGCCGGCCAGTAGCGTTCCCCATATGAGGGAGCCGAGGGCGGAGTACACGGTGAGCTGCACCGTCACCCAGAAGGCCCCCAACAGGTCGTAACCTTCAAGAAAGTCGAACACGATCTCCCGCGCTTCCGCGTGTAGGAGGGCATGGCGCGCCGTTCACGAACGGCGCACCCGGTCAACCCTGCTTCACTTGACGATGTTGCCGATCTTCGGGGCGGGGTCGTTCTTGTAGTTCGCCGGGCCGAAGTTGTCCTTCACGGCCTTGTCCCAGGAACCGTCCGAGACCATCTTGGTGAGCGCGTCGTTGATCTTCTTCTTGAGGTCGGCGTCGCCCTTCTTGAGGCCGATGCCGTAGTTCTCGTTGGTCATCTTGAAGCCGGCCAGCTTGAACTTGCCCTGGAAGTTCTTCTGCGCGGCGAAGCCGGCCAGGATGGAGTCGTCGGTGGTCAGCGCGTCGACGACCTTGTTCTCGAGACCCGTCAGGCACTCCGAGTAACCACCGAACTCCTGGAGGTCGGCCTTCGGTGCCAGCTTGTCATGGACGTTCTGCGCCGAAGTCGAGCCGGTGACCGAACAGAGCTTCTTCTTGTTCAGGTCCTCCGGGGACTTGATCGAGTCGTCGTCGGCACGGACGAGGATGTCCTGGTGCGCCAGCAGGTACGGGCCCGCGAAGTCGACCTTCTGCTGCCGCTCGTCGTTGATCGAGTAGGTGGCGGCGATGAACTTCACGTCGCCGCGCTCGATCGCCGTCTCGCGGTCGGCGCTCTTGGTCTCCTTGAAGACGATGTCCTTGGCGTCGTAGCCGAGCTCCTTGGCGACGTACGTGGCGACGTCGACGTCGAAACCGGTGTACTTGCCGTCCGGCGTCTTCAGGCCGAGACCGGGCTGGTCGATCTTGATGCCGATCGTGATCTTCTTGCCGCCGCCCGAACCGGCCGAGTCGCTGTCCTTGTTGTCGGAACCACAGGCGGTGGCGGTCAGGGCGAGAGCGAGCACGGCGGCCGAGGCGGCGGTGACCTTACGAAGCTGCATGGTGAAATTCCCTAGAATTGACGCGATGTGAGTGATCGGCCGGTCCGGGAACCGGCGGTGAAGGATCAGTCAGTGGTGAAGGATCTTCGACAGGAAGTCCTTGGCCCGGTCACTGCGCGGGTTGCTGAAGAACTGGTCGGGCGTGGCCTCTTCGACGATCTTTCCGTCCGCCATGAAGACGACCCGGTTCGCCGCCGAGCGCGCGAAGCCCATCTCATGGGTGACGACGACCATCGTCATGCCGTCCCGGGCGAGCTGCTGCATGACCTCCAGCACCTCATTGATCATCTCCGGGTCGAGCGCGGAGGTCGGCTCGTCGAAGAGGATCACCTTGGGGTCCATCGCCAACGCGCGGGCGATGGCCACGCGTTGCTGCTGACCACCGGAGAGCTGGGCAGGGTACTTGTCGGCCTGCGTCGCCACGCCCACCCGGTCCAGCAGCGAACGGGCCTTGTCCTCGGCGGCTTTCTTGTCCGTCTTGCGGACCTTGAGCTGGCCCAGCATCACGTTTTCGAGCACCGTCTTGTGCGCGAAGAGATTGAACGACTGGAAGACCATGCCGACATCAGCGCGCAGCCTGGCCAGCTCCCTGCCCTCCTCGGGCAGCGGCTTGCCGTCGATCGATATGGCGCCCGAGTCGATCGTCTCCAAGCGGTTGATCGTGCGGCACAGCGTGGACTTCCCGGACCCGGAGGGCCCGATGACGACCACGACCTCGCCACGGGCGATGGTCAAGTCGATGTCCTGGAGCACATGCAGCGCGCCGAAGTGCTTGTTGACGTTGCTCAGTACGACAAGGTCGTTCGCCGCGGGTGCGGCATCCTCGGCGCCCTTGGTCACTGAAACTCCGCTCATCGGCTTCATGCTCCGTCCTCCTCGGTTGGGAAGGACCCTAGTGACGCGGTGCGACCAGCGTCATTACATCTGAGCGGAAATTGAGGATAACGATCCGGCGGCAACCGGACACTCCGTGTGAACAGGGCGGCGGGTGCGGTACCCGGGGCGTACCGGGTGGATAACAGATGGCTCGATGCGATGGGCGGGCCCTTGACTGACGTACCCGTCATCGGAGTGGATGCCCTGGTACGCCATGACGTGAAACACCTCGGAACGGGGAAGTGACGCAGGGCATACGAGGAACCGCACCGACATCGCACCTTCGGGACATCGCACCTTCGGAAAGGGGGGTCATGAGACTGCTGCTCGTCGAGGACGACAACCACGTCGCGGCCGCCCTGTCCGCGATCCTTGCCCGGCACGGCTTCCAGGTGGTGCACGCGCGCAGCGGCGAGGAAGCGCTGCAGGCCCTGCTGCCCGCGGACACGGAGCCCTTCGGCGTCGTGCTCCTCGACCTCGGGCTGCCCGACCAGGACGGCTACGAGGTGTGCGGGAAGATCCGCAAGCGCACCTCGACCCCGGTGATCATGGTGACCGCGCGCGCCGATGTCCGGTCGAGGATCCACGGTCTCAACCTCGGGGCCGACGACTACGTGGTCAAGCCGTACGACACCGGCGAGCTCCTCGCCCGGATCCACGCCGTCAGCCGCCGCAAATCGGCCGGCGAGGACACCGTGCCCACGCCCGCCGCCGCTCTGCGCCTCGGACACGTCCACATCGAGCTGCCCACCCGCCGGGTCAGGGTCGACGGGTCGGAAGTCCAGCTCACCCGCAAGGAGTTCGACCTGCTCGCGCTGCTCGCCCAGCGCCCCGGTGTGGTCTTCCGCCGGGAGCAGATCATCAGCGAGGTGTGGCGCACGAGCTGGGAGGGGACGGGGCGCACGCTCGAAGTGCACGTCGCGTCCCTGCGTTCCAAACTGCGGCTGCCCGCACTGATCGAGACGGTGCGCGGGGTCGGCTACCGCCTCGTCGCCCCGTCCGCGTAGAGGCGTACGTCCCAGGTGCGCACCCGGCTGCTTCCCCTGCTCATCATTCTCATGGCGAGCGTGCTGCTCGCCCTCGGCTTCCCGCTGGCCGTCAGCGTCGCCGCCGCCCAGCAGCAGCGCGTCGTCATCGACCGCATCGACGACACGGCACGCTTCGCCGCGCTCGCCCAGTTCATCGCCGAGCGGACCCCCGGTCACGAGGAGCGGCGGCGCACCCTGCGCAGCGAACTCGACACGTACGCATCGGTGTACGGCATCCGCGCTGGTGTCTTCTACCGCGACAACGGCGCCATGGCGAAGGCCCCGGCCACCTGGCAGCTCCCGATCGAGGGGGAGGGGAGAGAGGCCTTCGGGGAGGCGCTCCTGGGGCGGCGCAGTCACGATCCGCCGCAGGTCTGGCCCTGGCAGCGCGGCAGGGTCGTCGTCGCCTCACCCGTCGTACGGGACGGCGATGTCGTCGCCGTCGTGGTCATCGACTCGCCCACCGACGAAATGCGTGCGCGCACGCTGCGCGGGTGGTTGCTCATCGCGGCCGGCGAAGTGGTCGCGATGCTGGTGGCGGTCGGTGCGGCGATCCGGCTCACCGGCTGGGTGCTGCTGCCCGTGCGGACCCTGGACGCGGCCACCCATGACATCGCCAGTGGCCGGATGAGATCCCGGGTCGTGGCTTCCGGGGGACCGCCGGAACTTCGGCGCCTGGCCCGTTCGTTCAACGAGATGGCCGACAACGTCGAGGATGTGCTGGAGCAGCAGCGCGCCTTCGTCGCCGACGCCTCGCATCAGCTGCGCAACCCCCTTGCCGCGCTGCTGCTGCGGATCGAGCTTCTCGCGCTCGAACTTCCCGAGGGCAACGAGGAGATCGCCTCCGTGCGTACGGAGGGCAAGCGCCTCGGTCAGGTCCTGGACGACCTGCTCGACCTGGCGCTGGCCGAACACGCCGCGGCCGACCTGCAGCTCACGGACATAGGCGCGCTCACCGCGGAACGCGTCGCGTCCTGGCGGCCGGTCGCCGAGGAGAAGGGAGTACGGCTCAGGGCGGACGGCTCGTCCGCCGTGACGGCCTGGGCGGACCCCATCGCACTGTCGAGCGCCCTCGACGCCATCATCGACAACGCCCTGAAATTCACCCCGGCCCACGAAGAGGTGCTCGTCACGGTCGCCGCCGGTCGCGATGACGTCACGGTCGTCGTCGCCGACCGGGGACCGGGCCTCACCGCACAGGAAATGGAGCGCGTCGGCGACCGTTTCTGGCGCAGCGCCCAGCATCAGAACGTGCAGGGTTCCGGCCTCGGGCTCTCCATCTCCCAGGCCCTCCTGGCCGCGGGCGGTGGCACCATCGGTTATGCCGCCCACGAGCCGCACGGGCTGCTGGTGACGGTGTCGGTGCCGCGCCAGGGCCCACAGGGCTGAGCGGGGGCGGGGAAGTGGCCGGCGGCACGGGGATCAGGGCTTGACCGAGCGGTAGTAGCGCTTGGCCCCCTCGTGCAGCGGCAGCGGATCGGTGTAGATCGCCGTGCGCAGATCCACCAGCTGGGCCGCGTGCACCTCGCGCCCGATCCGGTCCCGGCTGTCGATCACGGTCCGGGTGAACGCCTCGGTCATCGCCGGATCCGTACGGTCCGTGGTCACCAGCACATTGGCGACCGCCACCGTCGGCACCGCCTGTCCCTGCTGTGCCTCGTGGTACGCGTCGGCGGGCATCATGGCCGACCGGTAGTGGCGGGCGGACCCGCCCACGGCCTGAAGCTCCTTGATCAGCGCGGCCTCCAGCGGCACCAGCCGGATCGCGAACCGGTCCGACAGTTCCTGCACGGCGGAGGTGGGCAGTCCGCCGGACCAGAAGAAGGCATCGATTCGGCCGTTCTCCAGCTCCTTCGGCATGGTGTCGATGCCGTTGGGAACCGGCGTCACATCGTTCGCGGGATCGAGACCGGCGGCCGTCATCAGCCGGTCGGCGACCAGCCGTACGCCGGAACCCGGCTGCCCCACGCCGACGCGCTTGCCGACCAGGTCCGAGACCTTCCGCACCTTCGAGTCCCGGGGCACGACCAGCTGTATGTAGTCGTCGTACAGCCGCACACAGCCCCGCAACCGGTCGGCGCCGGGCCCGCCGCCATGCAGATAGGTGGCGAGGGCATCGGCCGTGGCGATGGTGAAGTCGGCCTTCCCGGTCGCCACCCGTGCGATGTTCTGCTGCGAGCCCTCGCTGGTCTGCAGCCGTATCGACACCCGGGGCAGGTCCTTGGCCAGGTCCCCCTTGAGCCGCTCGCCGTAGCGCTGGTAGACCCCGCTGCGTACGCCGGTGCTGAAGGTCAGCGTGCCGCTCGGCGCAGGTTCCCCGAGCGGGAGCAGCCACCACAGCAGCAGCCCGAGCGCGACGACGAGGGCGGCGCACGCCTGCAGGGCGCGCAGCCGGCCGATACGGGACAGTGCCTGGAGCATGGCGGCGATCCTGCCAGCCCGTCCCGGCGATGACCAGGGCAGGACCCCGGCGGTCCGGGGCCGCGGCCTCCGTACCGGGGCCGGGAGGCCGTGCCGCGGGCCGACGAGGTATTCATCATCGCGGCCCGGCCGGAGCCCTTACCCTGGACGGGTGAGCGGCAACGACGTGGCTGGTGGAGTAGTGGACGGTTTGAAAACGTACGAGGTGCGCACCTACGGGTGCCAGATGAACGTCCACGACTCGGAGCGGCTGTCCGGGCTGCTGGAGGACGCGGGTTACGTACGTGCCGCGGAGGGCTCCGACGGCGACGCAGACGTCGTCGTCTTCAACACCTGCGCGGTCCGGGAGAACGCCGACAACAAGCTCTACGGCAACCTCGGCCGGCTCGCCCCGATGAAGACCAGGCGGCCCGGCATGCAGATCGCCGTCGGCGGCTGCCTGGCACAGAAGGACCGCGACACCATCGTCCAGCGGGCCCCCTGGGTGGATGTCGTCTTCGGTACGCACAACATCGGCAAGCTGCCCGTGCTGCTGGAGCGCGCCCGCATCCAGGAAGAGGCGCAGATCGAGATCGCCGAATCCCTGGAGGCATTCCCCTCCACGCTTCCCACCCGTCGCGAGTCCGCCTACGCGGCGTGGGTCTCCATCTCCGTCGGCTGCAACAACACCTGCACCTTCTGCATCGTCCCGGCGCTCCGCGGCAAGGAGAAGGACCGCCGCACCGGCGACATCCTCGCCGAGATCGAGGCACTGGTCGCCGAGGGCGTCTCGGAGATCACCCTGCTCGGCCAGAACGTGAACGCGTACGGTGCCGACATCGGCGACCGCGAGGCCTTCTCCAAGCTGCTGCGCGCCTGCGGGAAGATCGAGGGCCTGGAGCGGGTCCGCTTCACCTCGCCGCACCCCCGCGACTTCACGGACGACGTGATCTCGGCCATGGCCGAGACGCCCAACGTGATGCCGCAGCTGCACATGCCACTGCAGTCGGGCTCGGACACCATCCTCAAGGCGATGCGGCGTTCGTACCGGCAGGAGCGCTTCCTCGGCATCATCGAGAAGGTGCGCGCCGAGATGCCGGACGCCGCCATCTCCACCGACATCATCGTGGGCTTCCCCGGCGAGACCGAGGAGGACTTCGAGCAGACGATGCACGCGGTCCGCGAGGCGCGCTTCGCCAACGCCTTCACCTTCCAGTACTCCAAGCGCCCCGGAACCCCCGCCGCCGAGATGGCGGGGCAGATCCCCAAGGAGGTCGTCCAGGAGCGGTACATGCGCCTGTCCGCCCTCCAGGAGGAGATCTCCTGGGAGGAGAACAAGAAGCAGGTCGGCCGGACGCTGGAGATCATGGTCGCGGAGGGCGAGGGCCGCAAGGACGGCGCCACCCACCGCCTCTCCGGCCGCGCCCCCGACAACCGCCTGGTCCACTTCACCAAGCCGGACGAGGACGTGCGTCCCGGCGACGTGGTCACCGTCGAGATCACCTACGCCGCCCCGCACCACCTGCTCGCCGAGGGCGCCCCGCTGGGCGTACGGCGGACCCGGGCCGGGGACGCCTGGGAGAAGCGCACCACCACCGAGGCCGCCAAGCCGGCCGGAGTGATGCTGGGCCTGCCCGGTATCGGCGCCCCGGCGCCCCTGCCGGCCGCGGCGGCCCCCGGCTGCGGCTGCGACTGACACCGGCGAGGGGAACGGGCCGCGGCGACGGCGCGGGACGGGCGACGGCGGGAGATGAGCGCGTCGCGCCCGACCAGTACGCTGCCCACCATGCTTGTCGCCGCCGCTGTCTGCCCCTGTCCGCCCCTGCTGGTACCCGAGGTCGCCGCCGGTGCCGCGCCCGAGCTCGACGCGCTGCGGGACGCCTGCGCCGACGCCCTCGGCGTGCTCGCCGCGGCCCGGCCCGACCTGCTGCTCGTGATCGGGCCCGCGGACCTCGCGGGCCGAGGACCGCACCCCGAGGGGGCCACCGGCTCCTTCAAGGGCTTCGGAGTCGATCTCGACGTGCGGCTCGGGCGCGATCGCGGAACCGTGGCGGACCGCCCCCTTCCGCCGTCTCTGGCCGTCGGCGCCTGGCTGCTCGCCCGTGCGCAGTGGGCCGAGGCGCCGGTCGAAGGGCTCGGTGTGGGGGAGCCGCTCGAAACCGACCGCTGTACGAGTACGGGGCAGGATCTGGCCGCCAGGGCGGAACGGGTGGCGCTGCTGGTGATGGGCGACGGCAGTGCCTGCCGCACGGTCAAGGCCCCCGGCTACCTGGACGACCGCGCCGAGGCGTTCGACGCGGCGGCCGCCCATGCGCTGGGCACCGCCGACCCCGGCGCGCTGATCGCGCTGGACGAGTCGCTGGCGTACGAGCTGAAAGCGGCGGGCCGGGCACCCTGGCAGGTGCTCGCGGGCGCGGGCGAAGGGGCGGGCCTGCGCGGACAGCTGCTGTACGAGGACGCTCCGTACGGTGTGGGCTACCTGGTCGCCACCTGGTCCTGACCGTCCGCCCGGGCCCGCACCCGGGCGGATACGGACGACGGCCGTGGAGCGTCGCCGCTCCACGGCCGTCCGTCGGACTTGGTTCGGTTGGTGTTCACGAGGTGGGCGGCGTACCAGGCGGCGTACCGCCTTCGTCGTGCTTGGCACCACCCTCGTCGTGCTTGTGGGTCAGGCGCTCGACCACGTCCTTGGCCTTCTTCGTGCCGGACTCGATCTTGTCGCTGTACTTGCCCTTGGTTTTTTGGTCGACCGTCCGTGCGGCCTTGTCGAGCCCTTGGTCGATCTTGCCCCCGTGCTGATGCGCGAGGTCGCCGACCTTTTCCTTGGCGGGGCTCAGCTTGGCCTTCAAATTGTCCAGGAAGCCCATCGGGCACCTTCCCTGCTGGGGGACTCGGTCGGGCGTCCTCCTGCGGCCTCGCTGCCGGCCGCCTCGCGGGGCAGCCCTGGGGGCGAACGGCAAACCGTAAAAAAACGCCCGTATTCACTTACGAATTCTACTGGTACCGCCGAAGATCCGCGCCGTCCGGAGCCGAGCCGGAGCCGAGCCGGAGCCGAGCCGGAGCCGAGCCGGGGCAGAGGCGGGGCGGAGGCGGGGCGGAAGCGGGAACGCCGGACGACCCCTGTTCGCAGCCCGTCACGTCACTCATTCGGGAAGAGGGCCGGAGGTTTGCGAGACTGGGGCGGTGAGAAGCTCAGCTCCCGCATCGCGGGTCATCACCGTCGTCGGTCCCACTGCAGCCGGAAAGTCCGATCTGGGGGTATTTCTTGCTCAGCAGCTCGACGGCGAAGTGGTCAACGCCGACTCCATGCAGCTCTACCGGGGGATGGATATCGGCACCGCGAAGCTGACGCTCTCCGAGCGCGGAAACGTTCCGCATCACCTGCTGGACATCTGGGACGTCACCGAGACCGCCAGCGTCGCCGAGTACCAGCGGCTGGCCCGAGCGGAGATCGACCGGCTGCTCGCCGCGGGCCGCACCCCCGTCCTGGTCGGCGGTTCCGGGCTCTATGTGAAGGGCGCCATCGACGCCCTGGAGTTCCCCGGCACCGACCCCGGCGTCAGGGCCAGGCTGGAGGAGGAACTGGTCGAGCGTGGGTCCGGGGCCCTGCACGCCCGGCTCGCCGCCGCCGACCCCGAAGCGGGCCGGGCCATCCTGCCGAGCAACGGCCGCCGCATCGTCAGGGCCCTCGAAGTCATCGAGATCACCGGCAAGCCCTTCACCGCCAACCTCCCCGGTAACGATGCGGTGTACGACACCGTCCAGATCGGCGTCGACGTGGCCCGTCCCGAACTCGACGAACGCATCGCCCTGAGAGTCGACCGGATGTGGGCGGCCGGACTCGTGGACGAGGTGCGGGCCCTGGAGGCGCACGGCCTGCGCGAGGGACGCACCGCGGCCAGGGCGCTCGGCTACCAGCAGGTGCT
Organism: Streptomyces sp. NPDC058092; assembly: GCF_042884935.1. Lineage (NCBI taxonomy): Bacteria > Bacillati > Actinomycetota > Actinomycetes > Kitasatosporales > Streptomycetaceae > Streptomyces > Streptomyces sp. NPDC058092. The sequence continues at coordinate 53,190 of NZ_JBHVSY010000004.1, forward strand.
GGCCGCGCTGGCCCAGGAGTGCACCGAGGACGAGGCGCGCGCCGAGACCATTCGCGCCACCAAGCGATTCGCGCGCCGCCAGGACTCATGGTTTCGCCGCGACCCGCGGGTCCACTGGCTCAATGGCGCCGCGGAGCACCGCGGGGAACTCCCGCACCAGGCGCTGGCGTTGGTCGAACGAGCGGTTACAGCCTGATCACGTGATGGCATCGGGACGCCCTGCCCGTCATTTCGGCGACCGGGAGCGTGCCATCATCGAGCATCGATCGACCAGTGGAGTCCGAGTTGGGAGGGCGCGTGGCGATGGAGGCCGGCCCTCGCGACACAGAACAAGACGCACCGGACACGCTGCACGACGCAGGAAGCTTGAGCCCCGACGGGCCCGACGAGCTCGAAACGACCCCCGAGGTCGAGGTCGAGCTGCGGCCCGCGCGGCGTCTGCGCATCTGGCAGCTCGCACCGATCGTCATGCTCGCCGCCGTGGGATCGCTGATGTTCGCGTTCCCGCTGGCGTTCGAGTTCGGCGACGGCGGCGCGGTCGTCGCCATGCTGGGCCTGCTGATCAGCTGCTGCGCCGCGGGCTGGGGCATGATGGCCGCCCGCCGCGTGGGATACACCTGGCCCGGGCTGCCGCAGAGGGGCTCGGGCGAGAGATCCGACTGGCGCGTGATCGCCCTGTACGTCGCCGTGTGCGCCGCAGTGGTCGCACTGGCCATCTGGCGCGTGGCCCGGCTCCGCTGAGGGACGCTGCGGCTCCGTCGGTGGGAAGCGCGGCCGCTGTCCGGCGCTTTGTTCCCCGGCCTCTCCCTCATGCCCCGTCGCACGGCCCGGTTTCGTCGGCTGTCGCTGCTGCCTCGTACAGTTGCTCTGTGAGCACCTCGCAGATCGCCTTCCTCAAGGGGCACGGAACCGAGAACGACTTCGTGATCGTTCCCGACCCGGACAATGCCGTCGACCTGCCCATGCCCGTCGTCGCCCGCCTGTGCGACCGCCGGGCCGGTATCGGTGGTGACGGGCTGCTGCACGTCGTACGGTCCGCCGCGCACCCGGAGGCACGGGCCATGGCGGACGAGGCCGAGTGGTTCATGGACTATCGCAACGCCGACGGCTCCATCGCCGAGATGTGCGGCAACGGCGTACGGGTCTTCGCCCGCTATCTGCAGCGTGCCGGGCATGTCGAGGAGGGCGACCTCGCCGTCGCGACCCGCGGCGGCGTGAAGAAGGTGCACATTGCCAAGGGCGGCGACATCGCGGTCTCCATGGGGCGCGCGCTGCTCCCCGAGGATGGCGTCACGGTCAGCGTGGACGGCCGTGACTGGGACGCCCGCAATGTGAACATGGGCAATCCGCACGCGGTCGCCTTCGTCGACGACCTGGCGCACGCCGGTGATCTGCTCTCGGTACCGCCGTACAGCCCCGCGGCCGTCTACCCCGACGGCGTGAACATCGAGTTCGTCGTGGATCGCGGACCGCGCCACGTCGCCATGCGGGTCCATGAGCGCGGCTCGGGCGAGACGCGCTCCTGCGGTACGGGCGCCTGCGCCGTGGCCGTCGCCGCGGCCCGCAGGGACGGCGCCGACCCCGCGGAGACCGGTACTCCGGTCACGTACACGGTCGATCTGCTCGGCGGCACCCTCGTGATCACCGAGCGGCCCGACGGCGAGATCGAGATGACCGGCGCCGCCGTGATCGTCGCCGAAGGCGTGATCGACCCGGCCTGGCTCGAAACGTTGATCGGCTGAGGCCTTTCGTTTGGAGCAGGCCGGACCAGGGAGCGGTGCCGGGGCACGCGAGCCCGGCATGATCCAAACGAAGGGCCCTGGAGCTTCGCTCGAATGGGTGATCCGTTTCACGCTGAGCGAGAGCCGGACTCCGCCACGTGGTGGGCTCGGTAGCATCAAGCACCGGCCCGGAGGCGCGACCGCACCTTCCCACCGCCGGTCGACGTTGCCGGAGGTGCCCCATGAGTGCAGAGGCCACCAACCCAGGTGCTCCCATCCGCAGACGGGGCCGTCCCCGGATCGATTTCCGCAGGCTCGGCCGCGTCGCGCTGCTCGGCCCTGTCTCCCGCGACCGGCTGCCCGACGCGATCGGCCATGTCGCCGAGGCCCACCGGGCCCACCACCCGGATGCCGACCTCTCCGTCCTGCACCGGGCCTACGTACTCGCGGAGTCCTCGCACCGCGGGCAGATGCGCAAGAGCGGCGAGCCGTACATCACGCACCCGCTCGCCGTCACGCTGATCCTCGCCGAGCTCGGCGCCGAGACCACGACACTCACCGCCTCGCTGCTCCACGACACCGTCGAGGACACCGAGGTGACTCTCGATCAGGTGAGGGACCAGTTCGGCAAAGAGGTCTGCTACCTCGTCGACGGCGTCACCAAACTCGAAAAGGTCGACTACGGAGCAGCAGCCGAACCCGAGACCTTCCGCAAGATGCTGGTCGCCACCGGGGACGACGTCCGTGTGATGTCGATCAAGCTCGCCGACCGGCTGCACAACATGCGCACCCTCGGCGTGATGCGCCCCGAGAAACAGGCCAGGATCGCCAAGGTCACCAGGGACGTGCTGATCCCGCTGGCCGAACGGCTCGGCGTACAGGCGCTCAAGACCGAGCTGGAGGACCTCGTCTTCGCGATCCTCCACCCCGAGGAGTACGAACACACCCGCGCGCTGATCGCCGCCGCATCGGCACAGCCGGACGCCTCCGGCGCCGCGGCCCTCCAGAACCCGCTCGCGGCCATCGCCGAGAACGTCGGGGCGGTGCTGCGGGAGGCCGGTATTCCGGCAGAGGTCCTCATCAGGCCGCGCCACTACGTCTCCGTGCACCGGGTCAGGACCAAACGCGGCGAACTGCGTGGCACCGACTTCGGCCGGCTGCTGGTCCTCGTCGGGGAGGACGCCGACTGCTACGCCGTGCTCGGCGAACTGCACACCTGCTTCACCCCGGTGATCTCCGAGTTCAAGGACTTCATCGCCGCCCCCAAATTCAACCTGTACCAGTCACTGCACACCGCGGTCGTGGGCCCCGACGGGGCGGTCGCCGAAATCCTCATCCGTACGCACCGGATGCACAAGGTCGCCGAGGCCGGCGTCATCGCCCTCGGCAATCCGTACGCCGCGGACAGCGGCTCCGGGCCCCAGACCGCCGAACCCGCGGACGGAGAGCGCGCCGACCCGACCCGTCCCGGCTGGCTCTCCAGGCTTCTTTCGTGGCAGCAGTCCGCCCCGGACTCCGACACTTTCTGGACCACGCTCCGCGCCGACCTCGCCCAGGACCGGGAGATCACGGTCTTCCACACCGACGGCGGCACGCTCGGCCTGCCCGCCGGAGCCAGCTGTGTCGACGCCGCCTACGCGCAGTACGGGGACGAGGCACACAGCTGCATCGGCGCCCGGGTCAACGGCCGGCTCGCCACCCTCGGCACCGTCCTGAACGACGGCGACACCGTGCAGCTGCTGCTCGCCGAGGACGTCGGGTCCGGTCCCTCGCCCGACTGGCTCGACCACGCCCGCACCCCCGCCGCCCGCATCGCCATCACCGGCTGGTTCGACGCGCATCCCGAGGACGCCCCGAGTCCGCACAGCAGCAGGCCCGCGGCGCCCAGGCCGCCCGGACCACAGCTCCAGGCAACCGCCGACCCCGGCGGCGACAGGGCCGAGGCCCGCACCGCGAACGCCGTGGTGGACCGGCCGGACGCCACCGTACGTCTCGCGGGCTGCTGCACCCCCGTACCCCCCGACGCCGTCACCGGTTTCGTCGTGCGCGGCGGCGCCGTCACCGTGCACCGGCTGGAATGTCCCGCGGTTTCCCGGATGCAGTCCGTCGGTCGGGTGCCGGTCCCGGTGACCTGGGGCGACGCGGCCGGATGCCGGGTCACCCTGGTCGCCGAGTCCTTCGGACGGCCCCGGCTGCTCGCCGACCTCACCGAGGCGATCGCGGCGGCGGACGCGGCGATCATCTCCGCCACCGTCGAACCACCCAGCGAACAGCGCGTCCGCCACACCTACACACTGCAGCTCCCCGACGCCGCCGGACTGCCGGCGCTGATGCGCGCGATGCGTGAGGTACCCGGGGTGTACGACGTGAGCCGCGCCCAGCACCCGACAGCCGCCGTCTGACTCCCCGTACGGCTCCGCCGCGCAGCGCCATCTGCCACGGTGATCTCGTTCGAGTGGCGCGGCGCGCGCCGCACCTGCCCGGGTGGGAGTCGCTGATAGCGGTAGTTCATGCCGTTCATCTCCCGCCGTCTGCGGGCCGCTCTGCTGGCCACCGCATCGGCCACCCTCGTTGCCGCCGCCCTCCCCTCACCCGTGCCGCTCGGCATCGGCGATCCACTCTTCCCGCACCTCGGCAATCCCGGGTACGACGTCCTCGCGTACGACATCGGACTGACCTACCACGGCAGCAACAGCAAACCGCTGGACGCCGTCACCACAATCGACGCGAGGACCACCGAACCGCTGGACCGGATCAACCTCGACTTCACCCGGGGCACAGTCCGTACGGTCGAAGTCAACGGTCTGCGCGCCGACTTCGCCGTGGCGGACGAGGACCTGGTCATCCAGCCGCCCGGCCGGCTCCCGGCAGGAGTGCCGCTGCACATCACCGTCCGGCACACCAGCGACCCGCGCGGCGACCGAAACAGCGGCGGCTGGCTGCGCACCGCCGACGGACTGGCCATGGCCAATCAGGCCGACGCCGCGCACCGGGTCTTCCCGAGCAATGACCACCCCGCCGACAAGGCCTTCTTCACCTTCCGGATCACCGCACCCAAGGACCTCACGGTGGTCGCCAACGGCCTGCCCGCGGGCACGGTCCGGCACGGTGCCGAGACCACCTGGACCTACCGGACCGAACACCCCATGGCCACCGAACTGGCCCAGGTCAGCATCGGCCGTTCCACCGTCCTGCGACGCACCGGGCCGAACGGACTTCCGGTGCGCGACGTGGTGCCGAGCGCCGACCGCAAGCGGCTGGAACCCTGGCTGGCCAAGACACCCGCTCAGCTGGAATGGATGGAACAGCAGGTCGGCCGCTACCCCTTCGAGACGTACGGACTGCTGGTCGCCGCCACCGACACGGGCTTCGAGCTGGAGACCCAGACGCTCTCGCTCTTCGAACGGTCCCTGTTCACCCAGACGGCCTACCCCGAGTGGTACGTCGAGTCGATCATGGTGCACGAGCTCACCCACCAATGGTTCGGCGACAGCGTCTCCCCGCACGCCTGGTCCGATCTGTGGCTCAACGAGGGACACGCCACCTGGTACGAGGCCCGCTACGCCGAGGAGCACGCCGGCAAGTCGCTGGAAGGCCGCATGCGCGAGGCGTACATCAAGTCCGACGGCTGGCGCGCCGCGGGCGGCCCGCCGGCCCGCCCCGACATTCCGGCGCCCGGACAGAAGCTCAGCCTGTTCCGGCCGGTGGTGTACGACGGCAGCGCACTGGTCCTTTACGCGCTGCGCCAGGAGATCGGCGAGAGCGCGTTCGACCGCCTGGAGCGGACGTGGGTGACGAAGCACCGCGACTCGAACGCCGCCACTGCGGACTTCGTCCGGCTGGCGTCACAGACCGCGGGCCGCGACCTGACCCGGTTCTTCGACGGCTGGCTGTACGGCACGAAGACCCCGGCAATGCCGGGGCACCGGGACTGGCACAGCGCCAAGCCCGCCGGACAGCGATAAACCCGAGTGACGGGCCCCACGGACCATGCCACTATCGTCGGGTCGCCGCAGCGGCCCGACCGTGGATTCCCGACAGCGGGAATCATCGGGAGAGGTTACGCGTTGTGACTGATGTAACGGACTTCAATCGACGTAAGGATCCAATGACCTCCTCTTCTTCCCTTCCCCAGGACGCGCAGGAAGCGCAGAGCGCCACGGAGAATGTCACCGAGAGCCTCACCGAGAGCCTTCGGGCCGACGCCCTGATGGAAGAGGACGTCGCCTGGAGCCACGAGATCGACGGAGAGCGGGACGGCGAGCAGTTCGACCGTTCGGAGCGCGCCGCGCTGCGGCGTGTGGCGGGACTCTCCACCGAGCTCGAGGACGTCACCGAGGTCGAGTACCGGCAGCTGCGCCTGGAGCGTGTGGTGCTGGTCGGCGTCTGGACCTCGGGGACCGCGCAGGACGCGGAGAATTCCCTCGCGGAGCTGGCCGCACTGGCGGAGACGGCGGGCGCTCTGGTGCTCGACGCCGTCTTCCAGCGCCGCGACAAGCCCGACCCGGCCACCTACATCGGCTCGGGCAAGGCGCTGGAGCTGCGCGACATCGTCCTCGAATCAGGGGCCGACACCGTTGTGTGCGACGGTGAGCTCAGCCCCGGTCAGCTGATCCACCTGGAAGACGTCGTCAAGGTCAAGGTGGTCGACCGGACCGCCCTGATCCTCGACATCTTCGCCCAGCACGCCAAGTCCCGGGAGGGCAAGGCGCAGGTCTCGCTGGCACAGATGCAGTACATGCTGCCGCGGCTGCGCGGCTGGGGTCAGTCGCTCTCCCGTCAGATGGGCGGCGGCGGTTCCAGCGGTGGTGGTGGTATGGCCACCCGTGGTCCCGGTGAGACCAAGATCGAAACGGACCGGCGTCGGATCCGCGAGAAGATGGCGAAGATGCGCCGGGAGATCGCGGAGATGAAGACCGGCCGCGACATCAAGCGCCAGGAGCGCAAGCGCAACCGGGTGCCGTCGGTCGCCATCGCCGGCTATACCAACGCGGGCAAGTCCTCGCTGCTCAACCGGCTGACCGGTGCGGGCGTCCTCGTGGAGAACGCCCTGTTCGCCACCCTGGACCCGACCGTGCGCCGGGCCGAGACGCCGAGCGGCCGGATCTATACCCTGGCCGACACCGTCGGCTTCGTACGGCATCTGCCGCACCACCTCGTCGAGGCGTTCCGCTCCACGATGGAGGAGGTCGGCGAATCCGACCTGATCCTGCACGTGGTGGACGGCTCGCACCCGGTACCGGAGGAGCAGCTCGCCGCGGTGCGCGAGGTGATCCGCGAGGTGGGTGCGGTGGACGTGCCCGAGGTCGTGGTGATCAACAAGGCGGATGCAGCCGATCCGCTGGTGCTGCAGCGGCTGCTGCGCATCGAGAAGCACGCGATCGCCGTCTCGGCGCGCACCGGCGCCGGTATCGACGAGCTGCTCGCCCTCATCGATACGGAACTGCCCCGGCCCTCGGTCGAGATCGAGGCGCTCGTCCCGTACACCCAGGGTGGACTCGTCTCCCGGGTGCACGCCGAGGGCGAGGTGATCTCCGAGGAACACACGTCGGAGGGCACCCTGCTCAACGCGCGGGTCCATGAGGAACTCGCGGCCGAGCTCTCCTCGTTCGTCCCCGTGGCGCACTGACGGCAGCGCGGTACGGCTCAGTACGGACCGATGGCCCGTTCCCCTCGTCGGGAGCGGGCCATCGGGCGTTCGGCCATCGGGCGTTCGGGCTTCGGACTTTCAAGGATGCCGGTGGCTGTTACCGGCTGCCGAACTTCTCGCTCATCGTGGTGAAGACGTCCTGTGCGCCCTTGCCCAGACGGGGTCCGGCGAGCCAACCCGAAGTCACGGGGCCGATGGAGATGTTGGAGACCAGCCCGAGCTTGCCGTCGGGGCCTTCACTGAACCAGGTGTCCTTGTCCCAGTTCTTCCACTCGCCGTTCTTCCACTTCGCCGGGTCGACGCCATGCTTCTTCAACGTCTCGGCCAGACCGTCGGACAGGGAGCCGCCGGAGTCCTTGCCACTGGCGGAGCCGGCGGCGGGCTTGTCGGCCGCGTTGTCCTCGCTCGGACCACAGGCCGTGGCCGTGAGCGACAGCGCGGCGGCAAGGCCGGTCGCGGCGAGCAGCGGACGTATGGAGCGCGTGGAAAAGAGTCCCCCTGAAATCTCCAAGATTGCCATGAACGTGTCATGCGAGACCGCGGCCGGACCAATGGCCGCCGCAGACACAGGCCCACCCTATGACGGTGCGGTCCACGCTCCGTGTCACGCGGACACCGCCCACCCGGAGCACGGGAAGGGCCCCCGGCGGGCAACTGCCACGCCAGGGGCCCCGATGGACCGTCACCGTTACCCGGACCGGTCCGGGTAACGGTCCTCGTCACTGTCCTGCGTACTTCTTGCTGACCGATTCGTAGACGTCCTTGGCTTCCTTGCCGAACCGCGGCCCGGCCAGCCAGCCGGCCGTCACCGGGCCGATGGAGGTGTTCGAGACCAGCGCGGGCTTGCCGTCCTGGCCCGCCGCGACCCAGCCACCACCGGAGGCACCGCCGGTCATGGTGCAGCCGATGCGGTACATCGTGGGGTCCTGCGCGGTCAGCGAGAGCCGGCCCGGCTTGTCAGCGCACTGGAACGCCATCTGACCGTCGTACGGCGGAGCGGCCGGGAAACCGGTGGCCGTCATGCTGTCGATCTCCGGCACGGCCGGGGCCTTGAAGTCGACGGGCAGCGCGGAGCCGACCGTCTCCTCCAGGGACTTGCCCGTCGAGCCCTTCTCCGGCGTGACGTGCAGCACCGCGAAGTCGTACGGGGCGCCCTGCCCGCCGACCGAGGAGCCCTGCGAGATCCACTGGTCGGACGTCTGCGCCCACTGGCCCCACCACACGCCGTAGGGCGCGATCTCCTGCTTGGTCGCCTTCTTCAGCTCGGCGGTCGACAGACCGCTGTTGTTGTACGACGGAACGAAGGCGATGTTGCGGTACCAGCCGCCCTTCTTGCCGGCGTGCACACAGTGTCCGGCGGTCCACACCAGGTTGGACTTCCCGGGGTGCGCCGGGTCCTTCACCACAGTCGCGGAGCAGACCATGGAACCCTCGGGGCTGTCGAACAGCAGCTTCCCGGACTCCGCGGCGTTGGCGTGGTACGGCGTCCGGACGCCGGTGGCCTGGACCGGTGCGGGCGTCGGGTCCGTCACGCCCACATCGCCCGAGATGTCATTGTCGACCGGCTTCTCCGGCGACTTGTCGGCATCCCGCATCCGGTCCGGGTCCCAGAGGCCCTCGATGATCGGATTGACGTAGTCCTTGGCCTCGCGCAGCCACTTGTCCCTGTCCCAGTTCTTCCACTCGCCGTTCTTCCACTGGTCGAGGTCGATCCCGTGTTCCTTCAGCCGGTCCTTCAGATCGTCCGGAATGGTGATCTTGCCGTCCGAGGACTGGCCGGCCGGGCTGCTCGGCTTGTCGTCGGCATTGTTCTCGTCCGGCCCGCAGGCGGTGGCGGTGAGTGCGAGGACCGCGGCGACCGCGGCCACGGCGAGCGCCGAGGAACGCGTGCGGCCTGCGCTCCCCCGACGGGTGGTGGGAACTGGTCGAATGAGTCGCATGTGGTGATCCCCCTGGGACTTCGTAACTCAACGCTTCTGTACTGCACTTCGGCACTGCTCCGAGCCATCTGCTCCGAACGTCCGGCGGACATCCGGAAAACTGCCCGAGCCCTCCGTGCGGCCCCCACTATGCCGGTGCCGATGGGGACGGTACGCAGCAGGGCCACGGTTCCGCCCCCGCAAGGATCTTCGGATATACCCGTGATCCGCTGCGACCGGCGTCGTTGGTACGTGCGAGGGATTCGAGGACAGCGTTCATCCCCGCAGTCCGTCCGTACGCCGACGTACTGACGTGCAACGCAACTGTTACAGCAGGAGGACCAACAGCCGTGGCCGTGACCGAATCAGCTCCGGTGGCAGCACCGGCGGTGCACGAGGGGATCCTGCGCCGCCAGTCGCTGCGGGAATCCGCCGCCCGTACCTACGCGCGTTCACTGCCGATCGTGCCGGTACGGGCCCGTGGGATGACCATCGAGGGCGCGGACGGGCGGCGATACCTCGACTGTCTCTCCGGGGCCGGCACCCTGGCGCTCGGGCACAACCACCCGGTGGTCCTGGAGGCGATCAGGAATGTGATCGACTCGGGCGCACCGCTGCACGTGCTCGACCTCGCGACCCCGGTCAAGGACGCCTTCACCACGGAGCTGTTCGCCACCCTGCCACGGCAGTTCGCCGACAACGCCCGGATCCAGTTCTGCGGACCGGCCGGTACGGACGCCGTGGAGGCGGCGTTCAAACTGGTCCGTACCGCTACCGGCCGCAGCGGACTCCTCGCCTTCACCGGCGCCTACCACGGGATGACGGCGGGCGCCCTGGCCGCGTCGGGCGGTGCCGAGGACGTACGGGTGACGCGGCTGCCCTTCCCGCAGAACTACCGCTGCCCCTTCGGTATCGGCGGTGCGCGCGGCGCGGAGACGGCCGCCCGGTGGACCGAGAGCCTCCTGGACGATCCCAAGGGAGGCGCACCCGCGCCGGCCGGAATGATCCTCGAACCGGTGCAGGGGGAGGGCGGCGTGAACCCCGCCCCCGACGACTGGATGCGCCGGATGCGCGAGATCACCGAGACCCGGTCCGTCCCCCTGATCGCCGACGAGGTCCAGACGGGCGTCGGCCGCACCGGTGCCTTCTGGGCGGTCGAACACAGCGGGATCGTGCCCGATGTGATGGTGCTCTCCAAGGCCATCGGCGGTTCCCTCCCGCTCGCGGTGATCGTCTACCGTTCCGAGCTCGACACCTGGCAGCCGGGCGCCCACGCCGGCACCTTCCGGGGCAACCAACTCGCGATGGCGGCCGGTACGGCCACCCTTTCCTTCGTGCGGGAGAACCAGCTCGCCGAGCGTGCCGCGACGCTCGGCGCCCGGATGGTCGCACGCCTCCAGGGGCTGGCCACGGACCACCCGTCCATCGGAGACGTCCGCGGACGGGGCCTGATGATCGGAGTGGAACTCGTCGACCCGGAAGCCGCTCCGCAGGGCGGCAGCCCCGAGCCACCGCCCGCCCCGGCCCTCGCCGTTGCCGTCCAACAGGAATGTCTGCGCCGCGGGCTCATCGTCGAACTCGGCGGACGCCACTCGACCGTCGTACGGCTCCTCCCGCCCCTCACTCTCACCGACGAACAGGCAACAGCGGTCGTGGACCGCCTCGCCGACGCCCTGGCAGCCGCCGAGCGCCTGCCGCACCGCCGGAACACGACCGGGTCGATCCGCTGACCCCGGACACCATCACAAGGAAGACCGCCGTGAACCCCACACCCGCGCCCCAGGCCGACGGCCCTCCCCCCACCCAGCAGCGAGGACAGGACGCACACACCGGCAACCTCGTCGTCGAGCACACCACCGTGCCGCGCCAGAAGGCGGCACCGCACGACGAGCAGTACGCCCCGAAGTGCACGAACACCGGCGCGGCATCCGCCGACCTCCTCGACCATCCGGATCCGCTGCGCGCCGCCGACACGGCGGGTGCCGAGAATCTGCTCCGCTGCTGGGTCCGGGAGACCGACCTCCCCCGGCCGGTCGGGGACACCCTCCGGATCCCCCTCCCCGCAAGCGGAGCCGCGCTAATCGTTCCCGTCGTCTACTGGTCCGCCACGGGCTGGCACCGCTTCGGCACGCCTGCCCTGGAGGGGGCGCCCGAAGGAGCGCCGGCGGCCGATGCCGTCACGGTCGCCGCTCTCCTGGGCCGAGAGGCCGACCACCACGAAGGCGCCGACATGGTGGCCCGGGTCGCCGACTCGGTACGGCGGACCGCCGGCTTCATCGCCGAACGGCGCCGCACTCCGGACGCTCCGCCAGAAGCGGACTTCTTCCTCACCGCCGAGCAGTCACTTCTGCTCGGACATCCGCTCCACCCCACCCCCAAGAGCCGCGAGGGCCTCTCCGACTCCGAATCCCGCCGCTACTCACCCGAGTTGCACGGCTCCTTCCCGCTGCACTGGATGGCCGTCGACCGGTCCGTGCTGGCCACCGACTCCGCCTGGACCGACGGAGGCCGTCCCGTGCCGGCCACGGAACTGGTCACCTCCCACGCCGGCGGAATGCCGCTCCCCGACAACACCGCACCGATTCCGCTCCACCCCTGGCAGGCCCGTGAACTCGGCCACCGGCCCGAAGTAGTCGCCCTGCTCGGCGCCGGACTCCTTCACGACCTGGGTCAGCACGGGAAGCACTGGCACCCCACCTCCTCCGTTCGTACCGTGCATCGGCCCGGTGCCGAGGTCATGCTCAAGCTCTCCCTCGGCGTCCGCATCACCAACTCCCGTCGTGAGAATCTCCGCAAGGAACTCCACCGCGGAGTGGAGGTCCACCGGCTGCTCCGCAGCGGACTCGCCGCGCAGTGGCACGCCGTCCACCCGGGCTTCGACATCGTCCGCGACCCCGCCTGGCTCGCCGTCGACGGTCCGGACGGAGAGCCCGTCGCAGGCCTCGACGTGATGCTGCGCCACAACCCGTTCGGCCCGTACGACGACGCCGTCTGTATCGCCGCGCTCACCGCCCCGCGCCCCTGGCCCGGTCGGGCCGGCATGCGGTCACGCCTCGCCGAGATCGTTCTCTCCCTGGCCGCCGCCACCGGAAGAGCCGTGGGAGCCGTCGCCACCGAGTGGTTCCTGCGCTACCTCGACCGCGTCGTGCGCCCCGTGCTCTGGCTCGACGCCCACGCGGGCGTGGCGCTCGAAGCCCACCAGCAGAACACCCTGGTGCTGCTCGACCCGCACGGCTGGCCCGTCGGCGGCCGGTACCGCGACAACCAGGGCTACTACTTCCGGGAGTCCCACCGCGCAGCACTGGAGCACCGGCTCCCCGGCATCGGATCGGTCAGCGACACCTTCGTCTCCGACGCGGTCACCGACGAACGCTTCGCCTACTACCTCGGCATCAACAATGTGTTCGGCCTGATCGGAGCCTTCGGCGCCCAGCGCCTCGCCGACGAACACGTGCTCATCGCCGCGTTCCGCCGGTTCCTCGGCTCGGCCACCGACCTTGGCTCTCCGCTGCCCGCACATCTGCTGGACAACCCCCAACTGCGGTGCAAGGCCAACCTGCTGACCCGGCTGCACGGCCTCGACGAACTCGTCGGGCCTGTCGACACCCAGTCCGTGTACGTCACCATTGCCAACCCCCTGTATGTCTGAAGGACCATGAACGCCGCCTGAACCGCCGAGAGGAGAGCAACACCGTGGCTCCCGCCGATGCGCACACCGACGCCGGTCCCGGACCTGCCCCACAGACCGACACGGGCGCCGAGGACACCCTGGATCTGCCGCTCTCCGAAGAACTCCTCGCCGTGTTCGGGGAGGACGCACCGGCCACCGCCGCACAGCCGCTGCCGCTGAACGGGCCCGCGTCATCCGCACCGGATGACGCGGGCCCGGCCGCGGGCACGCAGCCGACCGTGAACAGGACGGCCTCCTCCGCTCTGCTCGACCACCCGGCCGACTGGGGACCGGTGGCCACCCCGGCCGGTGTGTTCCAACTCGTCCCCGTGCGGCTGGAACGCGACCTCGCCGTGATCAGCCGCTGGATGAACGACCCGGCGGTTGCCGCGTTCTGGGAGCTCGCCGGGTCCGAAGCCGTCACAGCCGCTCATCTGCGTTCTCAGTTCGACGGTGACGGACGCAGCGTCCCGTGCCTCGGCGTGCTGGCCGGCATCCCCATGAGCTATTGGGAGATCTATCGCGCGGATCTCGATCCGCTGGCGCGCCACTACCCCGCTCGCCCGCACGACACCGGAATCCACCTTCTCATCGGTGGCGTGAACGACCGTGGACGCGGCGTCGGTACGACCCTGCTCCGGGCCGTCGCCGACCTCGTACTCGACAACCGCCCCCTGTGCGCGCGGGTTGTCGCGGAGCCCGATCTGCGAAACACCCCCTCCGTCTCCGCCTTCCTGAGTGCCGGCTTCCGCTTCTTCGCGGAAGTCGAACTCCCCGACAAACGAGCTGCCCTGATGGTCCGCGACCGAACCCACCGTGCCCAGCTGTGAACGAACTGAACGCACTGAACGAACCGCTGCAACGCGTACACCGCTCGAACCCCATCGGTTCCACCCGGAGGAGTCCCCGTGCCGAAATATCCTGCGAGCCATGATTCAGCGGAGTCCGAAGCGCTGCCCAGCACGCCAGAACTGAACCGGACGGTCTGGGACGGAGCCGCCGCCCGACTGCTCGCGAAGATGCTCGGTCAATTCGCCTACGAGGAAGTCATCGAGCCACTCGGGCAGGTCGGCGGCGGCGATACGTACATCCTCACGCTCGACGACGGTGGAACGCTGAGTTTCAGAGCCCGGCGGGGTGTGTACGGCGGTTGGCACATCGCCCCCGAGTCGATCCTGGAGACGTCCTGGGGCGCCCGGGAGGCACCGGCCGGAGCGACAGGCGCGAGCGACCGGGACGCGCCGGCAGCACGGCCGCGCTACAGCGACCGGGAGGCACCCACAGAATCGACGCGCGACAGCGGCCGCGGCGCGCCCGCCGATCCGCTGCAGGACCGGAACGCCGTGCCCGTCCCCGTCCGCGGTCCGCGGCAGGACCGGAACGCCGACGCCGTCCCCTTCCGAGATCCGCTGCAGTTCCTCGCCCGCGCTCGCCACCTCCTCGGGATCGACGGCGCCACCCTCGGCCACCTCATCCGCGAGATCACCACCACCCTCGCCGCCGACGCCCGGATCGACCACACCGCGCTCTCCGCCGCCCGGCTGGCCGACCTCGACTACGCCGAGCTGGAAGGGCACCAGACGGGCCACCCTTGGCTCGTGGCCAATAAAGGGCGCCTCGGCTTCTCCGCCACCGACGCCGCCCGCTACACGCCCGAGGCCCGCAGGCCGGTCCGGCTGCCGTGGATCGCTGTTTCCACCCGGATCGCCGCCTACCGCGGAGTGCCCGGCCTGGCGGCTCCCGAGCAGTTGTACGCACAGGAACTCGACCCGTCGGTCCGCGACTCCTTCGCCGCCGTGCTCCGCACCCGCGACCTCGACCCCGACGGCTACCTCTGTCTTCCCGTGCACCCCTGGCAATGGGATGAATGGATCGTTCCGGTCTTCGCCCCGGCCATTGCCGCAGGCGACATCGTCCCGCTCCACGCCGACGCGGACCTCCGGCTTCCGCAGCAGTCCATCCGCACCTTCGCCAATGCGACCCGCCCCGACCGGCACACCGTCAAACTGCCCCTGTCGATCCTCAACACGCTGGTCTGGCGAGGCCTTCCGACCGAACGCACCCTCGCGGCCCCCGCAGTCACCACCTGGGTCCAGGGCCTGCGCGACCGGGACACCTTTCTGCGCGACACCTGCGGCGTCATCCTGCTCGGCGAGGTCGCCTCCGTGACCGTCGAGCATCCGCTCTACGACCACCTCCCCGAGACGCCGTACCAGTTCAAGGAGATCCTCGGCGCGATCTGGCGAGAGCCCCTCCAGCCCCGGCTCGCGCCGGGCGAGCGGGCCCGGACGCTCGCCTCGCTGCTCCACACCGATCCCCAGGGCCGCGCCTTCACGGCCGAGCTCGTCGCCCGCTCGGGACTGACCCCCACCGCCTGGCTGACCCGGCTCTTCGGGGCGCTGCTCCCGCCGCTGCTGCGCTTCCTCTACCGCTACGGCACCGTGTTCTCCCCGCACGGCGAGAACGCCATCGTCGTCTTCGACGAACAGGACGTACCGGTGCGCCTGGCGATCAAGGACTTCGTGGACGATGTGAACATCAGCTCCCAGCCGCTGCCGGAGCACGAGTCGATGCCGCAGGACGTACGCGACATCCTCCTCACGGAGGAGCCCTCCTTCCTCACCCAGTTCATTCACGCCGGACTGTTCATCGGTGTCTTCCGGTTCCTCTCCCCGCTGTGCGAGGAACAGCTCGGAGTTCCGGAGGCCGATTTCTGGTCACTCGTGCGGGCCGAGATCCTGCGGCATCACGCCCGTTTTCCCGAGCTCAAGGAGAGGTTCGAGTTGTTCGACATGCTGACGCCCCGCATCGAACGTCTCTGTCTGAACCGCAACCGTCTGCATGTGGACGGATACCGGGATCGCCCCCGGCGTCCGCACGCGGCGATCCACGGGACTGTTCCGAATCCGCTCCACCCCTCCGTCCGAGTCCGGGAGTGATCGCCGTTGTCAGTGGTGCCCCGTAGGGTGGTCGGGCTATGACGAAGCCATCCCTCCCCGAGCTCCTGCACGCCGCCGTGACCGCCGTCGGCGGTACGGAACGGCCTGGCCAGGCCGCCATGGCCGCGGCTGTTGCCGAGGCCGTCGACGACAACGCCCATCTGCTCGTCCAGGCCGGTACCGGCACGGGCAAGTCCCTCGGCTACCTGGTGCCCGCGCTGGCGCACGGGGAGCGCGTCGTGGTGGCCACGGCGACCCTGGCGCTGCAACGCCAGCTCGTGGAGCGCGACCTTCCGCGTACGGTCGACGCCCTGCATCCGCTGCTGCGCAGGCGCCCCCAGTTCGCCATGCTCAAGGGCCGGTCGAACTACCTCTGCCTTCACCGGCTCCATGAAGGTGTGCCGCAGGACGAGGAGGAGGGGCTCTTCGACCAGTTCGAGGCTGCGGCGCCATCGAGCAAGCTCGGTCAGGATCTCGTCCGCCTGCGGGACTGGTCGGGCGAGACCGAGAGCGGCGATCGTGACGACCTCACCCCGGGCGTCTCCGACCGTGCCTGGGCGCAGATCTCGGTCTCCTCCCGCGAATGCCTGGGCGCAAGCAAGTGCGCGTACGGCGCGGAGTGCTTCGCGGAGCTGGCCCGTGAGCGTGCCAAGCTCGCCGACGTCGTCGTCACCAATCACGCCCTCCTTGCCATCGACGCCATCGAGGGCGCTCCGGTGCTCCCGCAGCACGAGGTACTGATCGTCGACGAGGCGCATGAGCTGGTCTCCAGGGTCACCGGAGTCGCCACCGGCGAGCTCACCCCCGGCCAGGTCAACCGTGCCGTGCGCCGAGCGGCGAAGCTGGTCAACGAGAAAGCCGCCGACGCCCTGCAGACCGCGTCGGAGGGCTTCGAGCGGGTGATGGAGCTGGCGCTGCCCGGCCGTCTGGAGGAGGTCCCAGAGGACCTCGGCTACGCACTGCTGGCGCTCCGCGACGCCGCGCGTACGGTGATCTCGGCCATCGGCGCCACCCGCGACAAGTCCGTCCAGGACGAGGACGCCGTCCGTAAGCAGGCTTTGGCTTCGGTGGAGACGATTCACGGCGTCGCCGAGCGCATCACCCAGGGCTCGGAGTACGACGTCGTCTGGTACGAGCGTCACGACCGTTTCGGCGCCTCCGTGCGGGTCGCCCCGCTCTCCGTCTCCGGACTGCTGCGCGAGAAGCTCTTCGCCGAACGGTCCGTCGTCCTCACCTCGGCCACGCTCAAGCTCGGCGGGGATTTCAACGGAGTGGGGGCGTCGCTCGGACTCGCTCCCGAAGGCACCGTGGGCGACGACATTCCGCAGTGGAAGGGGCTCGACGTAGGGTCGCCGTTCGACTACCCGAAGCAGGGCATCCTGTACGTCGCCAGGCATCTGGCCACGCCCGGTCGCGAGGGTTCCCGCACCGACATGCTGGATGAGCTCGCCGAACTGGTGGAAGCGGCGGGCGGGCGTACCCTCGGGCTGTTCTCGTCCATGCGGGCGGCCCAGGCCGCCGCCGAGGAACTGCGCGGCCGACTCGACAAGCCGATCCTGCTGCAGGGCGAGGAGACCCTCGGAGAGCTGATCAAGAACTTCGCGGCCGATCCCGAGACCTGCCTCTTCGGCACGCTGTCGCTCTGGCAGGGCGTCGATGTGCCCGGGGCCAGCTGCCAGCTGGTGGTGATGGACCGGATCCCGTTCCCACGCCCCGACGACCCGCTGATGAGCGCGCGCCAGAAGGCGGTCGAGGGGGCCGGCGGCAATGGGTTCATGGCTGTCGCGGCGACGCACGCCGCGCTACTGATGGCTCAGGGCGCCGGCCGACTGGTACGGGCCACGGGCGACAAGGGCGTCGTCGCGGTGCTCGATCCGCGGCTGGCCAACGCCCGGTACGGCAGCTACCTGCGTGCCTCGCTGCCCGACTTCTGGTACACCACCGACCGTAGCCAGGCGCGCCGCTCACTCGCGGCCATCGACGCGGCGGCCAAGGCCAACGGCCAGTAGCCCGTCCGCCCCGGGGCCCGGTGTCCGTGGGCCCGGGGCGGACGGTGGCACAGGCAGGCCCCGGGATCGGCGCAGTGGATCCCGGGGCCCGGTCGGAGTCGGCGAGCCTTCACACCCGCCGCAACACCGCCACCACCTTGCCGAGGATCGTCGCCTCGTCGCCAGGGATCGGCTGGTACGCGGAGTTGTGGGGGAGCAGCCACACGTGGCCGTCCTCCCGCTTGAAGCGCTTGACCGTGGCCTCGCCGTCCAGCATGGCTGCCACGATGTCGCCGTTCTCCGCGACGGGCTGCCGGCGCACGGTGACCCAGTCGCCGTCGCAGATCGCCGCCTCGATCATCGAGTCACCGACGACCTTGAGGACGAACAGCTCACCGTCACCGACCAGCTGGCGGGGCAGCGGGAAGACGTCCTCGACCGATTCCTCGGCGAGGATCGGGCCACCCGCTGCGATCCGGCCGACGAGCGGCACATACGAAGCCGCGGGCTTCCCGGTCGTATCGGTGGGCTGCGAGCTGGGCTGGTCCGAACCACGGACCTCGTACGCCCGCGGGCGATGGGGGTCGCGACGGAGGAAGCCCTTGCGCTCCAGGGCCATCAGCTGATGGGCGACGGAGGACGTGCTGGACAGGCCCACCGCCTGACCGATCTCCCGCATCGAGGGCGGGTACCCGCGCCGCTGCACGGAATCCCGGATCACCTCGATCACGCGCCGCTGCCGGTCCGTGAGCCCCGAGCTGTCCGCCCGGATTCCTGGAGGTCGGCCGGGCAGCGAGCGCGCTGGGCGCACGGGTTCCGGTCCCTCCGTGTTCGTGACTGAGTCATTCATGGCATGCACCGGCTCGAGTCGGCTCTGGGAGCGGTCCTGGGCAGTGATGGTGGCACTGTCTGCGGTGGTGGTCACGTCGGCCCCTCTCGAATGGTCTCCCTAGCTGGACAACGGTAGTAGCTTTCGAAAGGTTGCGCCAAACACACGTTCGAGTGAAAAACTAATAAAAGTCTGTCGTGTGTTCACTGCTGGGTGTATGCGCGACGCCGACGCGGCCAGGGCCCCGTTCGCGGCGGCCGGTCGGGCCGACCGTTTGGCCCGGGCCGTCGGCCCGGGCGGCGATTCAGGTCATTACGCTAGCGTCCGCCGGTGCGGCGTCGCCACGCGGGGTCGCCTTCCGGTCGTCGTTCGGGGCCGAGGAGGCTGTGGTCCGGTTCCGGCGGGGGCGTTGTCGGGGTCCGACAGGCGGGGCCCCGCAATCCTGGCAGCCGCGCGGTTCCCGTAACCTCGTGCTCGGCCGTACGCTGCCTGCTGGCCACCCGCGAAGCGCGACACGCGCTAGGGCCGAATGCGCGACCAAACCCAAGATCTAGTGGTTGGATTGCTCCAGCCGCCCAGAAGTTGTGGTCCCCGGTCCGCCGGGAGTGCGGCCATCGCCTATGCTTGAGACTGCTTCGAGGGGCCCTGACGGGCCTCGAAGAGGCTATTCAGTCGTGCTGTGAAGGAGGGTTGGGAGCCATGCACTGCCCCTTCTGCAGGCACCCCGACAGCCGGGTCGTCGACAGTCGAACCACCGATGACGGCACGTCGATCCGCCGTCGCCGTCAGTGCCCCGACTGCTCCCGCCGTTTCACGACGGTGGAGACCTGCTCGCTGATGGTGGTCAAGCGCAGTGGTGTGACCGAACCCTTCAGTCGTACCAAGGTCATCTCCGGCGTGCGCAAGGCATGCCAGGGGCGGCCGGTCACCGAGGACGCCCTCGCCAAGCTCGGCCAGCGGGTCGAGGAGGCGGTGCGTGCCACCGGCAGCGCCGAGCTGACCACCCATGACGTGGGTCTGGCCATCCTCGGCCCCCTGCAGGAACTCGACCTCGTCGCGTACCTGCGTTTCGCGTCCGTGTACCGGGCGTTCGACACACTTGAGGACTTCGAGGCCGCCATCGCGGAGCTCCGCGAGCGGCGGCCTCCCGTGGCGGAACGCGGGACCGGCGAGACCCTTGAGGTCCCCGTGCCCGCCGTCGCCGTCGACTGAACGACACCGGCCGATCGACACGGGTCCGTGGATCGGCGGCAGGCGGCTGTATAGACCTGCTCCGTGTGCTGTGCGCGGCACACGAAGCATCAGAGACAGACTGTGTCCCGGGAAGTTCTGGGCACTTCAGGGCGTTTTTGCCCACATATGGGAGGCGGCATGACAGAGACGGCGAGCGGCCCGGCACGAGGTTCCCGAGCCAAGGGATCCAAGTCGAGCAAGGGTCTGCGTATCGAGCGCATCCACACCACCCCCGGCGTGCATCCGTACGACGAGGTGACGTGGGCGCGCCGTGACGTCGTCATGACCAACTGGCGCGACGGTTCGATCAACTTCGAACAGCGTGGCGTCGAGTTCCCCGACTTCTGGTCGGTGAACGCGGTCAACATCGTCACCAGCAAGTACTTCCGCGGGGCCGTCGGCACCCCGCAGCGCGAGACCGGTCTGCGACAGCTCATCGACCGGATCGTGAAGACGTACCGCAAGGCCGGCGAGGAACACGGCTACTTCGCCTCTCCCGCGGACGCCGAGATCTTCGAGCACGAGCTGGCGTACGCCCTCCTGCACCAGGTCTTCAGTTTCAACTCGCCGGTCTGGTTCAACGTCGGTACGCCCCAGCCGCAGCAGGTCTCGGCCTGCTTCATCCTGGCCGTCGACGACTCCATGGAGTCGATCCTCGACTGGTACAAGGAAGAGGGCATGATCTTCAAGGGCGGCTCCGGCGCCGGCCTGAACCTCTCCCGTATCCGCTCCTCCAAGGAGCTGCTGTCCTCCGGCGGCAACGCCTCCGGACCGGTCTCCTTCATGCGCGGTGCCGACGCCTCCGCCGGAACGATCAAGTCCGGTGGCGCCACCCGACGCGCGGCCAAGATGGTCATTCTCGATGTCGACCACCCCGACATCGAGAACTTCATCGAGACCAAGGTGAAGGAAGAAGAGAAGATCCGCGCCCTGCGCGACGCTGGCTTCGACATGGACCTGGGCGGCGACGACATCACGTCCGTCCAGTACCAGAACGCCAACAACTCGGTCCGGGTGAACGACGAGTTCATGAAGGCCGTCGAGTCCGGCGGCAAGTTCGGGCTGCGTGCCCGGATGACCGGTGACGTCATCGAAGAGGTCGAGGCGAAGTCCCTCTTCCGCAAGATGGCCGAGGCCGCCTGGGCCTGCGCCGACCCGGGCATCCAGTACGACGACACGATCAATCAGTGGCACACCTGCCCGGAGTCCGGCCGGATCAATGGCTCGAACCCGTGCAGCGAGTACATGCACCTGGACAACACCTCGTGCAACCTGGCCTCGCTGAACCTGATGAAGTTCCTCAAGGACGACGGCAAGGGCAGCCAGTCCTTCGAGTCCGAGCGCTTCGCCAAGGTCGTCGAGCTGGTCATCACCGCGATGGACATCTCCATCTGCTTCGCCGACTTCCCGACGCAGAAGATCGGTGAGAACACCCGCGCCTTCCGTCAGCTGGGCATCGGTTACGCCAACCTCGGCGCCCTGCTGATGGCGACCGGCCACGCGTACGACAGCGACGGCGGCCGCGCTCTCGCCGGTGCCATCACCTCGCTGATGACCGGCACCTCGTACAAGCGCTCCGCGGAGCTCGCGGCGGTCGTCGGTCCGTACGAGGGCTACGCCCGCAACGCCGAGCCGCACCAGCGCGTCATGAAGCAGCACGCCGATGCCAACGCCGTGGCCGTCCACATGGACGACCTGGACAACTCGATCTGGGCCGCCGCGACGGAGGCCTGGCAGGACGTCGTCCGCCTCGGCGCGAAGAACGGTTTCCGCAACGCGCAGGCCTCGGTCATCGCACCCACCGGCACCATCGGTCTCGCGATGTCCTGCGACACCACCGGCCTCGAGCCCGACCTCGCCCTGGTCAAGTTCAAGAAGCTCGTCGGCGGCGGCTCGATGCAGATCGTCAACGGAACCGTCCCGCAGGCCCTGCGCCGCCTGGGCTACCAGGAGGAGCAGATCGAGGCGATCGTCGCCCACGTCGCCGAGCACGGCAATGTGATCGACGCCCCCGGTCTCAAGACCGAGCACTACGAGGTCTTCGACTGCGCGATGGGCGAGCGTTCCATCTCCGCGATGGGCCACGTGCGCATGATGGCCGCTATCCAGCCGTGGATCTCCGGCGCGCTCTCCAAGACGGTCAACCTGCCGGAGACGGCCACCGTCGAGGACGTCGAAGAGGTCTACTTCGAGGCGTGGAAGATGGGCGTCAAGGCGCTCGCGATCTACCGCGACAACTGCAAGGTCGGCCAGCCACTCTCTGCGAAGACCAAGGAGAAGGAGAAGGCCGAGGTCACGACCAAGGCCGAGGAGACCATCCGCAGCGCGGTCGAGAAGGTTGTCGAGTACCGCCCGGTCCGCAAGCGCCTCCCCAAGGGCCGTCCCGGCATCACCACCTCCTTCACGGTGGGCGGCGCCGAGGGCTACATGACTGCCAATTCCTACCCGGACGACGGTCTCGGCGAGGTCTTCCTGAAGATGTCCAAGCAGGGTTCCACCCTCGCGGGCATGATGGACGCCTTCTCCATCGCCGTCTCGGTCGGTCTGCAGTACGGCGTCCCGCTGGAGACGTACGTCTCGAAGTTCACCAACATGCGCTTCGAGCCGGCCGGCATGACGGACGACCCGGACGTGCGGATGGCGCAGTCGATCGTCGACTACATCTTCCGCCGCCTCGCGCTGGACTTCCTGCCCTTCGAGACCCGCTCGGCACTCGGCATCCACTCGGCCGAGGAGCGTCAGCGCCACCTCGACACCGGTTCGTACGAGCCCTCCCTGGAGGACGACGAACTGGACGTCGAAGGCCTGGCCCAGTCCGCCCCGGTGCGGACGGAGCCCCTGAAGGCGGTGGCCCCTGTGCAGGAGGCCGAGAAGCCGGCGCCGAAGACGGCGCACACCTCGGCGGAGCTCGTCGAGATGCAGCTGGGCATCAGCGCGGACGCACCGCTCTGCTTCTCCTGCGGTACGAAGATGCAGCGCGCCGGATCCTGCTACATCTGCGAGGGCTGCGGTTCGACCAGCGGTTGCAGCTGAAAATGAGCGGAATTGCGGCTGATGCAACATTGAGCATCCGCCGCTGAGGGCGCTGTGCTGCACTTGAGAGAGGGTGCCGACCATCGGTCGGCACCCTCTCCTGCGTCTTGGACCCGCGGAGACAAGGGGCGTCGCGTAAGCGATGCATCGATGTTGCGTTCAATGCATCGTGACGAGAGCAGCTGATCCACCAGTTTCAGCGTCCTTGGTGCGGCCTCTGGGGTCGTGCATCTCGATGCGGTTCCAGACGTGTTCGAGGCGATGTCGGACGGCTGGGCCATGCAGCAGCGGACCCGGTTCCTGAAGGCGCGGACGATCCAGTCCCGTATCGATCCCGTATGGTGCTTCGCGGTTTTCACCCACGAGTACCCGTGGCAGTGGCAGGCCGCAGAGGTCGAGGCGTTCATCGACCACCTGCGGTCGGGACAGCGGCCCATCGTGGTCTCGACTCGTGGTCTCGACCGCCCGGGGCTGCCAGAACGCCCTACGGCTGTTCATGGAGTACATCACCGACGCCCGGTATGCGTGGCCGCGCGAATGCGAAGACAATCCGTAGGCCCGGCAGTACGGCCGGTGCGGCGTCTTCTACGTCCGGCGGGGCAGGTCGTCCAAGGGCAGTCCGCCCCGGCGGGCCGTGCTCACCGTTCCGGAAACGGACTGGATCGTTTCCGTGCTGGAGCAGTGGCTCGATGAGGTCCGGCCCGTCTTCAGCCCGGGGAAGTTTCCGGTGATGTGGGTCACCGAGCGTCAGAGCCGCCTCCCATCGCCAGGCTGATCCGTCCTTACGCGTCCTGGCCGGTGCCGCGTCGGGCCCGTGGCCGCAGCAAAGGGCGGGCTTCCGCGCCGAGCGTCCGCAAGTCCGCCCGCTCCCGTATCCTCATCACCGTCAGGTTCCTGAACCGGCTCGACGAACAGCAGTTGAGCCTGGTCACGATCACACTGGCGCATATGGATGCCTGGCCGGACGCCGGTACTACCGTCCAGCTTCGCCGCCCCGACTTCCTGCACTGGGCCGATAGCCGCCGCCTCGCCCCGAAACTCCACGTTCCGTGGCTCGGCAGCCAGGAGGACCCCGGTGACATCCTCGATGGCCAGGAACGGTGGCGACTGCTCAGGCGCTGCCTCACCGAAGAGGCCATTCCGCTGCACCGGCGAGCCGCTGGCTCTCTCGTCCTGCTGTACGGCCAACGGCCACAGCACATTGTCATGCTCACCCGTTCCCTTGTCATGACACGCGGCGGGGACACGTACCTCACGCTCGACCGCCACCCTGTGCTGTTGCCGCCTCCGCCTCGGCGGGACTTGTCCAGTGGCTCGCCGAGGCTGAGCCGTTCGGCCGCCGCCCCGTCATCCGGGACCACGAATCGGGTGGTGAGCTGCTGTTCCTCGGCCTTCGCCCCGGATCGCGCATGGACTACGGCTGCCTCACCAACCAGCTGAACGCCTTCGGAATCCGCGTCCGACCGGCGCGCAACAGTGCCTTGTGCTCGTTGGCCGCTGATCTCCCCGCCCCGGTGGTCGCCGAGCTGCCCGGCGTCCGCATAACCACCGCAGTCCTCTGGGGCAGACTCGGAAAGCGGGGCTGGTTCACCTTCCTCGCGGCACGTTCCGACGACGGGTGACAGCAGCTCGACCCCTATGCGGATCCCGAAGGCGAAGTGGCCTGGGGCCCCTGGGAAGTGTCCCCCCCGTGGGGGTAATTCGAAGGCGGCCATGGTTCACGGCTGCATAGGCTCCCTCCATGCCGAGCTCAGAACTTCAGCGGGTCAACGCCTTCCTGTCCACCTTCGCCCGCCGCCAGGCCGCGCACATCGTCGACCTCCCTGGCGGGTTCGCTGTATATGACGACGCCTTCGCCCATTCCCGCGCGAACAACCAGGTCATTATCGACACGGCTGTCGATTCCGAGGCGCTGCCCGCCATCGCGGAGGAGGCACTGGGGCATCTGCCACACCGAATGATCTCCGTCCTTGACGACGAAGTCGGAAGGGCGTGCGCAGAGCCGCTGATCCGGGCCGGATACACCCACTCCACCTATCTGGTCATGCTGCACGCAGGCCCGGTGCCGGCCGGCAGACCTGCGGAGGAGATGGACCTCGACGCGATACGTACTCCACTCACCCGGCGATGGCGGGGCTTCCTTCCGGATGCCGACGACGAGGTCATACGCCACCTCGTGGACCGACGCGAGGCTCGCCGCCGCGGGGCCGACGTCGTTCACTTCCTCGGTGCCCGCACGGAGGAGGGCGAGGTCGCCTCATGGGCCGACCTCTATCTGGACCCGGCAACCGGCACAGCCCAGATCGAGGACCTGATCACCTCCGAGGCCCACCTCAGGCGCGGTTACGCCGACGCCGTCCTGACCACCGCCCTGCGCCTGGCCGCCGACGAGGACTGCGGTACCCGGTTCCTGACCGCCGATGCGGCGGACTGGCCGCGCCACTGGTACGAGCGCCGCGGCTTCTCCGTCATCGGCAACTCGCACTGCTTCGAACGCGGCTGATTGCGAGACAACCCGATTCCGTGCCTAGCCGTCTCCATCGACGATCCTGCGGGCGGGCCGAGAAACTTGCCGAGCAACTCGTGGCGGGCGACCCACGGCAGGCTGCCGAAGTCTGCGGTGGGTGGCCAGAGTTCGCAAGCCGGGCCGGCTACCCCTGGCCGCGGCGGCGGCGAGTCTGAACACGGGGAATAACGCACGCCGGTGATAAGCGATCTCCACCAGTACGCCGGGCGCCATCGCGTGGGGCACCCCGGCCGATCCAGCACGCGCGCCGACGTAGTGGGCGCGGCTAGCTGATCAGCGGCTCGTACGAAGGGGACCGACCAACGATCGGTCCCCTTCGTCGTGCCGCAGTTGCCAGGACCGGGACCGTTCGGCCGGATGCCGTGCGGACCGTGTCCCGCGAGGCGTCAGGCTCCGGGCTTACGGCTTCCCATCATTCCGGCGAACGAATCGGGGTCGCCGTCGAAGCCCCGGACCGTAGCGTGGAACTCCCAGACACCGGAGGCGCTGCGGACGAACTCTGCGACGGTTGCCGCGGTGGCGGCGCCGATCGCGGAGAAATCGTCCTCCGCCAGATTCGTGTAGCCCTCCCGGACCTGTACACCGGTATTCGCTATCTCGGCGAATGTCCTGTGGCCGTCGCGCTGCTGAATGGCGACTCCGACGACGACCCGGGTGTAGGCGGTCGACAACCGGCCCAGTTCCAGCGTCATCACCTCGTCGAAACCGAATCCCTGGCCGGTCCTGCTGTCGCGGTTGAGGGTGATGGTGCCGTCCGGCGAGCGGCTGTCGAAGTGCACGAGATACGCGGGACTGCCATACGGCGCATCCGCGAGGTAGGTCGCCGCGATGATGTCGAGGTCATGGGCCGGGGCACCCGGAGGACTGGGATCCCATTTGAGCCTGACTTCGACCTTCTTGATGTCCTTGTTGGGCGTGCTCATCGGACTTCCCTCCTTGGTTCGCCGCTGGGTCGTCGGGCCGTTCACCACTCGATCATGTCCGTAACGGACCGTGGATCCAACCGGCTTGGCCGGCGACGACGGAATCGGGCCACTGTATCGATCGACGGTTCGGCGTTCGCCGGTTCGCTGGTTCAGTGTGGAATACGGCGAGGCGGTCGCTGCCGGACCTCCTCGCGGAAGGCCTCGATGGCGCTGCTGACCTGACGGATGAGATGGGTGTGCTCGATGCGGTCGAGATAGAGGCAGTTGCGGGCCACTCCGTCCAGTTCGAAGGCGAAGCAGAGCGTCATCAGAGGGTTGATGAACAGTTCGCTGCCACGGGTGCGCGAGGTGAACTGCACGTCCCCGAAGGCTCCTTGGGCGGCTGCGGCAATCGACCCGTTGACGATGCTGGGGTGATCGGGGGTGTGGTGGTGCGCGTGCGCCACCGCGTCGACGAAGAGGGCGCCTTCTCGAGTATTACGGGATACGGAGAACGCGCCGAGGCATGAACCGTCGCGTTCGAGAGCGGCGATGTTCTCCAGCACGAGGCCGTGACTCACCCCGTGATACGCGTCGACGCCGAAGCCGATGGACACAACCAGGCGTTCCGGTACGTCGATCGGGGCGAGCGCGGCGACGCTGGCGAGGTCCTCCTCCGGAGTGCCGAGGCCGGATTCGTCGCCGTGCATCAGGATGTCCGTACCGCCGTCGACCAGGACGACCGCATCGATGTCGTACTTCTCGATCAACGCCCGGTAGGCGGCTCGCAGCGGTTGCACGCCCACTCGGGAGAAGGCATGCACATTGCTCGGGTAGCCGTGCAGGGCGAGCCACTGGGCGAGAGTGCGTTCCGGGAAGTAGGCCTGATGGAGGGCTGTTTCGGGGGTGATGACGGCGACGTCCGGCGCGAGCCAGGCATCGAGGGGCAGTCCTTCGAGAGCGCTGAAAGACAGATTGGCGAGTTGGACCTGCTTGCCCTGGTGGATCAGGGAGAGCGCGATGGGGAGTCCCGCATAGATGTCGAACCCGCCTCCGGCCCCCGCAACGAGGATGCGTTGCGCGGATTCGAGTCGGGAGAACAGGGGGTTGGTGTGCAGCGAGGCCATGGAGATCATTCTGCGTTTCACGGCGATTGGTTCGGGTGTACTCCATCAGAGCGTGACCCGCGCCATGTTCGGCACCGTACGATGGCGCGGTGCTGGTCAAGTGGATTCGTTGCACCGTGGTGGACCGTCGAGGTTTTGAACGGGGACAGCGAAAGTGGGCGGGGCTGCTGGGTGAGCCGGGATTCAGGGGACAGGGCGGCGGGTGGAGCCGAGGGCGTCCTGAAGTGGCGCATGTCTTCGCCTTCTGGGAGAACCGCGTCTTCTACGACTCGTTCATGGCGCGTGCCCACGACCGGCTGGCCGCCGAGCAGTCCGGCACGTACAGCAGCATCCAGGTCAAGCTGTTCGAGTACCGCTTCGATGTGAAGACCGGCTTCGAGCCGCGCTTCACCGATGCGGATGTCGTCAGGGTGGCGCACAGCAAGGTGCACGAGGACCGGGTCGAGCATTTCGCATTGATGCAGGAGAGGGTGTGGAACCCGGCGATGGCCGGATCTCCGGGGATGCTGCGGGGTGTGTTCGGGGAGGCGCCGGGGCACGAGTTCCTTGTGTTGTCCATGTGGCAGTCGAGCGCCGAGCGTGGCAAGTACCGGGCGGGGAGCATCGAGCGGCTGACGCAACGGGCGCAGACCGAGGACGATGTGGCGGCCGTGGCGGGAGACGTGGTGCAGCTCGAGCCGTCCTGGACGGTGTGATCGGCCGTACGGATGGTGCGGGGCGGCCGGGCGGGGCGGGCGATCGGCCGAGCCGGGTTCGATCGGATGACCGGTGCGGTCGAGGTTGTGCACGTGGGCGATTCGGCCGCTGATCAGGCGGGTTCGGCCGAGGTGGGCGGGGTGTTGAAGACGCCCGCTCGGGCAGCTGCCAGCGCCGCGTCCGCGGCTTGGTCGGCCAGCCTCTCGTCGATGGGTTCACGGGTGATGAACAGCCTGAAGAACAAGGGTGAGGTCACTGCCCTGACCAGCGCTCCTGCGTCCGTGCGCCGGTCCAGTTCGTCGCGCGCGACAGCCCGCGCGACGATGGCCTCGCAGCGGGTGAACCGCTCAGCATAGAAGCCGCTCAGCGCCTCGGCGGCGCGCCGGGACTGGAAGGCCGCGGCGATGAACGCGGTCGGCGCGGCCGCTGCGGCGGGGTCGGTGAAGGCGGCGGCTGTCGTGTGCGCCAGGGCGCGAAGATCTCCCGCCAGGGTTTCGGTGTCGGGCGGTGTCCAGCTGTTCTCGCCGGCCAGGTCCAGGGCATCCACGACCAGTCCTTCGAGGTTTCCCCAGCGGCGGTAGAGGGTCGTCTTGTGGATGCCGGAATGCTCAGCGATGTATTCGACGGAGAGGCCCGGGTAGCCATGTTCGACGAGCCCGGTGAGGACGGCATCCCGGACCGCCGCGCGGGTGCGAGCGGTGCGACCTCCGGGGCGACGGGTACCGGGGGCGAGCGGGGCTGCCGGAACGGCGGTCTCCGGGGCTGCTTTTCGTCCAGTCAATTGCTACTCCTGTTGCGTTAGTGCGTTCCAGTGTGCCACACTCATGCTTAATGCGACAGCGATTGCGTTTATGTACAGTCGCTGGGCGGCTCGGGGCTGTTCTCGGCAGTTCCCTGCTGGTCGGTGTTGTTTCCGCTGCCTGTTGGCTGTCCGAGTTCGGAGGTGCCCGTGCCCACACAGATTTCACTGCGCGATGTCACCGTGACCCGCGGTGAAAGGCTGCTGCTCGACGATGTCTCACTGACCGTGCGCCCAGGTGAGCGGATCGGCATCGTGGGGGAGAACGGCGCGGGGAAGACGACTCTGCTTGGCCTGCTCGCCGGCTTGGAACGGCCGGATTCCGGTGAGGTGTGCACGGCGGCCGACGGCGGGACGGGGCTGCTGGCGCAGACGCCAAGGCTGCCGCCGGACAGCACAGTCCAGGACGTGATCGACGATGCCCTTGCGGAACTGCGGACCATGGAGCAGAAGTTGCGAGAGGCCGAAGCGGAACTCGGTACGGCCGGCCGCGCCGCTCTCGCCGCCTACGGAGACCTGCTCACGGCGTTCGAACTACGCGGGGGATACGAAGCGGACGCGCGTGTCGACAAGGCGATGCACGGCCTCGGTCTGGCACGCATCGGGCCGGCCAGGCGGCTCGGCAGTCTCTCCGGCGGCGAGCAGGCGCGGCTCGGCATCGCCTGCCTGATCGCGGCGTCCCCCGAGGTGATGCTGCTCGACGAACCCACCAATCATCTGGACGGAGCCGCTCTCGACTGGCTGGAGGGCGCATTGCTGTCCCATCCCGGCACGGTGATCGCCGTGTCCCATGACCGGATCTTCCTTGAGCGCGTGACCACAGCGGTGCTGGAGGTCGACTCCGACCGTCGGACGGTCGT
The DNA here is from genome assembly GCF_042884935.1 of Streptomyces sp. NPDC058092. Taxonomy (NCBI): domain Bacteria; kingdom Bacillati; phylum Actinomycetota; class Actinomycetes; order Kitasatosporales; family Streptomycetaceae; genus Streptomyces; species Streptomyces sp. NPDC058092. The sequence continues at coordinate 83,086 of NZ_JBHVSY010000004.1, forward strand.
GCGCTACGGCGGTGGATACGAGGGATTCCGGACCGAACAGGCCGCCGCACGGCGACGCTGGGAGCAGTCCTATGCGCAGTGGTGCGAGGAGACGGCGCACCTGGAGGAGTACACATCGACCACCGCTCACGATGTCGCGGCCGGCCGCGACATCAAGGACAACAACAAGATGGCGTACGACCGGGCCGCGGGCCGGGTTCAGGCCTCGGTGTCCGGGCGGATCCGCAATGCCCGCAAGCGCCTGGAGCGGCTGAGGGAGGAGTCCGTCCCCAGGCCCCCGGACCCGCTGCGCTTCACCGCTCGGCCCACGGCAGGTGCGACCGAAGGGGAGCTGGTGTCCCTGACGGGTATACGGGTCGGTGATCGGCTCGCAGTCGACCGGCTCTCCGTGGCGGCGGGCGACAGACTGCTGATTCACGGCGGCAACGGAGCGGGGAAGTCGACTTTGCTCCGCGTCATGGCGGGCGTGCTCGAACCGGAAGCGGGCCGCGTGGTCCGGCGGGGCGGAATCGGCTACCTCGCGCAGGAGACACCTACGCACCGACCCGCGGAGCGGGTGCTCGCGACATTCGGCCGGGGCCTGCCACTCACCGACGACGAGCAGGCAGAACTGCTGCTCTCGTACGGACTGTTCCGGTCTCGGGATCTCCAGCTGTCGGTAGGATCGCTGTCCGCCGGGCAGCGCAGACGTCTCGCCCTCGCCCGACTGCTGGCCAGGCCCGCGGACCTGCTGCTGCTCGACGAGCCCGCGAATCACCTGGCCCTCGGACTTGTGCAGGAGCTGGAAGAAGCGCTGGCTTACTGGCAGGGCGCGCTGGTGGTGGTCTCCCATGACAGGGCGCTGCGCCGCCGCTTCACGGGCGACATCCGTCGGATGGAGTCCGGACAACTGCTCGAATGAGCCGCAGTCGATCTAGGGTCGGTACATGGCACGACCGCAACGCATTGTCCTCGTACGGCACGGGGAGTCCGAGGGCAACGCCGATGACACGGTGTACGAGCGTGAGCCGGACCATGCGCTGAGGCTCACCGCGACAGGGCTGCGGCAGGCCAGGGAGACGGGCGTGCGGCTGCGCGAGCTGTTCGACGGCGAACGGGTCAGCGTGTACGTCTCGCCCTACCGCCGCACGCACGAGACCTTCCGGTCCCTCGGGCTGGACCTCGAGCGGGTGCGGGTGAGGGAGGAGCCGCGGCTGCGGGAGCAGGACTGGGGGAACTGGCAGGACCGGGAAGACGTGAGACTGCAGAAGGCGTACCGGGATGCTTACGGGCACTTCTTCTACCGCTTTGCACAAGGCGAGTCCGGGGCCGATGTGTACGACAGGGTCGGGGCCTTCCTGGAGAGTCTGTACCGGAGCTTCGAAGCCCCTGACCACCCGCCGAATGTTCTGCTGGTCACGCACGGGCTGACCATGCGTTTGTTCTGCATGCGCTGGTTCCACTGGTCGGTGGCCGAGTTCGAATCGCTGTCCAATCCGGGCAACGGCGAGACCAGGGCACTGATACTCGGAGAGGACGGGCGCTACACCCTTGACCGGCCGTTCGAACGCTGGCGCACCCCTGAGCCGTACGGCATCACCGGATAGAGTGGAAGAGCGATGACAACCGCTGATTCTGCCTCCGAGCAACGTCTCGAACGCGCCCTGGCCAGCCTGCGTGGACTGGCTGTGGGAGACGCCCTGGGTTCCCAGTTCTTTGTGCCGGCCAACTATCCGCTGCTGAAGCAGCGCGGACTCCCACCCGGCCCCTGGCAGTGGACGGACGACACCGAGATGGCCTCCTCGGTGCTGGCCGTTCTGGTGAGGCACGAGCGAATCGACCAGGACGCGCTCGCCCGTTCCTTCGCCGACCACCACGACTTCGACCGCGGATACGGCCCTGCCGTGAACCGGCTGCTCCGGCTGGTGCGGGAAGGCGGCGACTGGCGGGAGCTGGCGTCCGCGCTGTTCAACGGACAGGGCTCCTGGGGCAACGGATCGGCGATGCGCATCGCGCCGCTCGGTGCCTGGTATGCGGACGACCCGGAGCAGGCCACACACCAGGCCGAGATCTCCTCGTACCCCACGCATCAGCATCGCGAGGCGGTCGTGGGCGCGATGGCCGTTGCGGCCGCTGCCTCGCTGGCGGCGGCGCCCGCGGGACCGCCCACCCCGACAGAACTTCTCGACGGTGTGATCGGGCTCGTACCGCGCAGTGCGGTCGGCGCCGGGCTGCGCCGGGCGCGCGACATGCTCGACTACGGCGATGCCGGGACGGTCGCCGCGGTCCTCGGCAACGGCCGGCGCACCAGTGCACATGACACCGTTCCGTTCGCCCTCTGGTCGGCGGCGCGAAGTCTCGGCGATTTCGAGCAGGCCTTCTGGGTGACGGCCCAAGCAGGCGGCGATGTCGACACGACCTGTGCGATCGTCGGCGGGATCGTCGCGGCGGGCAAGTCGGGCGCACCGCCTGCCGACTGGTCGGCACAGACGGAGGAGCTGCCGGACTGGCTCCCGCGGTAGGGCGAAGGGCGACGACGGCGGCGCCGACAATGCGGTGCGTCGATCGGACCGCGCGACTGTCACGGTACTGCCACAGCCCTTTCTCGCACGGCCGGTAACCGTAAGGGGAAGTTACTCTTTCGGCCACGTCGCCCTCGGTGATCATCCTGACGGGCGCGCACCGAAATGAGACGCCGGGGTGCCCCGCGCTGCCCAGTGGCGGTGCGTGCAGACCCCGGTGGGGGAGGGGTCCCATGTCCGATCACACGTCAGCAACACCTCGGCCGGAAGATGTCCCCGAGGGACCCGAGCGGTCTGAGGGGTCCGAGCTGTCGGAGCGGGCCGGGAGGTCCGGGACGGCCGCGATGTCGAAGGCTCCGATGCCGGAGTCCCGCGGCGCAGCCGCCGAGCCGCCGAAGGTGCCGGCCTACGCGCAACAGGATGGACAACAGCGCCCACCCAACCCCTGGCAGCAAGGCAGACCCCAGGCCTCGGCGGTCTCGCGACTTCGCCCGGCCAAGCCCGCCGCCATCCGGAGCGCGACACTCTGTTCCGTCCTGGGCACCGCGATACTGAGCGCCGTCCTGTTGGGTGACGGCCTCGGCCCGAACCTTCTGATCGTCGCGGTTCCCGCAGCGCTCTCGGCGTACTTCGCCGCACAGGCGGCCGGTCGCCGGCTCCGTCCATGGACAGCTGTCTGGGCGGTCGGCGGCCTTGCGCTCCTCGCTGTCCCGGCCCTTCGGGACGCCGGATGGCCCACCTTCCTGGCCGTCGTATCAGCTGTCGCACTGGGCTCACTCGCCCTGCACGGCAGTCGCAGCTGGCTCGGGGTGTTTCTCGGCTCACTGGGCCTGTTCAGCTCCATCGCCGACGGCCTGGCCTGGGGCCGGCGAGGAGTGCGCGAACGGATGGCAGGCTCCCGGGGCCGGCTCGGAGTCGTATTCCGCACCACTGGTGTGGCGGTCGTCCTGCTCATCGTGTTCGGGGCACTGTTCGCAAGCGCCGATGCCGCCTTCGCCGATGTGCTCGGCAACCTGATTCCGGATGTGTCGGTGGGCGACAGCCCCTGGCGTTTGTTCCTCTTCGCGATCGGCCTGGTCGGTGCGCTCGCCGCCGCGTACAGCGCAGCCGCACCGGTGCGGTGGGACGGCGTCACCGTTCGTCCGGGGAAGGCTCGCGGACGGCTGGAATGGGCACTTCCGCTCATCGTGCTGAATCTGCTGTTCGCCGTTTTCATCGCCATCCAGCTCACCGTGCTGCTCGGCGGATACGACAAGGTGATGGCCGAAACCGACCTGAGCTACTCCCAATACGCCCGTCAGGGTTTCTGGCAGCTTCTCTGGGCCACGCTCCTCACGCTGCTGGTGATCGCGATCGCCCTGCGCTGGGCTCCTCGCGGAGGGGGAAGCGAACGCACTCTCGTACGGAGCGTGCTCGGCACGCTGTGCCTGCTCACCCTCATAGTCGTGGCGTCCGCACTGAGGCGTATGGACCTGTACGTCGATGCGTACGGTCTGACACGGCTGCGTATATCCGTGGCTGCGGTGGAACTCTGGCTCGGCGTGGTTCTCGTCCTGATCATGGCGGTCGGCGTGTTCGGTGCCCGCCTGCTGCCGCGCGCCGTCGCCGCCAGCGCAGCCGTCGCCGTGCTCGCGTTCGGACTGCTCTCGCCCGATGGGCTGATCGCGGAGCAGAACGTTCAGCGGTACCGCAACGACCACTCGATCGACATCGACTACCTCCGGGGCCTCTCGGCCGACGCCGTACCGGCCCTGGACACGCTGCCCGAGCCACTGCGCTCCTGCGCCCTCAAGGACATCGAACGGTCGCTGCGATCCTCGGACACCCCGTGGTACGCCACCAGCTGGGGCGAGGCGCGGGCCCGGGACATTCTGAGAAAGCGGAGTTCGAACGACCTGGCACAGAGCTGCGACGCTTCGCGTACGAGCAGCGGTGGCAGCGACCGCGGCGGTGACGAAGACGATCAGTACGACCCCTACGACCCGTACTGATGTGAGCCGGGACGGACGGATCTGGCCCGACAGGTGCAGGCGGTGCACCGTTCCGCGCTGCGTTCCGTGCTTCACGAATGTGACGCAGGCACCAGGGAGCGCCTCCAGTCCGTGATCCTCAGCGGAGTTCTCCCGGCTTCGGCACAACGGTTCGCGAGCGCCGACTGCGTGCGTACGACTCGTTGGACGCGTGTACCGCAGCAAACTGAACACTGAAGGCCACGACCGTGCCGCAAGCCGTTCCGCGGCTCGGCGTGCGGCCGGGGCGGCCGGCGGGCGCCCCGGGGTGTTGTCGGCGTACCCATCGGCGTACGCTGACAGGCGCCATGCCGTACGAACCACCCACGCACACCGTCGAGCGCTCACTGCGCGCGACCACTGGTGCCAAGACCGTCGCCGGTGTCGACGAGGTCGGACGCGGAGCGTGGGCGGGACCGGTCACTGTGTGTGCGGCCGTCACCGGCCTTCGCAGACCTCCCGCCGGACTCACCGACTCCAAGCTGATCAGCCCCAAGCGCCGCGCGGAGCTCGCCCCGTTGCTGGAGCGCTGGGTCACCGCGTTCTCTCTCGGAGATGCTTCTCCGCAGGAGATCGACGGCTTGGGCATGACAGCTGCGCTCCGCCTCGCCGCCGTGCGCGCCCTCGAAGCCCTGCCGGTCCGACCCGACGCGGTGATACTCGACGGCAAACACGACTACCTGGGAGAGCCCTGGCAGGTCCGCACTGTGATCAAGGGCGACCAGTCCTGTATCGCGGTCGCGGCAGCTTCGGTGATCGCGAAGGTTCGACGGGACACGATGATGGCCGAACAGGGCGCGGCTTCCGGCGAGTACGCCGCCTTCGCCTTCGACGCCAACGCCGGCTACCCGTCGCCCGTGCACCGGGCCGCGCTGGAGGAGTGGGGGCCCACGCCCCTTCACCGCCTTTCGTGGTCCTACCTCGACGCGCTGCCCAGGTGGCAGCACCTCAAGAAGGTCCGCTTCTCCGCCGAGGCGGCTGCACTGGAAAGCGGGGGCCAACTCGGCTTCGACTTCTGATCGCGCACATGTACCCACCCGCTGACGCCTTGCGCGTCGGCGTTTGATAGACAACCACCCATGCCTCTCACCCCCGAGGAGCCTCAGATTCACGAGAGCGCCCAGGGTCCCCGCGTCACTCCGGCCACAGGCCGCACCGCGTCGACCCCCCGTCCTGTACCCGGTCCGCGTTCAGCGGCCATGCCGCGCCCGGGTCGCCCGGGACCCGGCCCCGCGAGGCCCGCGCCCCCGGCGCAGCGTCCGCACTCCACCTCCGGCCAGCCGCAGGCGGCCCGGTCGGAGAATCGTTCCGCACCGCAGATCCAGCTGATCCCCGCCTCGGCCGCCGGTGCGCTCGACGCCGCCGACGAAGCGGTGGATCTGCTGCTCGACTCCGGACGCGCACCGGGCGACATCCTGGTGCTCACCACCGGGGAACAGCACCCGTGGGCTGCGCATGAACTCACCTTCGGTGAGGCCGCCTACTGGGCGCAGCACGAAGCCGGCGACGATGTCTTCTTCGCCGGTGCCGCAGCCACGGAACGGCTGAAGCCCCGGCCCGTAGTGGTCGTCGCTGTCAACGGCGACGGTGGTGACGCCGTTGCCGGTGTGCTGTCCGGTGCCCGTGAACGAGCAGGTGCCCTGCTGATCGTGTGCGGGGACCCGCAGCGGATCAACGCAGAGCTCGGCGCCGGGGTCTGATCCGTAGAGGACAGAGGACCGTGGTGACCCGGCTGCCCGAAAGGGCGGCCGGGCCCGCGGCCACGGGTCAGCGTGCTGCGGTGCGCCGCAGCGCCTGAGCCGCACCGCCGCCGGTGCGCAGCGGGACCGGATTTGGGTCCAGCGACGTTTCGGCGAGCGCGGACGGCTGCGATGTGGAGTTGGGCCGACGGCCGCCCCGGCCCTCGCCCAGCACCTGCCAGCCGCCGCGGGTCAGCGTGATGTACGCACCGCACCGCAGACCGTGCAATGTGCACGCGTCCCGCAAACCCCACATCCATGCCCCGTCCTCCTCCGTCCAACGCTCGTCGCCCTCACGGCAGTAGAGCAGTACCGCGGTGCGGACAGGCGTGCGGCGGCGAAGGTCGTGCGGAATCACCCGGCGCATATGCGCCAGCAGCGCGTTGCGGAACTCCCAGCCGTCCGCGGTTGTGGAGCGGCGGGCGAACGAGGCGCTGGCGGTGAGGCGTTCCTCATGGTCGAGTACGGCGACGACAGCGGTTTCCGGTGCGGGCCGGTGCCGGGCGTGCAGGCCGCTGACCACCTCGCGGGGGTTGCGTAGCAACGGTATGCCCGCTTCTGCCCACTCGGCCGGTTCGAGCATCCTGGCAAGGCGGTTGGCGGAGTCGACGGATGCCGAAGACGCCGATATCGAAGTGGCTGCGGACGGAGCGAATCCGAAGGTCACGGTCCTCCCTTCGCATACGCGCCCACGGTGCGGGCAGGGTCGAGTGAGGGCGCACCGCGGCACAGCCCTTCAGGGCCGCGAAAGGGCCGCGCGGGGAGCGAGTCCAATTCTTCCTGGCGTATCGGCGGGCGGCAACGAGCAATTGGCGCAGCTGACGGGAATCAGCCGGAATGACTCTGATATCCCTGCCCATGCCGTGCTCGGATGACGCCTCCCTTTACGCCTGAACGGCGAGGACCAGCGGAAACACCCCCTGCGCCCCGGCCCGGCGCAGCAGTCGCGCCGCCACGGCCAGTGTCCAGCCGGTGTCCGAGAGATCGTCCACGAGCAGAACGGGACCGCCCGCCGTGGCCAAGGCGTCGGCCAGCTCGGGCTCCACGACCAACGCTTCATGCAGAGCCCGAACCCGCTGTGCGCTGTTGGTCTGCGAGATCCGTACACCATCGGCCGGCGCATAGGTGACACTGCCCAGCAGGGGCATCCGGCCGACTTCGGCGATGCGGCTGCCGAGCGACTGGATGAGCTGCGGCTTGCTGTGTGAGGCGATGGTGACCACTCCGACCGGCCGGGGTGCGGTGTCCTCACCCCCGGAGGCCCAGCCCCCGGGACCCTTGGCCCAGTCGGCCAGCACGCTCACGACCGCGTTCGTCACGTCGTCCGGCACGGGGGCGTCTGCCGTCTGCGCCGCCAGTATCGGACGCAGCCGGTTGCCCCAGCCGATGTCGGAGAGCCGACCCAGCGCACGGCCGGGGAACGACAGTTCTCCCGCAGGAATACGGCCCTTGAGGTCGACACCCACAGCGGCGAGACCGGTCGGCCACATCTTGCGGGGCTCCACCTCCACGCCGGGCCTGGCGAGTTCGCCCCGGGCACCGTCCAGTGCCGCACCGGACACGTGGTCGTCGAAGCGGGCTCCCGCGCAGTTGTCGCAACGTCCGCATGCGGTTGCATTCTCGTCGTCCAGCTGGCGGCGCAGGAACTCCATCCGGCAGCCGGTCGTCGTCGCGTATTCGCGCATCGCCTGCTGCTCGGAGGTTCGTTGGCGGGCCACCCAGGCATAACGTTCGGAGTCGTACACCCAGGGCTCACCTGTGGCGATCCAGCCGCCCTTCACCCGCCTGACGGCGCCATCGACGTCGAGAACCTTGAGCATGGTCTCCAGCCGGGTGCGTCTCAGGTCGACCAACGGCTCCAGAGCCGGCAGCGAAAGCGGACGGCCCGCCTGGGCGAGAGCATCGATCGTCCGCCGGACCTGCTCCTCGGGAGGGAAGGCAACCGATGCGAAGTACTGCCAGATCGCCTCGTCCTCCTTGCCCGGGAGCAGCAACACCTCCGCATGCTCGACGCCGCGCCCCGCGCGCCCCACCTGTTGGTAGTAGGCGATGGGGGAGGAGGGGGAGCCGAGATGAACGACGAAGCCCAGGTCGGGCTTGTCGAATCCCATGCCCAGCGCGGACGTTGCCACCAGGGCCTTGACGCGATTGGCAAGGAGGTCGTCCTCAGCCTGCTGGCGGTCGGCGTTTTCGGTGCGGCCGGTGTAGGACGCCACCGTGTGCCCGCACTGGCGCAGATACGTGGTGATCTCCTCGGCGGCCGCGACCGTCAGCGTGTAGATGATCCCCGAGCCGGGGAGCTCCTTGAGGTGATCGCCCAGCCAAGCCAACCGGTGTGCGGCATTGGGCAGTTGAAGGACGCCGAGGCTGAGGCTCTCCCGGTCCAGCGGGCCGCGCAGTACGAGAGCATCCGTACCCGCGCCGGTGCCCAGCTGCTCCGCGACATCTGCGGTCACCCGCGCGTTCGCGGTGGCCGTGGTCGCCAGCACGGGTACGCCGACGGGCAGATCGGCCAGCATGGTCCGCAGACGTCGGTAGTCGGGCCGGAAGTCATGGCCCCAGTCGGAAATGCAGTGCGCCTCGTCGACCACGAGGAGCCCGGTCGCGGCGGCAAGCCGGGGCAGGACCTGGTCCCGGAAATCGGGATTGTTGAGCCGCTCGGGACTGACCAGCAGCACGTCCACCTCCCCGGCCGCAACTTCGGCCTGGACGGTGTCCCACTCCTCGGTGTTGGACGAATTGATCGTGCGGGCGCTGATTCCTGCCCGGGCCGCCGCCGCGACCTGGTTGCGCATCAACGCCAGCAGCGGCGAGACGATCACGGTCGGCCCGCTGCCCCGCGCCCGGAGCAGCGATGTCGCGACGAAGTACACGGCGGACTTGCCCCAGCCGGTTCGCTGGACGACCAGGGCCCTGCGCTTGTCGGCGACGAGTGCCTCGATGGCCCGCCACTGGTCCTCCCGCAGCCGTGCAGCGCCTGAGGTGTCGCCGACGAGTCGGGCAAGTACGGAATCGGCCGAAGCCCTGAGCTCTGCGCGGTCTGCGTTGGTCATGCCCCCATGCAACCCGATGACTGCGGCAAACCGCGAACGACCCCGCACCCCTGTGGATAAAGTTATCCACAGGGGTCGCGGAATTTGGCCGCCCGCGGGACGGTCATGCCATGAACCAGCACCACGAATCCACCGGTCCGGTCGACGAGCAGCAGATCACCCTGCGGGGGCCTGCCGAGCTCGCCGACGCCCTCCCGTATCTCATGGGGTTCCACCCGAACGACAGCGTGGTCATGGTCGCCCTGCACGGCGGCCGGGGCCGCTTCGGAGGGCGGCTCAGGCTCGGCATCCCTCAGTCACCCCAAGAATGGGCGTCCGTCGCCGAGCAGCTTGCCGAGTGCCTGATCAAGGGAAGCGAGCGGCGTGGGGAGCGCCCTGACGCGATCGTCATTTTCCTCTGCCAGGATCCTGCCCAAGGCGAGAGCGGCAGCCAGACGATGGAGCGGCTGCGTCCCCTTGCCCAGCGCCTGCGTATGGCCTGCGGTGCCCTCGATGTACCCGTACTCGAAGCACTCTGCATCGCTGGCGGCCGGTACTGGTCGTACTGCTGCCCGGACAAGCGCTGCTGCCCGGCCGAAGGGAACCAGATGGCTCTGCCCGGCACCTCTGTGATGGCGGCCGCCGCTGCGTACGCGGGCATTCAAGTGCGCGGAACGCTGCGGGAGATGGAGGCCAGGCTCGAACCACTGAACACCGAGGCGGCGGCAGACCAGCAACGGGCACTCGACTCGGCCGGTGCCGACCTGCTGCCGAAGATCCTCGACGAGGCGGGACGCAAGGACGTGGCCCGGGAGACCTTGGGACTCGCCCGAAGGCTCTTGAAGCGTCTCAGGGAGGCGCCGGCGGCGGCGCCCTCCGCTTCGGACATCAATGACGACCGGGTGATCAGCAATGACGAGGCCGCTGCGGTGATCCTCGGACTGCAGGACCGGGAAACCCGCGACAAGGCCGCGGAATGGATGGAAGGACCCGAAGCCGATTCCGCGTTGCGGCTCTGGCGGGCGCTGTCCCGTCGCTGTGTCGCGCCGTACGAGGAGCACGCCGCGGCGCCGCTGACTCTGGCCGGGTGGGTCTCCTGGTCGACAGGTGATGAACCGGGTGCACGGGTCGCGCTGGGTCTAGCTCTGAGGGTGGATCCTGGGTACACCTTTGCCCAGCTCCTTCACGAGGCGTGCAACCAGGGTCTCGACCCGGAGACGCTGCGCCGCTGTCTCCGGGGCGAGCGCAATGTCCGGACGGGCCGGCGCCCACGCCCGGACCGGACGCGGCCCCGCACCGTACGCCCGACCGCCACTCGGCGCAGGAAGACCTCTTCTGGCTCCACTCGCCCCGAAGCAGTTGTTGCCCGACGCCGGTCCGGGCAAGTCTCCCCGAGCCGTCGAGGGTCCAGGAGTGGTCGATGACTGCCACCCCTCGTCGCTCTGCGACACCTCTCATCGGCGGTCCGGCACCGAGATCCCCGCTCCCCACCGTGCGGGGAGCGCAGGCCCGGAGGGTGTCGGCGTGCGCAGCTTCGCGGGCACGCTCCCGCCGGGTCACCCCGCACCGCCCCACGCCTGACGGCCGTGGGCCGTACTGGGGCGGGCGGTGCCGTGGTCGTTGCCGACGGCCCTCGGCCGGGGCTGTGGCCGGTCGGTGCTTCGTACGACACCGGCTTGAAGCGGCACGCAATCCACCGGGACGAAGTCGGTGTCCCGAGGGCTGACCGTGGTTCGACGCCCGTGCCGCAAGGGATGACGCAAGAGGAATCGAGGTGGTGCAGGACTCGGTGATCTCCCGGGCGTCGGTGGTCGGCGCCCGGCGATCCTCACCCATCGGCGACGCGGTCGCGAGCGGCCCAGTGCTTGCCGCCCGGACAGACCCGGGAGCGTTAGCCGGGGCCAGCCAGGACACCGGCTCACGACGGGCGAAGAGCACGGAGAAGTTCACGTTGAAAGTGGTCGTGCCGAAGTAGTCGGGCGCAGTAGGCGTGCCGAAGTGCGCGGCAATCGTAGTCATGCCTACGAGAACGGCGAAGGGAGTGTTTATCGTCAGGCAGACGACTATGATCACCGCATGCCGCCCTACGACCCGTCGACCTTCCCGCCCTTCGCTGTCACCGTCGACCTGGTTGTGCTCACGGTGCGCCGTCATGCGCTCTGTGCGCTGGTGGTGCGTCGAGGCGAGCCGCCATTCCAGGGGCGATGGGCGCTGCCCGGCGGCTTCGTCAGAGCCGATGAGGATCTCGGAGCCGCAGCAGCGCGCGAACTCGTCGAGGAGACCGGACTGTGCGCCCAGGACCCTGCAGCCCCGACGGTCGGCACCGGTGCCCATCTTGAACAGCTAGCCACCTACGGTGACCCCGGCCGTGACCCCCGGATGAGGGTCGTCAGCGTCGCTCACCTCGCCCTGGCCCCCGATCTGCCGGCGCCGCGGGCCGGCGGCGATGCGAACAGTGCGCGTTGGGCACCGGTCGAGGATTTGCTCGGGCCGGAGAGCGGGTTGGGTCATGAGAGCGAAGACCAGATCCCGCTCGCCTTCGATCATGCGCAGATCCTTGCCGACGGCGTGGAACGGGCGCGTTCCAAGATCGAGTACTCCTCTCTGGCCACCGCTTTCTGCCCGCCGGCGTTCACGGTCGGTGAGCTTCGGAGGGTGTACGAGGCGGTGTGGGGCGTCGTTCTCGACCCGCGGAACTTTCACCGCAAGGTGACGGGTACGCCAGGCTTCCTCGTGCCTGCCGGCGGAACGACCACTCGGCAGGGCGGTCGCCCTGCCCAGCTTTTCCGGGCCGGCGCGGCCACAGTACTCAACCCGCCGATGCTGAGGCCGGACGTCTGACACGGCGGAACGCCCGCAAGGTCGATGCTGCACTAAAAGTTGGATATGTCGCGTTATCTTGCTGCGGTACCGCCCTGCCGTCGAGCGGTCTCACCTTCCGCGAGAGAAGCGATGCTCCAGGCCATCGGACTCACCAGTGCTCCCCGCCGCGGCCTTCCGGCCGCCGTGCGCGACCTCACCTTCGAGGCCCGACCAGGCCACGTCACCGCGCTTCTGGGTGCCCCCGGCTCGGGTAAGACCTCCGCCCTCCGTCTGATGCTCGAACTCGACCCGGGGCGGGGGGTCACCTACTTCCGGGGCAGACCGCTGCACCGCATTCCGCACCCGGCACGGGAGGTGGGAGTGCTCCTCGGGGACGTACCGGGTCATCCCGCCCGCACCGTCCGCGGTCAGCTCCGTATGCTCTGCGCCGCCGCAGGTGTACCGGCATCCCGGGCCGACGAACTGCTCGAGGTCGTAGGTCTCGCCGGACTCCGGGATCAGCGTGTCGGCACACTCTCGCTCGGCATGGACCGCCTGCTCGCCCTGGCTTCGGCGCTGCTCGGCGACCCGCACACGCTCATCCTCGACGATCCCGCAGAAGGCCTCTCTTCGCGTGAGGAGTGCTGGCTGCACGGCCTGCTCCAGGCGCACGCCACCCAGGGCGGCACCGTTCTCTACACCACGGCCGATCCCAAGGAAGCCGCGCGGACCGCCGACCATGTGGTCACCATCGACGGCGGACGTCTCGTCGCCGACCAGAGCGCCGGCGCCTTCTCACAGACCCGTCTCCGCCCCCGGGTCGCGATCCGGACTCCGCACGCAGCCCGCCTCGCTGCCGTCCTCACCCGTGAGGCCCGAGCGGCCAGGCGCTCGGTCGAGGTGGTCGCCGAAGCAAGCTGCCGTCTCTCCGTCTACGGTTCCACCTGCGCGGAAGTCGGCGACGCGGCATTCCGGCACGGGCTCCCGGTGCACCAACTCGCCGACGAGGTGGCCGACGCCGGTCCCGCACATCCCGCAGAGCCCACGGATCCAGCAGACCCCGGCGAAAGGGAGACCGAACCGCTACCGGCCGCGCAGGCATCCGGCCCGGAGCTGCTCCCGCCGATCCGCCGCCGCTCGGCCCGCGGCCCGCTCCACCCGCTGCGATACGAACTGCGCCGCCTCTTCGGCGTCAGAACGACAACCTTGGTCATGGTCGCCGTTCTTGTCGCCTCAGTCGGGCTCTCCCTCCTCCTCGCCCGCTCCGGCCATGCTCAGCTGCCGAAGTTGCTGGCGGGCTGGCCGTCGCTGCTGCCGCTGCCACCCGCGGCAGTCGGGGCCGGACTGATCGGCGCCCTCTCCTTCGGCGACGAGTTCCGCTACCCCGCGCTTGCGGCGGGGCGAGGCACCGTCCCCCGGCGTCTGGGATTGCTTCTCGCCAAGCTGGTGGTGTCAGCAGGTGTCGCCCTGGTGCTCGCCGTGATTGTCGTGCTGGCGTCCGCCGAAACCATTCACCTGGTGTACGGCGACGATTTGATCAAGATGCCACCGAATTCGGCATTCCTGGGTGCGGGTTGGGCGGGACTGACTGTCGGCTGCGCCTGGGCGGGCCTCTTGGCCGCCGGAGTGTTCAGGGTGACGACGGCCGGAGTTGCCGCCGTACTCGCCGTTCCCGTACTCGTCGTTCCGTTTGTCCAGCATGTGCTGGCGGGGTCGGCCTCCCGTCCGGTCGCCGGACTTCCGGGCAGGCTTCGCGAGCTGGCGTGGCCGCGCTGGCCGTACGAGACGGATCGATGGGTGGCGGCTGTCGTGCGCGTGGTGGCACACCCCGTGGGTACCGCGCTGTCATTGTCGTTGTCGGCCCTGATCTGTGCGTATCTGTTCACCAGCCTTCGCAGCAGGGTTCGTTGGTGATCACGGGGTTGCATCGGACCGCTCCGGGCCTGGCAACTTCCTTGAAGGTGCCCGATTTCCACCAATAAGGCGTCAATTGGGGGGCGGGTGCCGATCACCCTTTCGTGTGCTTTTCACCAAAGACCTCAAGGGTCGGGTGAGCTGCGCCGACAAAGGATGCGTGAGTACCCTTGCGCACACCATGATGACCGCCGCCCGCTCCGCCGATTCCGGCCTCGCCGGCCCGGGTGAACTCGACCGCTACCCGTATGCGGAGGCGCCGGCCGGCGAACGTGCCCCTCTTCGCTCCTGGGACGGTCCCGATGCCGACCTCGGCCGGGCGGGCCGACGGGGCTCGGCCAGTCGGGGCCGCGGCCTCCACGGCCAACTTGTTCAGCAGCTGGGCCAGATGATCGTCTCCGGTGATCTGGGTGCCGACCGGCCCCTCGTGCCGGAAGAGATCGGTCAGCGTTTCGAGGTCTCTCGCACCGTCGTACGCGAATCGCTGCGCGTTCTTGAGGCCAAGGGCTTGGTCAGCGCCCGGCCCAACGTGGGTACCCGGGTCCGCCCCGTCAGTGACTGGAACCTACTGGACCCCGACATCATCGAATGGCGCGCCTTCGGCCCTCAGCGCGAGGACCAGCGCCGCGAGCTGGGCGAGCTCCGGTGGACGATCGAACCGCTCGCGGCCCGTCTCGCCGCAGGTCATGGTCGCGAGGACATTCAGCAGCGCCTCGGCGACATGGTCGAGATCATGGGCCACGCGCTCGGACAGGGGGATGGGATCACCTGCTCCCGGGCCGACGCGGAATTCCACTCCCTGCTCATCCAGGCAGCGGGCAATCGCATGCTCGAGCACCTCTCCGGCATCGTTTCCGCGGCGTTGCAGGTCTCGGGTGGTCCTGTCACGGGCTGCGACCGCCCCACCGAGGCGTCCCTCGGCCACCATGCACGCATCGTCGACGCCCTCGCATCGGGCGACTCGGCCGGTGCCGAGGCGGCCATGCGTCAACTGCTCGTCGTCCACCCCGAGGTGGAACGGGTGGTGCCCGCCCCCCGCGAGCACTGAGCGCAGCACGGCCAGGGTGTACGAACCACGTGTCGCCGGGCCCCCATGGTCCGGCGGCACAATTGTGGTGGGATGGTACCCATGGTCACGTTCGTCGCAAATGAGGTGTGACTCGGGCCACGCGGATTGGGCGTAACACTCCTCGAAACAGTGCGATGACTTAAGAGGTGACCGCCGCGGAAGGAATACAGCAGCCATTCAGTGCGCTGTGCAGTTCTGAGGCCAAACCCGCGCCGTCGGTACATTCCCAGCCCGGCGGTCGTCGGTTCCAGCCCTCTCAAGGGCCGGACCGGAAGCCGTTTCCATCGTTCCGAGAGGTTGTTCGTGTCGGCCAGCACATCCCGTACGCTCCCGCCGGAGATCGCCGAGTCCGAGTCTGTGATGGCGCTCATCGAGCGGGGAAAGGCTGATGGGCAGATCGCCGGCGATGACGTGCGTCGGGCCTTCGAGGCTGACCAGATTCCGCCAACCCAGTGGAAGAATGTTCTGCGCAGCCTCAACCAGATCCTCGAGGAAGAGGGTGTGACGCTGATGGTCAGTGCCGCGGAGCCGTCCAAACGTGCCCGCAAGAGCGTCGCAGCAAAGAGCCCGGTCAAGCGCACCGCCACCAAGACTGTCGCGGCCAAGACGACCGTGACCAGGACGGTCGCGGCCACTGCCGCCCCGTCGGCAGAGACCGTGGACGTGGTGGCTGACGACGCTACCGCGGCCGGCCCTGCGAAGAAGGCAGCAGTCAAGAAGACGGCTGCCAAGAAGACCGCCGTGAAGAAGACGGTGGCCAAGAAGGCAACAGCAAAGAAGTCCGGAAAGCAGGACGACGAGCTCCTCGACGGCGACGAGGCGGCCGAAGAAGTAAAGGCCGGCAAGGGCGAGGACGAGGAGAGCGAGGGCGAGAACAAGGGCTTCGTCCTCTCCGACGACGACGAGGACGACGCACCTGCGCAGCAGGTCGCCGTCGCCGGCGCCACCGCCGACCCGGTCAAGGACTACCTGAAGCAGATTGGCAAGGTTCCCCTCCTCAACGCCGAACAGGAGGTCGAGCTCGCCAAGCGCATCGAGGCGGGTCTGTTTGCCGAGGACAAGCTGGCGAACTCCGACAAGCTCGCGCCGAAGCTCAAGCGCGAGCTGGAAATCATCGCCGAGGACGGCCGCCGCGCCAAGAACCACCTGCTGGAGGCCAACCTCCGTCTCGTGGTTTCGCTGGCCAAGCGCTACACCGGCCGCGGCATGCTCTTCCTGGACCTGATCCAGGAAGGCAACCTTGGTCTGATCCGCGCGGTCGAGAAGTTCGACTACACCAAGGGCTACAAGTTCTCCACGTACGCCACCTGGTGGATCCGTCAGGCGATCACCCGCGCCATGGCCGACCAGGCCCGCACCATCCGTATCCCGGTGCACATGGTGGAGGTCATCAACAAGCTCGCCCGTGTGCAGCGCCAGATGCTCCAGGACCTGGGTCGCGAGCCCACGCCGGAGGAGCTGGCCAAGGAACTCGACATGACCCCTGAGAAGGTCATCGAGGTCCAGAAGTACGGTCGCGAGCCGATTTCCCTCCACACCCCACTGGGTGAGGACGGGGACAGCGAGTTCGGCGACCTGATCGAGGACTCCGAGGCAGTCGTCCCGGCCGACGCGGTCAGCTTCACGCTTCTCCAGGAGCAGCTGCACTCGGTGCTCGACACGCTCTCCGAGCGTGAGGCCGGCGTGGTCTCGATGCGCTTCGGTCTCACCGACGGCCAGCCGAAGACGCTGGACGAGATCGGCAAGGTCTACGGCGTGACGCGCGAGCGCATCCGTCAGATCGAGTCGAAGACCATGTCGAAGCTGCGCCACCCGTCGCGTTCGCAGGTGCTGCGCGATTACCTCGACTAGGTCGTAGGAGTACACGGACCAGGTCGCAGAAGAACACAGACCGAGGGCCCGGATCCCGCAGGGGAGCCGGGCCCTCGGCCTATCTGCGGGTGCGATCCATGGCAGGTCGGATGACTCTGGGTGGGAAATGGTTCACCACAGAGTCAGGAGTGCGCATGTCCCGTACCGTCTTCCACACCATGACCGGGGTGCTCGCCCTGGTGGCCGCCACGGCCGCGGTACCGCCCGGATCCTCCGCTCCGGCTGTTGCGGACAGCATCGTCATCGGTGGTCAGCCCGCACACGTCAAGGACAGCCCCTGGGTCGTGGCGCTGTCCAGTCGGGACCGGTTCGGAGACACGCGTGCCGGCCAGTTCTGCGGCGGCGTCGTGGTCGCGCCGAAGAAGGTGCTGACCGCTGCGCACTGCCTGAGCAGGGAGGCGCTCGGAGTCGATGTCGGCAAAGTGCGCGATCTGCGGATCATCTCGGGCCGGGACACCCTGCCTGGGACCGGCGGGAAGGAGGTACCGGTCGAGGCGGCATGGAGCAATCCGCGATTCGACCCCCTCACGAACGCGGGGGACCTGGCGGTGCTCGCTCTGGCCGACGCACTGCCCGCGACGAGCGTGATCCCGATGGCCGAATCCGGTGACACGGCATACGAGCCGGGTACGGGTGCCGTCGTCTACGGGTGGGGTGACACGACCGGTAACGGCGACTATGCGTCGTCACTCCGCGCCGCCCAGGTGAGCGTTCTGCCGGACAGCTTGTGCGCGCAGGCGTACCCGGGCGGCAGGGATGGCACGTACGACGCCTCAGCGATGCTCTGCGCGGGCGAACTGCGGGGCGGGTGCGACGCGTGCCAAGGCGACAGCGGAGGGCCGCTGGTGGCCCGTGGGCGGCTCATTGGGCTGGTGTCCTGGGGGGACGGTTGCGGAAGGGCGGGGAGTCCCGGCGTGTATACCCGGATCTCGGCCGCCATCGGCTGGATGCCGGACGGTAACTGAACGACAGCACCGCGTAGGTACGAGAACGGGCGGCTTCCTCTTGGGAAGCCGCCCGTCGGCCATTCCGGAACCTGGCCCTGGCTCGTCGTGGATGCGAGGTGTCAGTGTTGTTCCTCTTCGGCGGCTTGGGCCTGCACGGCCGTCAGCCGGTCCGTCTCATCCTGTATTTCCGCGGCGATCTTCTTGAGTTCCGGCTCGAACTTGCGACCGTGGTGGGCGCAGAAGAGCAGTTCACCGCCGCTGATCAGGACGACGCGCAGATATGCCTGGGCGCCGCAACGGTCACAGCGGTCTGCTGCGGTCAGCGGGCTCGCGGGGGTCAGAACAGTAGTCACGTCGCCTCTTCTCTAGCTCGACGAGCTGTCGTACCAGGGTCAACATCCAACCAGGCCGAAAACGTTCCCGCTCGTGGCTTTTCTTCGAAACTTCTTCTCGAGATGGCTGTCTGTTGCCGGTTGGCGGCGAATGTGCCGTATTGCGTAGCGCTACGGTTTCGCGTTGCTTGTCTTGTGTGGATCCTCCCGGCCGGCTTGCCGGTTTGTTCATGAGGACGTGCCCGGAGCCTAAATGGTTCATGCCTGGAAGGGAACGTGATGTGCGCGTCACTCCTACGAGGGATCGAACGTGTATGCGAGGCTGGACTAGTGTGAGGGTTCTCGGAGGGTGGCGTTACAACCGCTCTACCAGGCCTCGGTACCCTCTCAGCGGCGACCGAAGCCGAGCCCGTTACCCACTTGGGCCTCAAATGAAATTCAGCGAGGAGCGAACCGCGTGACCGCCGATACGTCCGTGCCGTCCACTGCGCTGCTGACCGGAGCAGACCGAGACGGTTCCAACTACACCGCGCGGCACCTGCTCGTACTTGAGGGGCTCGAAGCGGTTCGCAAGCGTCCCGGGATGTACATCGGGTCCACAGACAGCCGCGGCCTCATGCACTGCCTCTGGGAGATCATCGACAACTCCGTCGACGAGGCTCTGGGCGGCTACTGCGATCACATCGAGGTCGTCCTCCACGACGACAATTCCGTGGAGGTCCGGGACAACGGACGCGGTATCCCGGTCGATGTCGAGCCCAAGACGGGCCTGTCCGGTGTCGAGGTCGTGATGACCAAACTGCACGCCGGTGGAAAGTTCGGCGGCGGCTCGTACGCCGCGTCCGGCGGTCTGCACGGCGTGGGCGCCTCTGTGGTCAACGCGCTCTCCGCCCGGCTCGACGTCGAGGTCGACCGCAACAGCGCGACCCACTCGATCAGCTTCCGCCGCGGAGTCCCGGGCATCTTCACCGAGCAGGGGCCGGACAGCCCCTTCGACCCGGCCAACGGCCTGCTCAAGGGCAAGCGGGTACCGAAGGCACGCACCGGAACCAGGGTGCGTTACTGGGCGGACCGGCAGATCTTCCTCAAGGACGCCAAGCTCAACCTGGAGACGCTCCACCAGCGGGCGCGGCAGACGGCCTTCCTCGTCCCCGGTCTCACGATCGTCGTTCGCGACGAGCGTGGCCTCGACGGCCAGGGCAAGACCGAGGAGACCTTCCGCTTCGACGGTGGAATCAGTGAATTCTGCGAGTACCTCGCCCAGGACAAGGCGGTCTGTGACGTCATGCGTCTGACCGGCCAGGGCACATTCAAGGAGACCGTCCCGGTCCTGGACGAGCGCGGTCACATGACGGCGACCGAGGTCACCCGTGAACTCGTCGTCGACATCGCCATGCGCTGGGGCACCGGATACGACACGAATCTCAAGTCCTTCGTCAACATCATCGCCACCCCCAAGGGCGGCACCCATGTGACCGGATTTGAACGCGCCGTGACCAAGACGGTCAATGAGGCACTGCGGTCGGCCAAGCTTCTCCGCGTCGCCGAGGACGACATCGTCAAGGACGACGCGCTGGAGGGCCTCACCGCGGTCGTCACCGTACGGCTGGCGGAGCCACAGTTCGAGGGCCAGACCAAGGAGGTGCTCGGCACCTCGGCGGCCAACCGGATCGTTGCCGGCGTCGTTTCCAAGGAGCTCAAGGCGTTCCTGACTTCGACGAAGCGCGATGCCAAGGCCCAGGCCAGGGCGGTCCTGGACAAGGCGGTGGCAGCTGCGCGCACGCGCATCGCGGCCCGCCAGCACAAGGACGCACAGCGTCGCAAGACAGCGCTGGAGTCCTCCTCGCTGCCGGCGAAGCTCGCCGACTGCCGCAGCGACGACGTGGACCGCAGCGAGCTCTTCATCGTCGAGGGCGACTCCGCGCTCGGTACGGCCAAGCTCGCGCGGAACAGCGAGTTCCAGGCGTTGCTGCCGATCCGAGGAAAGATCCTCAATGTCCAGAAGTCGTCCGTCTCGGACATGCTGAAGAACGCCGAGTGCGGTGCGATCATCCAGGTCATAGGAGCCGGGTCGGGGCGAACCTTCGACATCGACGCCGCCCGCTACGGGAAGATCGTCCTGCTGGTGGACGCCGATGTCGACGGTGCGCACATCCGCTGTCTGCTGCTGACCCTGTTCCAGCGCTACATGCGGCCCATGGTGGCGGCGGGCCGGGTCTTCGCCGCCGTACCCCCGCTGCACCGGATCGAGCTGGTCCAGCCCAAGAAGGGCCAGGACAAGTACATCTACACGTACTCCGACAATGAGCTGCGCCAACGGCTGTTGGAACTGCAACGGAAGAACGTCCGGTACAAGGACTCGATCCAGCGTTACAAGGGTCTGGGCGAGATGGACGCCGACCAGCTGGCGGAGACCACGATGGACCCCCGGCATCGCACCCTGCGGCGGATCAACATCGGTGATCTGGAATCGTCGGAGCACGTCTTCGATCTGCTGATGGGCAATGACGTGGCACCGCGCAAGGAGTTCATCGCCAGCTCGGCCGCCACCCTGGACCGCTCGCGCATCGACGTCTGAGCGTCGCCGTCTCCACCCGTGGGTGGAGACGGCGACTCCACCCGTGATCAACCTCTGAGCCGATCCCCTGACCCGGTCGCTTCCGTAGCGTCGAAGGCGTTCAACCTTCC
Organism: Streptomyces sp. NPDC058092; assembly: GCF_042884935.1. NCBI lineage: Bacteria > Bacillati > Actinomycetota > Actinomycetes > Kitasatosporales > Streptomycetaceae > Streptomyces > Streptomyces sp. NPDC058092. Next base: position 103,991 of record NZ_JBHVSY010000004.1, read on the forward strand.
CGCGTCTCGGAGGCAGCCATGTCCGGGCTCGTCAATGTCCTGGTGATCGTCGCCGTCATCGCTGTTGTCGTGGTCCGCCAGTGCTCGGCACGGCGGATCTCCGATGGCAAGCGCTGCTGGATCCTGCCGGGCATTCTCCTCGTCGTGTCGCTGCGCGAGCACGGACTGGTGGATCCGCGTCACGAGGCGCTGTCGGTGGCCGTCCTGGGCGCGGAGCCGGCGGTGGGGCTGGTCACCGGGGCCGGCTGGGGCTGGACTTCGCGGCTGTGTCGCGAGGCGGATGGTTCGCTGTGGACCAAGGGAACAAAAGCCACCGTCTTTGTCTGGGCAGAGGGACTGGTGCTGCGTGCGGCTCTTTTCGGGGCTGCCGCGCTGGTGGTAATACATCAGGGCAGCGCCGCACTGATGTCCGCTCTCGCGGTGACGTTGGCGGCGCGCAGCCGGGTGTTGATGTGGCGGGCCGGGCAGATGCGTCCGGCGTACGGTGGTTCTGCCGACGGGATGTCGACGCGGCCGGCGTGGAAGGACCGCGTGTGACTGCCACGATCTGGACGAGCTGGCCGTCCCGGGAAGCTCTCTCCGCGAGGAATCGCACCCGCCCGCGGGCGTTGTTCGCCTGGTCCGTCAGGGCGGTTCTGCTCACCGCCATGCTCTGGGGCACATTCACCAGCGGACGGTTCGGGCCCGGGGAGGTGGCGCTCGGACTGGTGGGCGTTGTGGGCTGTGCCGTTGCCGCCTGGGCGTTCTTCCGGACCAGCCTGGAGCACCGGCTGTGGCCGTCGCTGGCACTTCTCGCGCTGCTGATGGTGGCGGCACTCGGGGCGCAGCAGGCCGGGGCCGGAGTGCCGGCGGTGATTCTGTGGTGCGGTTGTGCTGTCTCTGCTCTGGAGAGGTTGCCGCTCGCGGCGAGCCTCCCGGCCACGGCCGTCGCGCTCGGCGCGTACGCAGCTGTCAACGCCGACGGCTGGCTGAACACGGCCATAACGACAGGGGGCCTCTGTCTGGCGGGCTACGTTCTGCGACTGGACGCAGAGGCCCGGGGCAGTGCTCAGAGACTCCTCGCGCAGGAGCGGGCGGCCCGCGCGGCGGAGGCCGAGACGGCTGCCCTGGACGAGCGGGCCAGGATCGCCCGCGAAATCCACGACGTGCTCGCCCACAGCCTTTCGGCGCAGCTGGTGCATCTGGAGGCGGCGCGGCTGCTGATCGAGCGGGAACCCCCGGGGGAATTCCGGGACCGGGTACTGGAGCGGGTGGTGGCGGCACGTTCCATGGCACGTGAGGGGCTCACGGAGACCCGTCAGGCGCTCTCGGCGCTCCGGGGGGAGGCGTCCCCGGTGGAGGATTTCCTACGGCAGCTGGTGGCCGCGGAGCCCGCCGAGGTCAGCGTGGCGGGGGAACAGCGGACGCTGACCGCGGAGGCGTCGCAGACGGTCCGGAGGGTGGCGCAGGAGGCCCTGACCAATGTGCGCAAGCACGCGCCGGGGGCCAGGGTCCTCGTACGGCTGGAGTATCTGCCGGATGAGATCGCCCTGGAGGTCGCAGACGCGGGTGGACGCAGACCCGAGGACGAGCTCGCTGTCAGCGGCTCCGGATACGGTCTGCTGGGGATGAGGGAGCGGGCCGAACTCCTGGGCGGGACGCTGGAGGCCGGCCCCGGCGAGGAGGGTTTCGTGGTGACTCTGCGGGTGCCCGCGTGAACGCGCGGGTCGTGGTCGCCGATGACCAGTCGGTTGTCCGCGAAGGAATCGTGATGCTGTTGGGGCTGCTGCCCGGCATCGAGGTGGTCGGATCGGCGAAGGATGGTGAGGAGGCCGTCGCGCTCGTGGCCGAACTGGCACCCGACGTGGTTCTGATGGATTTGCGGATGCCCCGCTGCGACGGGGCGGAGGCAACACGGCGGATCCGCAAGGATTATCCGGGTACCCAAGTGGTGGTGCTCACGACCTTCGCGGATGACGACTCGCTCTTCCCCGCGCTGCAGGCGGGGGCTCGGGGCTATCTCACGAAGGACGCCGGGGGTGACGAGATCGTGCGGGCCATCCAGGCCGTGCTGTCGGGCGAGGCCGGACTCTCGCCTTCCGTACAGCGTCGTCTGCTGGAGCGCGTCACCACGCAGCCCCCGCCGCCCGGCCCGGGCCCAGAGCCACAATTGCCCGACGGTCTGACAGCACGTGAGGTGGAAGTACTGGTCCTGATCGCGGAGGGACTGTCCAATCTGGAGATTGCCCGCAGACTGCACATTTCGCAGGCCACCGTGAAAAGCCACATCAACAACCTCTTCGCCAAGGCCGGAGTACGCGACCGGGCACAGGCCGTTCGTTATGCGTACGTTCGGGGCCTCGCACAGTCGCCCGGGGCGACCTTCACCTGAAGAGGTGAAGACCGGCGAATGAAGTGCCCGGGATCTTCCCGATCTGCCCATTCTTGGGTACGCGGCCGAAGTGGTCCGTGGACAAGGGGAGTTGTTCGGTGGAGAAGGAAGCAGGGCGTGAGGCCGCAGCAATGCGGCTCGACGACCCGTGGTACGACGCGCTGGCCTCCGGCTGGGGCGAGCTGGATGGTGCGGGGAGCTTCGCTCCCGCCGGGCGTCCGGGGCCGGCTGACCCGCAGCGCGGCCACAGTGCGGCCGAGATCTATCTGGAGGTGCAGCGCAGCGAGGCATTCCAGGAAGTGCGCCGTCGGTACCGGCGGTTCGTCATCCCGGCCACCCTTGCTTTCCTCGTCTGGTACCTCGCCTACGTCGTCGTCGCGATCACCGCACCCGGACTGATGGCCCGTCCGGTGGCCGGAGCGGTCAATGTCGCGATGGTCGTGGGGCTCGGGCAGTTCCTCACGACGTTCCTTCTCACCGGGGCGTACGCGCGGCACGCGCGGCTGCGCAGGGACCGGGCCGCGCTCGATCTGCGGTGGGAGACACAGGAGATGACGCGGGGGATCGCGCGTTGAACGGGAACCACCAGACGCTGGCGCTCCTGCTGTTCAGCGCCTTCATCGCAGTGACGCTCGCCATCACCACGTGGGTGAGCCGTAACCGGCACGGTTCGGCCGAGGAGTTCTACGCGGGAGGTCGGCTGTTCTCTCCCATGGAGAACGGTTTCGCCATCGCCGGGGACTACATGTCGGCCGCGTCCTTCCTCGGCATCTCCGGGCTGATCGCCCTCTTCGGCTACGACGGCATGCTCTACTCGGTCGGGTTCCTCGTCGCGTGGCTGGTCGTCCTGTTGCTGGTCGCCGAACTGGTCCGCAACTGCGGCCGGTTCACGCTCGCCGACGTGGTTGCGGCGCGGATGGCGGAGCGCCCGGTCCGGATCGCCGCGGGTACCTCGTCCGTCACCGTCTCCGTGCTCTATCTGGTGGCACAGATGGTGGGCGCGGGAAGCCTGGTCGCGCTGCTCCTCGGCGGTACGAGTGGTGCCGCCCGTTCCTGGACCGTCATCGGTGTCGGGGCGCTCATGGTGATCTATGTGTCGCTCGGCGGGATGCGCGCCACGACCTGGATCCAGATCGTCAAGGCAGTTCTGCTGATGGTGGGTGCGGTCGTGCTCACCGTGCTCGTCCTGGTCCGCTTCCACGGCGACTTCAACGCTCTGCTCAACTCCGCCGCCGAACGGAGCGGGCACGGAAGCCGGTTCCTCTCGCCCGGCCTCCGGTACGGCGGAACCTGGACGGCACGCATCGACTTCATCAGCCTGGGCCTGGCCCTGGTACTCGGTACGGCGGGGCTGCCGCACATCCTGTCGCGGTTCTACACCGTGCCCACAGCCCGCGCAGCCCGCCGTTCGGTCGTCTGGTCCATCGGGCTCATCGGCAGCTTCTACCTGATGACGATCGCGCTCGGATTCGGGGCGGCGGCACTGGTCGGTTCGGCCGAGGTGCGGGCGTCGAATTCTGCGGGAAACACCGCGGTTCCACTGCTGGCCCTGGAGCTCGGCGGCGGCGAAGGATCCACCGGGGGGACGATTCTGTTCGCCGTGGTCGCCGCCGTCGCCTTCGCGACCATCCTCGCCGTCGTCGCGGGGATCACCCTCGCCTCGTCCGCCTCCGTGGCCCATGACCTCTACGCCTCGCTCAGGCGCCCGGGCTCCAAGCAGTACAGCGAGGTCACCGTGGCCCGGGTCGCCGCAGCCGGGATCGGCGTGGCCGCCATCGGGCTCGGCCTGGTCGCCCAGGACCTCAATGTGGCGTTCCTGGTGGGGCTCGCCTTCGCCGTCGCCGCTTCGGCCAATCTCCCGGTGCTGCTGTACTCCCTGCTCTGGCGGAACTTCACCACCCGCGGAGCGGTCTGGTCCGTCTACGGCGGGCTGATTCCCGCCGTGCTGCTCGTACTGCTCTCCCCGGTCGTCTCCGGCAGCCCGAACTCGCTCTTCCCCGGCGCCGACTTCCAGCTCTTCCCCCTGGAGAACCCCGGCCTGGTCTCCATTCCGCTGGGCTTCCTGGCCGGCTGGGTCGGCACGGTCACCTCCACCGAACCGCCCGACGCCGCCAAGCATGCGGAGACCGAGGTCCGTGCGCTGACCGGGGCGGGGGCGGTGTAGCCGCCTGCGCCGTACCGGCGGTGCCTTCGCCGTACCGGCCGGGGCTTTCAGGCCTGACCGCCGGTGGACCAGGTGTAGCGGTGTTCCGGGCGGCCCGTCTCGCCGTACCGCAGGGTCAGCCGCACTCTGCCGGTCCTTTCCAGCAGCTTGAGATAGCGCTGGGCGGTCTGCCGGCTCATCCCGGCGCTCTCCGCGATCTCCTGCGCGGAGAGCGGCCCCTCGGCGCTGCGGAGCGCCTGGCGGACCAGTTCCGCCGTGGTCGGTGAGTGCCCCTTGGGCAGGTCGGATTCGCCCGCCGCCCACAGGGCACCGAAGAGCCGGTCGACTTCGCCCTGCTCGGCCTCTCCGCCGCGTTCGAGGGTGTGGCGCAGCGCCGCGTACGCCTCCAGCTTGGTGCGCAGCCCGGCGTAGGTGAAGGGCTTCACCAGGTACTGCAGCGCGCCGTGTCGCATGGCCTCCTGGACGGTGGCGACGTCGCGCGCCGCCGTCACCATGATCACATCGGTGTGGTGACCGAGCCTGCGCAGGTCCCGCACCATCGGCAGACCGTTGCGGCCGGGCATGTAGTGGTCCAGCAGGACCAGGTCCACGCGCTGTTCCTCGATCGTCGCGAGGGCTTCGGCGGCGGAGTGCGCCAGGGCGGTCACCCGGAATCCCGGCACCCTGGAGACATAGGCCGCATTGACCTTCGCGACCCGGATGTCGTCGTCCACGACCAGGACCTCGATCACTGAGCTTCTCCCGCGATGCCGGTGTTCGGTTCCGTAGTTTCCGGTTCGGTCGTTTCCGGGTCGGTCGGTTCCGGGTCCGTCATGTCCGGATCGGCGAGGGCCTCCGGCAGTACGACGGTGAACTCGGCGCCGCCGTCCGCGGCCCCGTCGACCGTCACGCTGCCACCCTGCCGTTCCGCCAGCCGCCGCACCAGTGCGAGTCCCAGGCCGCGCCTGCCGTGGGCCGGGAGCTCCTTCGTCGACCAGCCCTCCGTGAAGATCAATGCGCGTTGCGAGGCCGGAACCCCCGGGCCGCTGTCACGGACCCGCAGCACCACCGTCCGGCCCTCGGCGTGGAGGCCCACCTCGGTCCGGGCGTCGTCCGTTCCGGCCGCCGCGTCCAGTGCGTTGTCCACGAGATTGCCGACGACGGTGACCAGCCCGCGAGGGTCCACGAGCCGGTCCGGCAGCAGGGTCCCGGGCGCCATGCGCAGGGCGACGCCGCGCTCCGCCGCAACCGTGGCCTTGCCGACCAGGAGCGCGGCCAGCAGCGGGTCACGCACCTTCTCGGTGACCTGCTCGGCCGTCGCCCGGTGGACGCCGACGACCTCGGCGACGTACTCCATGGCGTCCTCGTGCATGTCCAACTCCAGCAGCCCCAGGAGGGTGTGCAGCCGGTTGGCGTGCTCGTGGTCCTGGGCCCGCAGTGCGTCGATCAGGCCACGGGTGGAGTCGAGTTCGCGGCCGAGATGTTCGAGTTCGGTGCGGTCGCGGAGGGTGGCGACGGCGCCGCCGTCATCGGTCGGCATCCGGTTGGCGAGCAGGACCCGGGTGCCCTGCACCGTCAGCAGATCGTCGCCGAGCACCCGGCCGGCCAGTACATCCGCGGTCCGCCCCTCGCCGAGCACGGTGTCGAGCGGGCGGCCCGCGGTCTCGGGGCCGAGCCCGAGCAGCCGCTGAGCCTCGTCGTTCATGAGCCGGATGCGGCCGTGCACGTCGAGTGCTACGACCCCTTCCCGGATGCTGTGCAGCATCGCCTCGCGCTCCGCGAGCAGCGCGGAGATGTCGGAGAAGGCGAGGTCATGGGTCTGCCGCTGGAGGCGTCGGGAGATCAGGTAGGCGGCCAGCGCCCCGACCGCGAGCGCCCCGCCCGCGTACGCGAGCAGTCCGGGAATCGCCGCGAGCAGCCGGGCGCGGACACTGTCGTAGGCGATACCGACCGAGACCGCGCCGACGATCCGGTTCGCCTCGTCGCGCAGCGGTACCTTCCCGCGGGCCGAGCGGCCGAGTGTGCCGCTGTCGATCTCCATGACGTTCCGGCCCGCGAGTGCGTCGCTCGGGTCGGTGGAGACGACCTTGCCTATCTGGTCGGTTTCGGTGTGCGACCAGCGCACCCCGCGCCGGTCCATGACGACGACGTACTCGGCGCCGGTGGCGCGTCTGATCCGCTCGGCCGCGGACTGCACGGGACCGGTGGAGACCGGAGCCGTGGCGAGCAGCGCCTCGGCGATCTGCGGCTGGGCCGCCGTGCTCTGCGCGATGGCCAGTGCGCGCCGCATCGCCTGGTCGTCCAGCTGGGCGCTGAGGGGCGCCAGGAAGAGGCCGGTGGCGAGTACGGTGACGCCGGTGGCGATGGCGAGCTGCATCAGCAGGACCTGGGAGAAGACCCGCTGCGGCCAGCCGAGCCGGCGCGCTCTTCTGACGGCGGGCGGTGGGGCGCTCATCGTATGAACGGTAGAGGGCATTCCGGTGCTTTCCGAAATTCCCTCCGCGATTTCTCTGTGTGATTTCCCTCTGCTCTCCGGGACTCTCCTCGTTCTCACTGGCATGCCATCCACTTGCGTCTCTTGCGCGCATGACGCGACGACTTGCTCAGGCGGCGCAGAAGGTATACGAGCGCCCGACCCAGGTGCGCGGCGATCGGGCCCGGCTGGTCGGCCTGGTCCTGCGCGAGTTGCAGAGCCCGATCTTCCCCGCCTTCGCCGAGGTCGTCGGCGGCGCGTTCGCTCAGCAGGGGCGGCGCGTTCGCTCAGCAGGGCCTGAAGCTGCTCTCCGCGCAGATCGGGGGTCGTACGGTGCCGTCCGACGAGCTGTTCTGTCGCGACTTTGCGCCGACTGTCTATCGCAGTGGTTCTCCCGTGACGGTCGGGAGCGGCTGAGGGGGCCGGGGGCCTCCGTACTGGCCAGTGGGACGCATGCGCAGCGGCCTTTCCCCGTACTCCTCCAACGCATGCGCGATCCAGCCGGCCGTACGGGACACCGCGAACACCGTCTCGCCCGCCTCCGCGGCCATGCCTGAGGAGACCGAGAGCACGGCGAGCGCCAGGTCGACATTGGCGTGCAGGGGCGCGTGGCGGGCGGTCGTGGTGACGACGTCGCGTGCCGCGGCAAGCGCCGGAGCCGCCTGCGGAATGTCCGCGAGCAGGTCGAACAGCGTCCGCGCCCGCGGGTCCTCGGAGACGTAGAGGCGATGGCCGAGCCCTGGCACCCTGCGTCCGGTACGGAGATGGTCCGCGACCACCGGGACCGCGCTGCCCCGCTCCAGGACCTCGGTCAGCATCCGGTGCGCCAGACCGCTCGCTGCCCCGTGCAGGGGGCCCTCCAGGACTCCGAGGCCCGCGGAGACCACCGCGTACGGATGGGCGTGGGCGGACGCGGCGACCCTGGCGGCCAGTGTCGACGCCGCGAGATCATGGTCGATCAAGAGGGCGAGGGCGGTGTCCAGCGCGGCGATTGACGGCTCGTCGGCGGGTTGGGCGGTGAGCTTCGGCCACAGTCGCCGGGCCAGCCCGGCCCTGCTTCCGTCTGCCTCCTCGTCAGCCACATCGCCCGTCGACGATGTGCCGCCGGCCAGGGGCAGCGCTTCCACCAGGGTCGGGATCAGGCTCCGCGCACTGGCGAGCACCGCCCCGGGCGAGAGATCGAAGCGCAGCGGATCCGCGGTCGCCGCGGCGATCACGGCCACCCGCAGCCGGTCCGTGGAGCCGCTGTGCGCGGGCAGCGCGTTGACCGCCCGGCGCGCCGCGGCCAGTGCCTCATCGGGTGCGGTGAAGCGGATGCCGGGCCGCAGATCGCCGGTCCAGAGCCATTCGGCAACCTCCTCGTAGGCGTACCGCCTGGCCAGTTCGGTCGCGTCGACGCCACGGAAGTAGTACCGGTCGCCCTCGATCAGCGTGATTCCGGTACGGAAGACCAGATCGGCGGTGGGGGAGGGGTCCCGGCGCCCGGTGCGCCGGGCCAGCGCATCGACCTCCGCCGCGTCGAATGTGCTGCCGCGTCCGCCGGGAGCGCGCCTGCTGCTCAGTTGGCCCCGGCTGACGTAGGCGTACACCGTCTCGGGCTTCACTCCGAGCCGCTCGGCCGTCTCCCTGGTACTGAGCCGCTGCGCGGCCGTCGCGCCGGGGCCGTCACCGGATGCTGCTTGATCCTTCATGTCGCCAACCGTATCCATATTGATTCAATCAACATTGACAGCATTGAAGTCAACCATAGAGAGTCGAATCAATATTGATGAGCCGCCTTCGAAGCGTCTTCGACGCACCTTCGAGACGCTCACGGAGGAAAGAGATGCCGACCATGACCAGCGGAACCCGAACCCCGCTCGACGTACCGCGAGGGCTCGCGGGCGTCGTCGTCACCGACACGGCCCTCGGCGATGTCCGCGGACGCGAGGGCTTCTACCACTACCGGCAGTTCTCGGCGATCGACCTCGCACAGACCCGCAGCTTCGAGGACGTCTGGTACCTGATGTCCGAGGGCACACTGCCCGATGCCGCGGCCCGTGCCGAATTCGCCGCCCGCACCGCCGCACTGCGCCATCTGCCCGCAGAAGTCCGTGCGGCCCTGCCGGCCATAGCCCGCGCGGGATCCGCTTCCGGGCCCCTGGCCGGCCTGCGCACCGCCCTCTCGCTCCTCGGCGCCTCGGCCGGTTTCCGGCCGGTGTACGACATCGACGCCGGCCGGCGCCGGAGCGACGCCCTGGCCGCCTGCGCCGCCGTCCCCACCGTGCTCACCGCCCTGCACCGGCTCGGCCAGGGCCTCGAACCGGTCGAGCCGCGCGACGATCTGCCCCACGCGGCCAACTACCTGTACATGCTCACCGGTTCGGTACCGGACGCCGCACGGGTCAGGGCCGTGGAGCAGTACCTGATCTCCACCGTCGACCACGGCTTCAACGCCTCGACCTTCACCGGCCGGGTCGTCGCCTCCACCGGCGCCGATGTCGCAGCCTGTCTGGTGGCGGCCGTCGGCGCACTTTCCGGACCGCTGCACGGCGGAGCGCCCAGCCGCGCCCTCGACACCCTGGACGCCATCGGTACCCCCGGCCGCATCGACGGCTGGATCCGCGAACGGGTGCTCGCGGGCGAGCGGATCATGGGCTTCGGCCACCCCGTCTACCGCACCGAGGACCCCCGCTCACGCATGCTGCGGGGCATCGCCCAGGGCTTCGGCGGCCCGCTCGTCGACTTCGCCGTCGAGGTCGAACGGCAGGTCGAGGCGATCCTCGCCGAGCTCAAGCCGGGCCGTGAGCTGCACACCAACGTCGAGTTCTACGCCGGAGTCGTCATGGAGCTGTGCGGGCTGCCGCGCGAGATGTTCACTCCGACGTTCTGTACGGCGCGGGTGGTCGGCTGGAGCGCCAATATCCTGGAGCAGGCAGCGGACTCGAAGATCATCCGCCCGGCGGCCCGTTACGTCGGTCCGCCCCCACCGCAGCCGGTCCCGGCGCCCTGACGTCCCCGAGGAAGGTCCCTGTTGAATCCGTCGTACCCGCCCCGCAAGCAGCAGATCCCGGTCATCGTCCTTGCGGGGTTCCTGGGATCCGGTAAGACGACACTGCTCAATCACCTCCTCCGTAACCGCGCGGGAAACCGGATCGGCGTGATCGTCAACGACTTCGGCTCCATCGAGATCGACGCCATGACGGTCTCGGGGCAGGTCGGCTCGACGGTCTCGCTGGGCAATGGATGTCTGTGCTGCGCGGTCGACGTGAGCGAACTCGACACCTTCCTGGAGACGCTGACGCGGCCCGCCGCCCGCCTCGATGTGATCGTCATCGAGGCCAGCGGACTGGCGGAGCCGCAGGAGCTGGTACGCATGCTCCTGGCCAGCGACAATCCGGACATCGTGTACGGGGGTCTGGTGGAGGTCGTCGACGCCGCCGAGTTCGACGCCACCCGAATGCGCCATCCGGAGATCGACCGCCATCTCGCCGTTGCCGATCTTGTCGTGCTGAACAAGACCGACCGGGTCGGGAGCGAGGAACAGGCCCGAATCCGGGACGTCATCGCCGCGACCGGCGGCGCGGCGGCAGGCGGCAACGCGGCCGCCGTCATCTGCGCCACGTACGGACGCATCGACCCCGAGCTGCTCTTCGACCCGGCGCTGCGGCCGGACGGTGAGGAGAGGGAGCGCCAGCTCACCTTCGAGGATCTGCTCCTGGCGGAGCGGGCCGAGGAAGAGGCCGACGCCGGGCACGGACATCATTTGCATGCCGCGTACGAGAGCGTCTCCTTCACCTCGGACGTACCGGTGAATCCCCGCCGGTTGATGGAGTTTCTCGACTCCAGGCCGCAGGGTCTCTACCGGATCAAAGGGTTCGTCGACTTCGGCGCGGGCGACCGCGGCAACAGATACGTCCTGCACGCGGTCGGCAGATTCCTGCGGTTCGACCCGCGGCCGTGGGCACGCGACGAACCGCGCCTCACCCAGCTGGTGCTGATCGGCTCGGGCATCGACCCGGAGCAGCTGCACAAGGAGCTGGCCGACTGCCGCGAGAGCACCGCTCCGGCACCGGACACGACGCAGGACGCCGCACATGAGCGAAGCATGTGGGGCGTCCTGCGGTACGTACAACAGCCCGACGACGACGCATAGCACTGGGCCCCGTCGCCCGGCCGACTTCCTGCACCGCTGCCCGGCCGGGCCGGCTAGACGGGGCCGGCGACCACCGCGACCGGCTTGACCAGCGGCGTCCCCGAACCGTCGCGTCGCGGGTCCGGCTCCGGCAGCTCGGCCGGCGTGCCGTTCTGCTGCGCGGCCCGGGCAGGCGTCGCGCCCGCCCAGCCGAACACCAGAACGTCCTCGCCCTTGAGGAATCGCTGACAGCGCACCCCGCCGGTGGCCCGGCCCTTGCGCGGATACTGGTCGAACGGGGTGAGCTTGCACGTCAGCACCGAGTCGTCCAGCGTGCCGTGCGAGCCCGCCACCGTGAACACCACCGCGTCCACCGCCGGATCCACCGCGGTGAACGAGATCACCTCGGCGTCCGCCACGAGCTTGATGCCCGTCATGCCTCCCGCGGGCCTCCCCTGCGGCCGTACCTGCGCCGCCTGGTAGCGCAGCAACTGCGCGTCGGACGTGATGAAGACCAGGTCCTCCTCGCCCGTACGCAGTTCGGCCGCGCCGACGATGCGGTCACCGTCCTTGAGGGTGATGACCTCCAGCTCGTCCTTGTTGGCCGGATAGTCCGGCACCACCCGCTTGACGACCCCCTGCAGGGTGCCGATCGCCAGGCCGGGCGAGGCCTCGTCGAGCGTGGTGAGGCAGATGACCTCCTCGTCGCTCTCCAGCGTGAGGAACTCCGAAACCATCGCCCCGCCCGACAGACTGGGCGCCGCGTGGGTGTCCGGCAGCTGCGGCAGATCGATCACCGCGAGCCGCAGCAGCCGCCCCGTCGACGTCACCACACCCACATCGCCGCGGGCCGTCGCCGGCACGGCCGACACGATCACATCGTGCTTGGCACGCTTGGCGTCCTCGGCGAAGACGATCGGATCGTCATGGGCGGTACGGGCCAGCAGGCCGGTCGACGACAGCAGCACCCGGCACGGGTCGTCCGCGACCTCCAGCGGCACCGAGGCGACCTGCGAACCGGCCGACTCCAGCAGTACCGTACGGCGGTCGGTGCCGAACTTCTTGGCGACCGCGGCCAGTTCGGAGGAGACGAGCTTGCGCAGCTCGGTGTCCGAGTCGAGGATGGCGGTCAGCTCGTCGATCTCGGCGTTGAGCCGGTCCCGCTCGCTCTCCAGCTCGATCCGGTCGAACCGGGTCAGCCGGCGCAGCGGGGTTTCCAGGATGTACTGCGTCTGGGTCTCGCTCAGCGAGAAGTGCTCGATGAGCCGCTCCTTCGCCTGCGCCGAGTTGTCGCTGGACCGGATGAGCCGGATGACCTCGTCGATGTCGATCAGCGCGACGAGGAGTCCCTCGACCAGGTGCAGCCGGTTGCGGCGCTTGGTCCGGCGGAACTCGCTGCGCCGGCGCACGACCTCGAAGCGGTGGTCGAGGTAGACCTCCAGCAGCTCCTTGAGGCCCAGGGTGAGCGGCTGACCGTCGACCAGCGCCACATTGTTGATGCCGAAGGACTCCTCCATCGGCGTCAGCTTGTAGAGCTGCTCCAGCACGGCCTCCGGTACGAAGCCGTTCTTCACCTCGATGACCAGGCGCAGTCCGTGCGAGCGGTCGGTGAGGTCCTTGACGTCCGCGATGCCCTGGAGCTTCTTCGCCGAGACCAGGTCCTTGATCTTGGCGATCACCTTCTCCGGGCCGACGCTGAAGGGCAGTTCGGTGACGACCAGGCCCTTGCGGCGTGCCGTGACGTTCTCCACGGCGACGGTGGCGCGGATCTTGAACGTTCCGCGGCCGGCCGCGTAGGCGTCCTTGATGCCGCCGAGGCCCACGATCCGGCCGCCGGTCGGCAGGTCGGGACCCGGAACGAACCGCATCAGGGTCTCCAGGTCCGCGCCCGGATGCTTGATGAGATGGCGGGCGGCGGCGATGACCTCGCCCAGGTTGTGCGGCGGCATATTGGTCGCCATGCCGACCGCGATCCCGGTCGTGCCATTGACCAGGAGGTTCGGATAGGCGGCGGGCAGGACGACCGGCTCCTGCTCCTGGCCGTCGTAATTCGACTGGAAAGCGACGGTGTCCTCGTCGATCGACTCCGTCATCAGTGACGTCGCGTCGGCCATCCGGCACTCGGTGTACCGCATGGCGGCCGGCGGGTCGTCGTTGCCGAGCGAGCCGAAGTTGCCGTGTCCGTCGACGAGGGGGAGCCGCATGGAGAACGGCTGTGCCATCCGCACCAGCGCGTCGTAGATCGACGCGTCACCGTGCGGGTGAAGCTTGCCCATGACCTCGCCGACCACGCGGGCGCACTTCACATAGCCGCGCTCCGGGCGCAGGCCCATCTCGTTCATCTGGTACACGATGCGGCGGTGCACCGGCTTCATGCCGTCGCGGGCGTCCGGCAGGGCCCGTGAGTAGATCACCGAGTACGCGTACTCGAGGTAGGAGCCCTGCATTTCGTCGACGACGTCGATGTCGAGGATCTTCTCCTCGAAATCGTCCGGCGGCGGCGGGGTCTTCGTGCTGCGGCGGGCCATCGCTGCTGCGACTCCTTCACGGATTCTGACGGATTCTGTCCGGGCAACCTCAGGTTCTGACGCCGACCATTGTGGACCGCCGCACTGACATCGCCGACCTCGACCCGTCCCAAGAGGCGTTCCCGGCCCCTGCCGAGGGGTTTCACACCCCGTCCCGCAGGGGATGCGCCCCTCTTTCACGCGAACTTCCGCGGTATGGGAACTTCGGCAGGTGTCTGCGCGCTTGCTTACAGTGGCAGGTCTCGCAGGAAATCCATTATCGCGATCGAAGGGACGTACATGCCCATGGGTCACACGGCCACAGCCCAGGCCGGCTCCGGCGGCTTGTCAGCGACCGAGCACCGTCTGGCCAACGGCCTGCGCGTGGTGCTCTCCGAGGACCATCTGACCCCGGTTGCCGCGGTCTGCCTCTGGTACGACGTCGGCTCGCGCCACGAGGTCAAGGGACGCACCGGTCTGGCTCACCTCTTCGAGCACCTGATGTTCCAGGGCTCCGGCCAGGTGAAGGGGAACGGACACTTCGAGCTGGTGCAGGGGGCCGGCGGTTCGCTCAACGGGACCACCAGCTTCGAGCGCACCAACTACTTCGAGACGATGCCCACGCACCAGTTGGAGCTGGCCCTCTGGCTCGAGGCGGACCGGATGGGCTCGCTGCTCGCCGCGCTCGACGAGGAGTCCATGGAGAATCAGCGCGACGTCGTCAAGAACGAGCGCCGCCAGCGCTACGACAACGTCCCCTACGGCACGGCGTTCGAAAAGCTGACGGCACTGGCCTACCCCGAGGGCCACCCGTACCACCACACGCCCATCGGCTCGATGGCGGACCTGGACGCCGCGACCCTGGAGGACGCGCGCACCTTCTTCCGTACGTATTACGCACCCAACAACGCGGTGCTCTCGGTCGTCGGTGACATCGACCCCGAGCAGACGCTCGCCTGGATCGAGAAGTACTTCGGCTCCATCCCGTCCCACGACGGCAAGCAGCCGCCCCGGGAGGGCACGCTCCCCGAGACCATCGGCGAGCAGCTGCGTGAAGAGGTGCACGAGGAGGTCCCGGCACGGGCGCTGATGGCCGCCTACCGGCTGCCGCACGACGGCACCCGCGAGTGCGACGCGGCGGACCTCGCGCTCACCGTGCTCGGCGGCGGCGAGTCGTCGCGGCTGCACAACCGCCTGGTCCGCCGTGACCGTACGGCCGTGGCGGCCGGGTTCGGGCTGCTCCGGCTGGCCGGTGCGCCCTCCCTCGGCTGGCTGGACGTCAAGACGTCCGGCGGCGTCGAGGTGCCGCAGATCGAGGCCGCGGTCGACGAGGAGCTCGCCCGGTTCGCCGCCGAGGGCCCCACGCCCGAGGAAATGGAGCGTGCGCAGGCCCAGTTGGAGCGCGAGTGGCTGGACCGGCTCGGTACGGTAGCGGGCCGCGCCGACGAACTCTGCCGGTTCGCCGTGCTGTTCGACGACCCGCAGCTCGCCCTGACCGCCGTACAGCGGGTGCTCGATGTCACCGCTGAAGAGGTCCAGGCGGTCGCCAAGGCCCAGCTGCGCCCCGACAACCGGGCGGTGCTGGTCTACGAACCGGTCGAATCGGCCGAGCCCGCGGAATCACCGGACACCGATGAGACCGAAGCCGACGACACCGACGCGCACGAAGGAGCGGACAAGTGACCGACGCTGCCGCGACTGGAGTTTCGATGCAGTTCCACCCGCAGCCGGCCCCCGGCGTCGCCCGCCCGTGGGCCTTCCCCGCACCGAAGCGCGGCGACCTGCCCAACGGCCTCACGGTGCTGCGCTGCCACCGTCCCGGCCAGCAGGTCGTGGCGGTCGAGATCGTCCTCGACGCCCCGCTGGACGCCGAGCCCGAGGGCCTCGACGGCGTGGCCACGATCATGGCGCGGGCGCTGTCCGAGGGCACCGACAAGCACACGGCCGAGGAGTTCGCCGCCGAGCTGGAGCGCTGCGGCGCCACCCTCGACGCGCACGCCGACCACCCCGGCATCCGGGTCTCCCTGGAGGTCCCGGCCTCCCGGCTGGCCAAGGCGCTCGCGCTGGTCGCCGAGGCGCTGCGGGCGCCTGCCTTCGCCGACAGCGAGGTCGAGCGGCTGGTACGCAACCGGCTCGACGAGATTCCGCACGAGCAGGCCAACCCGGCCCGGCGTGCCGCCAAGCAGCTCTCCAAGGAGCTCTTCCCGGCCACGGCGCGTATGTCGCGCCCGCGCCAGGGCACCGAGGAGACGGTGGAGCGGATCGACTCGTCGGCCGTGCGTGCCTTCTTCGACGCCCATGTCAGGCCGTCCACGGCAACCGTCGTGGTCGTCGGTGACCTCACCGGCATCGACCTGGACGCCCTGCTCGCCGATACCCTCGGCGACTGGTCGGGCGACACCGCCGAGCCCCGTCCCGCCCCGCCGATCACCGCCGACGACAGCGGCCGGGTGGTGATCGTCGACCGTCCGGGCGCGGTGCAGACGCAGCTGCTGATCGGCCGGATCGGCCCCGACCGGCACGACAGCGTATGGCCGGCGCAGGTGCTCGGCACGTACTGCCTGGGCGGCACGCTCACGTCCCGGCTGGACCGAGTGCTGCGTGAGGAGAAGGGCTACACGTACGGGGTGCGGGCCTTCGCCCAGGTGCTGCGGTCGTCTGCCCCGGATTCCGCCTCGGGGGCGACCGGTGCCGCGATGCTCGCCATCAGCGGATCCGTCGACACGGAGTCCACCGGACCGGCACTGAAGGACCTGTGGACGGTCCTGCGAACCCTGGCCGCCGAGGGGCTGACCGATGAGGAGCGCGAGACGGCCGTGCAGAACCTCGTCGGTGTCGCACCGCTGAAGTTCGAGATGGCGGCCTCCGTCGCCGGCACCCTCGCCGACCAGGTCGAGCAGCACCTCCCGGACGACTACCAGGCACACCTGTACGCCCGGCTCGCGGAGACCGGCACGGTCGAGGCGACCGCGGCGGTGGTCAACGCCTTCCCGGGCGACCGGTTGGTCACGGTCCTCGTCGGTGACGCGGCGCAGATCGAGGCGCCGGTCCGGGCTCTGGACATCGGAGAGGTGTCGGTGGTCGCCGGCTGACGGGCGTACCTGTCGCGGACGCGGGAGGCGGCCGAACAGGCCGGCCGGCCCGTTGCCCACGATGACGGTTCACCTGTGACAGCCCACCGGTCGCCTGTCACATCCGGCCGGCACCGGCCCAGCACCCGCTGAGGCCCGGCCGGCACCGGACGCGCGGGCCGAGCACGGCAGCACCAACCGGTCCGCCGACCCGCCATATATCCACATACGGGACAAGAGGAAGACCCCTGTGAGCGAGATCTCGCCGGGGTCTTCCTTTTTGTCCGTTCTAGTGGAGAGGTTGCCTGTCTGCCCTGTGGGATGCGCTACAAAACGGCCTGTCCGTTTGGTGAATGAAAGTGACCCCGCTTAGCGTCGGCCGGGCTGTCCGTCACTCGTATGCCGCATCCGCGACGTACCGGACAGTCATCGCCGAGTCCCCGTCAGGCGCGAGCCTGGGGAGCCGGGGACCCACGAAGTCCCTGGGGTGAATCGGATGCCTGAGCCTCACCGAGGCCGGGGCGTCCGTAGGAGACCTTCCTGCTCCGAACCCGTCAGCTAACCCGGTAGGCGAGAAGGAAGGAAAGGATCAGCCACTTCATGGCGTTCACCCGTGCCACCGGGAAGCATCGTGCCCCGAGCCGACTGACGCGCAGGAGCGCGAAGATCGCCGGCGTCGCGGCCCTGGCCACCACCGGCGTCGTCGGCGGCGCGGCCTCGCCGGCCCTCGCCGCGGACACCGGGGTCACCTCCGTCAGCGAGACCGGCCTGAACCAGGTCATCGCCATCGACAGTGCCCTCGCCGACCAGATAGAGGCCCAGGCCGCCGCACAGCAGCACCAGGCCGATGCCGCGGCGAAGGCGAAGGCGGAGGCCCAGCGGAAGGCCGAGGCCGAGAAGCAGGCCGAAGCCAAGAAGAAGGCGGATGCCGAGGCCGACGCGAAGCGCGCGGCCGAGGCGCGCGCGGAGAAGGCGCGTGCCGCCCGGTCCGCCGAGCGCACCCGCCTGGGCGCCTTCCAGCTCCCGGTCGCCGGTTCGTACGTCACCACCGGCTACAAGTCCAGCGGCTCGCTCTGGTCGTCCGGCAGCCACTCGGGCATCGACTTCCACGCCGCGTCCGGCAGCTCCGTCGTCGCCGCCGGTGCCGGTACGGTCGTCGAGGCCGGCTGGGGCGGCGCGTACGGCAACAACATCGTGCTCCGGATGACGGACGGCACGTACACGCAGTACGGCCACCTCTCCTCGATCGGTGTCTCCGTCGGCCAGAGCGTCGGCGCGGGCCAGCAGATCGGCCTCTCCGGCTCGACCGGCAACTCCACGGGCCCGCACCTCCACTTCGAGGCCCGGACGACGCCGTCGTACGGCTCCGACATGGACCCCGTCGCATACCTGCGCGCCCACGGCGTCAACGTCTGACCGACGCCGCCCGTCCCACCCGCAGCACCTCTTCGAAGGCCCCGGCGCACACCGGGGCCTTCGCCGTGCCCGGCCTCCGCGCTTGCCCGTGGTACCGCCTGCAGGACCTGCCCGCCGAGTCGCCCCGTGGCCAAAAGATATTCATGAATTTCCACCCGGCATCGGAAATGCGGCCGCATTGCAATAGAGTCGCACAACAGGCGTCGGTCGGCCGCGTTTCGCGGGGATCAAGACGGAGGTTCGGACATGCGCATTCCCGCGCATTCGGTATGCACGGCAATCCGTGACGACATCGTCTCCGGTGTCTTCGAACGCGGCAGCCGGCTCACCGAGGAGTTGCTGGCGCGTCGTTACGGGGTCTCCCGTGTCCCGGTACGGGAAGCTCTGCGCACCCTGGAGTCCGAGGGCTTCGTGGTCACCCGGCGGCACGCGGGCGCCTGCGTCGCCGAGCCCACCCAGGAGGAGGCCGCCGACCTCCTGGAGGTCCGGATGCTGCTGGAGCCGCTGGCCGCCGCGCGCGCCGCGCAGCGCCGCACCGAGGCGCATCTCAAGGTGCTGCGCGGTCTGGTCAGGCTCGGCCAGGAGCGGGCCAGGCGGGGCGAGGGGGAGGATCTGCGCCCGCTGGGCGGCTGGTTCCACGAGACGTTGGCGCAGGCCTCCGGCAGCCCCGGCCTGATCGCGCTGCTCACCCAGCTCCGGCACAAGATCGCCTGGATGTACGCGGTCGAGCAGCCGGCCCGCCCGGCGGATTCCTGGGCCGAGCGCGGAGCCGTCGTGGACGCGGTGGCGCGCGGTGACGCGGCATGGGCCAGGGCGCTGACCGCCCAGCACGCCGAACGGGCCGCGGCCGCGCACCGGCTGCGCCGCATCGACCGGCCGGACCGTGCGCCCGCGGCCTCACGCACCGGCCGGGTGAGGGCCTCGCAACATTCCGTAAACACCACGGGCATCCGGCATTAACAATTACGCCGTATACAAAGAGTTGTCATTCCGTGGAGCTTTCTTCGGGCTGCCCGAATTATCTTCGCTCTTCATTTTTCACTAAGTTTCGCCCGGGAAAACGAAAGAGCCGCGGACCCGGTCAAGGGTGCCGCGGCTCTTTCGCAGGAAATGGGTCAGACGGTCTCCGGCAGCTCATCGAGCCCCTCGGCAACCAGCTTCGCCAGGCGGTCCAGGGCGGCTTCCGAATCGTCGGCCTCGGATGCGAGCACGATCTCCTCGCCGCCGTGCGCGCCGAGACCGAGCACCGCGAGCATCGAGGCGGCGTTCACCGGATTGCCATCGGCCTTGGCGATCGTCACGGGGACGCCGGAGGCCGTGGCGGCACGGACGAAGATGGAAGCGGGGCGGGCGTGCAGGCCCTCGGCCCATCCGACGTTGACGCGGCGCTCAGCCATGGTTCTGCCCTTCAGGAATCAATGGTTGTCTAGACCAGTCTCTCATGTGGTGCGCGGTGTTCCGGCCGACCCGCGGCAGGCCCGCAGCCCGTGCTGTACCGCGGCTCGGCCCCCTCAGACTGCCCCGGCCCCAGGACCTACGCGACCGCTGACGGAGCCGTAGTCTTTGCGCATGCAGCCCTCGTCGCAGCAGAGTCCGCATCACGTGTACCCCGACCACTGGGAAGCGGACGTGGTCCTCCGCGACGGCGGAACCGCGCGGATCCGGCCCATCACCACGGACGATGCCGAACGACTGGTCAGCTTCTACGAGCAGGTCTCCGACGAGTCGAAGTACTACCGCTTCTTCGCTCCGTACCCCCGTCTGTCCGACAGGGACGTGCACCGCTTCACCCATCACGACTACGTCGACCGGGTGGGGCTCGCGGTCACGGTCGGCGGCGAGTTCATCGCGACCGTCCGCTACGACCGGATCGATGAGCGGGGCAGACCCGCCTCCGCACCCGCCGACGAGGCCGAGGTGGCGTTCCTCGTCCAGGACGCACACCAGGGCCGGGGTGTGGCCTCCGCGCTCCTCGAACACATCGCCGCCGTCGCCCGCGAGCGCGGCATCCGCCGCTTCGCGGCCGAGGTGCTGCCCGCCAACACCAAGATGATCAAGGTGTTCCGGGACGCCGGGTACACCCAGCAGCGCAGCTTCGAGGAGGGCTCCGTCCACCTCACCCTGGACCTCGAACCCACCGCCGAGTCCCTCGCCGTCCAGCGCGCCCGTGAGCAGCGGGCCGAGGCGCGTTCCGTGCAACGGCTGCTCGCCCCCGGCTCCGTCGCCGTCATCGGTGCAGGCCGCACTCCCGGCGGGGTCGGCCGCACGGTCCTGCGCAATCTCCTCGGGGCCGGCTTCACCGGTCGTACGTACGCCGTGAACCGCGCCTTCGCCGCCGACCAGGGCACGATCGACGGGGTCCCCGCCCACCGTTCGATCGGCGAGATCGGCGAACCGGTCGACCTCGCGGTGGTCGCCGTCCCCGCCGACCGCGTTCCCGAGGCCGTCGCCGACTGCGGCGAGCACGGTGTCCAAGGGCTGGTCGTCCTTTCCGCCGGATATGCCGAATGGGGCGCCGAGGGCAGGGAGCGGCAGCGTGAACTGGTCCGCCAGGCCCGCTCGTACGGGATGCGGATCATCGGACCGAACGCCTTCGGCGTCATCAACAACGCCGACGCCGTCCGGCTGAACGCCTCCCTCGCCCCCGAGCCGCCCGCTCCCGGACGCATCGGTCTCTTCACCCAGTCCGGAGCGATCGGCATCGCGCTGCTCTCCGGGCTCTACCGGCGCGGCGCCGGCCTCTCCACCTTCATCTCCGCGGGCAACCGCGCCGACATCTCGGGCAACGACTTCCTGCAGTACTGGTACGAGGACCCGGACACGGATGTTGCCCTGCTGTACCTCGAATCGCTCGGCAACCCTCGCAAGTTCACCCGCCTCGCCCGGCGCACAGCTGCCGTGAAGCCCGTGGTCGTCGTGAAGGGCGCCCGGCACAGCGGCTCCACCCCGCCAGGCCATGCGGTGCCGGTCAGCCGGATCCCGGACGCGACGGTCTCCGCGCTCATGCGGCAGGCGGGCGTGATCCGCGTCGACACGGTGACGGAAATGGTCGACGCGGGTCTCCTCCTCGCCGACCAGCCGCTCCCCGCGGGCCCACGGGTCGCGATCCTCGGCAACTCCGAGTCGCTCGGCCTGCTCACGTACGACGCCTGCCTGACCGAGGGGCTCCGCCCGCGTCACCCCCTCGACCTCACCACCGCCGCGACCCCGCAGGACTTCCGGGACGCCCTGGCCGAGGCCCTCGCCGACGAGGGCTGCGACTCCGTGATCGTGACGGCGATCCCGTGGGTGGGCGAGGACGGCGAGGCGGAACCGGGCGACGGAGAGGTACTGGCGACCGCCCTGCACGCGGCCGCGGCCGCCGGTCCCGCCAAGCCGGTGGCCGTCGTCCACGTGGAGATCGGCGGCCTGGCGGAGGCTCTCGCCGCGGCCACCAGCACGGTCGCGCAGCCGCGCCCTTCGAAGCAGCCCTCCGCGGCCGCGACGTCGCCGCGCGCCGGAGCCGCCGCCACCTCGACCGGCGCCGCCCCGGCGCACACCCCTTCAGCGCCCGGCCCCGCCCCGGCGCACACCGCTTTCGCCCCCGGTGGCGGCGCGGTCACCGCAACCACGGGCACGGACAGCAAGGACGGCCCCGGACCCGCCCCCGGCTCCTGTCCCCGTACCGGCCGGATCCCCGCCTACCCCGCCGCCGAGCGAGCCGTGCGCGCCCTGGCCGAAGCGGTGAGGTACGCGCAGTGGCGACGACAGGCCGCCGTGCCCGGCAAGGTGCCCGAGTTCCTCGACGACACCATCGACGAACAGGGCGCCGCCGACCTGATCGACGCCCTGCTCGGCCCGGACCCCGACCCACGGGGCAGGCCGCTCGCGCACGACGAGGCGCGCGAACTCCTGGGCCGCTACGGCATCGCCGTACGGCCGACGCTTGCGGCCCCCGACTCCGAAGCCGCCGTCGCCGCGGCGGCGCGGCTCGGCTATCCCGTGGCGCTCAAGACCACCGCGCCCCATCTGCGCCACCGCGCCGACCTCGGCGGGGTCCGGCTGGACCTCGCCAACGAGAGCGCGCTGCGCCGGGCCTACGGCGAACTGACCGACCTGCTCGGCAAGCCCGCGGAACTCCGGCCGGTCGTCCAGGCCATGGCACCGCGCGGCGTCGACACCGTGGTACGGGCCACGATCGACCCGGCAGCGGGCGCCGTCGTCTCCTTCGGGCTCGCGGGCGCGCCCTCCGAACTCCTCGGCGACACCGCCCACCGCCTCGTTCCGGCCACCGACCGCGACGCCGCGGAGCTGATCCGGTCCATCCGGGCGGCCCCGGTGCTGTTCGGCTGGCGCGGCGCGGCACCCGTGGACACCGCGGCGCTCGAAGAGCTGCTGCTGCGGGTGTCCCGGCTGGTCGACGACCACCCCGAGGTGGTCTCCATCGCCCTGGAACCGGTCGTGGTCGCCCCCCAGGGGCTGACCGTTCTCGGCGCGAGCGTCCGGCTCTCGCCGCCCCCGGTCCGCACCGATCTCGGCCCTCGCCGCCTCCCCAACTACTGACCGGCCACCGACCGGAACGGCACCGCTTCGTCCCCGGCCGCCGGACGGGGACGAAAGCACCGGTCCCTTGTCCGCGCGGGCACCGGCCGCCCTGCCGGACATCGTCCCCGGCAGTCATCCGCCCCCCGTAGGATGGTCCACATGGCTAAGACCGGTACGACGACCCAGGGGCTGCGCGCGGCGATCGAGCGCAGTGGCTACTACCCGGCCCTCGTGGCCGAGGCGGTGGAGGCCGCCGTGGGCGGTGAGCCGGTCGCTTCGTACCTGGTGCACCAGGAGACCACCTTCGACTCCAACGAGGTGCGCCGCCACGTCACGGTCCTGGTCCTGACCGACACCCGCTTCATCGTCAGCCACACCGACGAGCAGAACGCGGACACCAGCTCCCCGACGCCGTACGCCACCACCTCCACGGAGTCGGTCAAGCTCGACCGGATCTCGTCGGTCGTGGTCAGCCGCGTTGTCGCCAACCCGGAGAAGTACGTACCGGGCACGCTGCCCCGCGAGGTCGTCCTCACCATCGGCTGGGGCGCGGTCTCCCGCATCGACCTGGAGCCGGCCGCCTGCGGCGACCCCAACTGCGAAGCCGACCACGGCTACACCGGCAGTTCCACCGCCGACGACCTGAGCCTGCGGGTCAGCGAGGCCGGTGACGGCCCGGACACCGTGCGCCAGACCCTCGCGTTCGCACAGTCCCTCTCCGAGGCCACGGCCGCGACCGCGGCGTCCGGCCGCTGATGGCCCAGCCGGCCTGGCAGGATCCCGTTCTGCTCCCCGTCGACACCGCCCCCGTCCCGGAGTACGGCAGCGGCTCGCTCTCCGATCTGCTGCCCACGCTTGCTGCCGGACAGGGCGTGCCCGGCTTCACCGCGGCGATCCCTGAACTCACCCCCGCCGACCGGAACTGCGTGTTCCTCATCGACGGGCTCGGCTGGGAGCAGATCAAGGCACACCCGGACGAGGCACCGTTTCTGCACTCCCTGCTCCCCACCTCGCGGGGCGGCACCGGCCGCCCGATCACGGCGGGCTTCCCGGCCACCACGGCGACGTCACTGGCCTCGGTCGGTACCGGACTTCCGCCCGGGGAGCACGGCCTTCCCGGTTACACCGCGCGCAATCCGGAGACCGGCGAGCTGATGAACCAGCTGCGCTGGCAGCCCTGGACCCCGCCGAAGGCCTGGCAGCCGTACCCCACCGTCTTCACGCTCGCCGACGCCGCGGGGGTGCGCACCGCCCAGGTCTCCGCCCCCGCCTTCGAGCAGACCCCGCTCACCAAGGTCGCGCTCAGCGGGGGCTCGTTCCTCGGCCGGCTGTCCGGCGAGGAGCGGATGGACGTCGCCGCCCAACGGCTCGCCGCGGGTGACCGGTCGCTCGTGTACACGTACTACAGCGAGGTCGACGGCAAGGGCCACCGCTTCGGGGTCGACTCCGACGCCTGGCGCGGGCAGCTGATGTACGTGGACGGCCTGGCCCGGCGCCTGGCCGAACAGCTCCCGACCCGCTCGGCGCTGTACATCACCGCCGATCACGGCATGATCGACATCCCCTTCGACGAGCAGTCCCGGATCGACTTCGACGAGGACTGGGAGCTGCGCGCGGGCGTCGCCCTGCTCGGCGGCGAGGGCCGGGCCCGTCATGTGTACGCGGTCCCGGGCGCCGAGAACGATGTGCTGACCGTCTGGCGGGAAGTGCTCGGCGAGCAGTTCTGGGTGGCGAGCCGGGACGAGGCGATCGCGGCCGGCTGGTTCGGCCCGAAGATCGACGAACGCGTACACGGCAGGATCGGCGATGTCGTCGCCGCGGCCCACGACGACGTGGTGATCACCGCGTCGGTCAATGAGCCGCACGAGTCCGCGATGGTGGGCATGCACGGCTCGATGACCCCCGTCGAGCAGCTCGTCCCCCTGCTCGAAGTACGCTCGTAGCCGCGTTTTCCCCGCCACAGTCCCCCTTGGACTGCTTTGCCCCGCCCGAAAGGTGCTCAGCCCCTCATGCCCGAGCTTGTGTTCTTCTCCGGAACGACGGACTGCGGAAAGAGCACCCACTCGCCGGGGTATTCGCCATGGCATGGACCCGTCACCTGGCGCCGGCCGGGTGGCGCGCTGTCTCTGGAACCCCACTCGCCGCGAAAGGCCGCACTCCGCTGATGTCCGAATTGGTGTTTTTCTCCGGAACTATGGATTGCGGCAAGAGTACTTTGGCACTCCAGATCGGACATAACCGCTCGGCCCGGGGGCTTCAGGGCGTGATCTTCACGCGGGACGACCGGGCGGGCGAGGGGAAACTGTCCTCGCGACTGGGCCTGGTCACGGGGGCTGTCGAGGCCACCGAGGGTATGGACATCTACGGGTATCTGGTCGATCAGCTGTCCAAGGGCGGCAAGGTCGATTATGTGATCGCCGACGAGGCGCAGTTCCTCTCGCCGGAGCAGATCGACCAGCTGGCGCGGGTCGTGGACGACCTCGGGCTGGATGTCTTCGCCTTCGGTATCACCACCGACTTCCGCACCAGGCTCTTCCCGGGCTCGCAGCGGCTGATCGAGCTGGCCGACCGGATCGAGGCCCTCCAGGTGGAGGCCCTGTGCTGGTGTGGAGCCCGGGCCACCCACAACGCGCGCACGGTGGCTGGGGAGATGGTGGTCGAAGGTGCCCAGGTGGTCGTCGGCGACGTCAACCGTCCGGTGGGCGAGATCGGTTATGAGGTCCTGTGCCGCCGCCATCACCTCCGCCGGATGACTGCTGCTTCAGCCCGCGCGGGCGCGCTGTCCCCCGACGTCCTGCCGGTCACATCCGCTTGACGGCGAGATTCCTCCTTCGGTTTCGGGTCTCTGCGGGCCCACTGTGCTTTACGCTCGACCCACGACCTGTGCGTTGGAAAAGGTGGAGGGCATCGTGGACCCGATTGCACCTGAACTGCTCATGGCCTTTGCGGGAGGCACCGCGGGCGCGGCGGGGGAGCAGATCTGGACATCGCTGCGAAACCTGGTCAGGCGGCGGCCGTCGGACGGAGAGCCGTACGGCGAGGGCGAGTTGACGGCCCTCGCCGAGGCGGCTGACAGCGCGGAGCGTGCCACGGCGTTGGCCGAGGTACTGGCTCTCCGCGCCCGGCAGGACCCCGCCTTTGCCGAGGCGCTCGCGGCCTGGCGTCGGGAGGCCGAGGCACTGGAGGGCACGCGGACCGGTGCGGGCGACGTGAGCAACGTGATCTCCGGGGGCACTCAGAGCAATGTCGTCCAGGCGCGGGATGTTCACGGTTCCATCAATTTCGGTGGCTGACGAGGTCGTGCATGGCTGGGTGGTGGTGCACGAGAGGACCGGGCGCGAGCCGGGCAACGCAGCTGTTCCGGCCCGGCAGGCGATCGCGACAGGTTCCACTGACGCGCCGTGCCCCTTTGGTCTACTGTGAGCGACGTGTCGGAACCTGTCGAACCCTGCGCGCATGCAGGCGAGTTCACCGCAGCACTCGCTCGTCAGCAACAGCTCGCCGAGCGTCGTGAGGAGATCGTCACAAGGCTGCACGACGAGGTCGAGCGGCTGCGCCGGGGCGAGATCGAAATGGCGCTCGATCTCGTGCGCCACTCCCTGATTCGGCTCCACGACCAGATCCTGCGCCAGGCCGAACACGTCACCGGCCCGCTCGGCGTCGACGAACTACGGGCCCTGCTGACCGCGCTGGCCGACGAGGCGGCGGACACCGTGGCCAGGACCGGCGTACAGCGGTACGTACCCCGGCCCGGCGCGGCATTCGACATGGCGTTGCAGCGTCCGGTGGGCCGCGCCGCCGCCGAAGGGCCGGAGGCGGACCGGACGGTGGCGCGCGTAGTGGCGGCCGGATTCGTTCAGGGGGAGCGGGTCGTTCGCAAGGCCGACGTCGTGGTTTCCCGGTGGGAGCCGGATGCGCCATGAACGTCTCCGTCTCCGGTGGGCTCAAAGGGCATGGCTTACAAGGACAACTGGCGAGACAACATACGGGACGGGCGCAACGCGCGGCCGTCCCGGCGGCGGGAGACCGTATGGCCGTATACGGCATCGACCTGGGGACCACCTACTCCTGCGTTGCACGGATCGACGACGTCGGCAGACCGACCGTACTGCGCAACCTCGAAGGGGCGGACACCACGCCGTCCGTCGTCTACTTCGAGAGCGCCGACAGCGTCGTCGTGGGACAGAGCGCCAAGGACGCCACCGTCCTCGACCCCGAGCACGTCGTGCAGCTCATCAAGCGGGACATGGGCGATGTGGTGCCGCGCGAGTTCCACGGCCGCACCTACACACCCGAGGAGATCTCCGCTCGCATCCTGCGCAAACTCGTCGAGGAC
The DNA here is from genome assembly GCF_042884935.1 of Streptomyces sp. NPDC058092. Taxonomy (NCBI): domain Bacteria; kingdom Bacillati; phylum Actinomycetota; class Actinomycetes; order Kitasatosporales; family Streptomycetaceae; genus Streptomyces; species Streptomyces sp. NPDC058092. The sequence goes on from NZ_JBHVSY010000004.1 coordinate 130,946, forward strand.
GCCAAGGCCGCCGGCGGCGACGAGGCGCGCGACGTGGTGATCAGCGTGCCCGCCTACTTCGGGCTCGCCGAGCGGGACGCCACCCGTAAGGCCGGCGAGATCGCCGGACTGCGCGTCCTCGACGTGGTCGCCGAACCCATCGCGGCCGCGCTCGACTACGGGGCCCTGGAAGGAGACGAGGAGCGCGGGGACCGGGCCATCCTCGTGTACGACCTGGGCGGCGGCACCTTCGACACCACCGTGCTCACCCTGCGCGGGCGCGAGCTGACCGTGCTGTGCACGGACGGCGCGAAGGAACTGGGCGGCAGCGACTTCGACGACCGCATCGTCGTGCACTTGGTGGAGCGGTTCCGCGAGCGCTTCCCGGACGTCGACGACCCGCTGTCCGACCTCCAGTCCGAGACGCAGCTGCGCAAGGACGCCGAGGAGGCGAAGAAGGCGCTGTCCTTCCGCGAGCGCTACACCGTCCGCGTCATGCACCAGGGCAGGGTCGAACCGGTGGAGCTGACCCGGGGGCTGATCGAGGAGCTGACCCGCGACCTGCTCGACCGCACCGTCGACATCACCCGCCGCACCGTCGAACTGGCCGCGGAGCGGGGCGTATCGTCCTTCGACGATGTGCTGCTCGTCGGCGGCGCCACCAAGATGCCCGCCGTCGCCGCCGCCCTGCGCACCCAGTTCGGCTTCGAGCCCAGGCTGCACAACCCCGACCTCGCGGTGGCCCGCGGCGCCGCGCTCTACGCCCTCGACCGGGCCACGTACATCTTCTCCGGCGGCGAACTCCCTGCCGGCCAAGCACCGGACGTGTCGGAGACCGGCCTCACCCACCGCCCGTACGAAATCTCCACCGTCGCCTCGCGCGGCTACGGCATCCAGGTCACGGACATCGACACCGGCCGGGAGTACGTCACCCACCTCGTGCACGCCAACGACACTCTGCCTGCGTCGGTGACCGACGACTTCTACACCCTGCGCGACGGTCAGCGGGAGGTCCGGATCCAGGTAATGGAACAGGCGGGCGCGGTGGAGTCCGCGGAGCCGGAGCACAACACCGAAGTCGCGCAAGGCACGTTGAAGATCCCACCCGGCAAACCCGCGCGCTGGCCCTTCCAGTGCGTGTTCACGCTTGACACCTCCGGGCTCCTCACCGTCGTCGCCACCGAGCGGGAGACCGGCGAGCAGATCGAGATCTCCCTTCAGATCGGAGGTCTGTCCCAGGAGGCGGTGGACGAGGCGCGGGTTGCGATGAGCCGCCAGCGGGTCGGCTGATCGCGGGCAGGACGGGGGAACAAGGCCGTGGCCTTCGACGAGGAGCGCTACCGGCGCGAGGTGCTCGACGCCGGGTTGCCCGTGACCCAGGACCTGCGCACGCGCTACCAGCTGCCGCAGCGCCTCACCGGGCCCGCGGTCGCCGAGGCGGTCGCCGCGGTCCGCGCCTGCTGGCGCCGCAGCAGGTCTCGGCTCAAGTACCGTGCCGTCATCGAGCAGTTGGAGGCCGGGTACCTCATCCACCGGCCGCTGTTGGACGCGGCCGCCGCCGGCGACCCGGGACGACTGCGGGCTGCCCTCGCAGCGCACGGCCGACGCGCCGAATCCGAGCGGGCCGGGCTGCGCGCGGCCCTGGAAGAGGCCACGGGCGGACTCGGCATGCTCGCCGAGAGCACGGTCGCGGAGATCGCCGCCGCCCACCGGGTCCGCGAGGACCGGGTACGGGACCTGCTGCCTGTCCTCGGGCTGCGTATCGCCGAGCCCGACCCATTGCCCCGGTCGGTGCCGCACGCCGCGTATGCGCGCTGCGCCGGCCACCTGGAGGTGCTGGGGCTGCGGCACCTCGGCGACTTCCTCGCGACAAGCACGCCCGGCGGGCGGACCGAGCAGCCCGTACGCGTCTTCGACGCGCCCCCGGTCGACCCGCCGAGCGTCGAGGCGGCGGCGCGCCGCTGGGGACGGCTGCCGCACGGCGCCGCGCACACAGCGGCCCAGGCCGTGACCGCCGCCGTCCGTGGCGTGCTGACCGAGCAGGGTCCGGAGGGACTCGCCCGGATCCTGCTCCATGAACTGGCGCTGCCTCTGCGGACGCGGTATGCCGCCCGCGCGACCCCGGCCACGCTCCTCGCATACGCGGTGGGAGAGCTGTCCGTCGCCGCGGACGACGCGCGGCGACTGGTGTTCGCGGTGCTGCACGAGGCGGCCGGGGACCCGGTGTCGGAGCGGCTGCACCGGCTGGCCGCGGACGGGCGGCTCGCCGAGGCGGCGGCCGTGGCGGACCGGTTGCCGCCGGACTCGCTCGCCGAGGATGTGCGCACACTGGCCGAGCATGTGCGCGGGAAACTCGCCGAGGCGCGCGGCCTGGTGGACCACGCGCGCCGACTGCCGCCGGCCGAGGCGGACCGGGCCTGGGACCTGCTGGAACAGGCGGAGGAGGCAGTCCGCGATCTGCCGGGAATCGACGCTGTGCGCCGCGGCCTCGCGGTCTGCCCGGTGTCCGGCCTCACCGCGACCCGGGACGGCGAGGGCGTCACCGTCCGGTGGCGGCCCTCGTCGTCCACGACGGGCGAGCCCGAGTGCGTGCTGCTGCGCAGCGAGCAGCGCCCGCCACGCGACGCGGCCGACGGCACGGTGCTGCCGCTGACGTCGCCGCGTGCCACCTCGTACGTGGACGCCTCACCCCCGGCCTGCGTCCCGCTGTACTACGCGGTCGCCGTGCGCCGGGCCGCCGAACCCGGCAGCGCGCCCTCGCCGCTCACGGTGGGCGGGCCCGTCGTGCACTGGCCCGAGGTCACCGATGTCCACCTGCGCCCCGGGGACCGTCGGATCACCGCCGGCTGGACCTGCCCCGACCGTGCCCGGTCCGTCGAGGTCGTCCGCACCGCGCCGGATGGCGAGGAGGTGCGGGTCGCCGCCCGCCGCGACGGCTTCACGGACGGCGGGCTCGCCAACGGCACGACGTACGGCTACCGCGTCCGCGTCGCCTACCGCACCGACGACGGACTGCTCGTACGCACGGAGGGCGTCCGGCGCACCGCCACGCCGCTCGCGCCGCCCGAGCCGGTCACCGACCTGGACATCCGCCTCGTGGACGGCCACCTCCTGGCGCGCCTCGACCCGCCGCCCGGCGGCGAGGTGCGCCTGTACGGCTTCGACGACGTGCCTCCGTGGCCGGCCGGCACCCGGCTGCGCACGGCGGAGCTCCCCGGGGGTCCGATCGTGGCGCAAACTGCCGAGGAAGGGCTGCGGTTCGCGCCGCCGGGCCGGCCCACCGTGGTGCTCGCGGTCACGGTCGCCGGAGAACGCGCCGTCACAGGAGCACACGCCATGGCCGTCGCGTCGGCGCTCGGCACCCTCACGCTCACCCGGCACGGCGGCACGGACGTGGCCGTCGTCTTCGACTGGCCGCCGGACAGCGGCAACGAGGTCGAGGTCACCTGGCGGACCCCCGGCGAGGCGGGCGAGCAGCGGCGCGCCGTCACCCGCGCCACCTACCGGCACGAGGCGGGCGTACGGCTGCCGGTCGCGGACGGCGCCGGGGTGGAAGTCGAGGTGCGGCCGATCGCCCAGCTCGGCGGGCTGCCCGCATACGGCCCGCCGAGCGCGGCGGTACTGCCACCACGCGCCGACGTCGACTATCGGCTGGAGCGGAAGGGCCTGCCCGGACGTCGCACGGTAACCGCCGTGTTCACGGCGCGCACCACCGTACGAGCCGAGCGGCTGCTGCTGGTGCGGTCGCGCGGCCCGGTCTGGCCGCTGGAGCCCGCCGACGGGGACGTCCTCGCGGAAGCCGCCGACGTGACGCTCGGTCCGGGGCAGGACGCGAAGCTGTCGGCGCGCCTGGCCCGCGGCCCGGGCGGCCGGCTGCGCTGCTTCGCCGTCGGCGAGGCGCTCGTGCTGCGCGACCCGCCGCAGCACACGCTCAAGATCACCCAGAGGGAGTGGACATGAGAATGCCGTGGCGCCGCACCTGGGTGTGCCCGCACTGCTTCCGGAGTATCTCCCGAGCGCAGATCGCGTACGTCTGCGCGAGCGGCGCCGCCTGCGCCCAGGACCGGGGCCTCGCCTCGGCCAACCCACGGGCCGGTTCGGCGGTGTGCGGCACCTGCGGCCGCACCACCACCCGGCTGCGCTGCACCGCCTGCGCAGGCCGACTGCCTGAGGGCTATCTGAGCACTCCCGGAAAGCTGGTGGCGCTCGCCGGACCGGTCAGTTCCGGCAAGAGCACCTACATCGGCGTCCTCGTGCACGAACTGCTGCACCGCCTCGGCGCCGAACTCGACGCCGCGCTGCTCCCGTGCGACGACGACACGATGGCCGACTACCACGATCGGTACGAACGGCACCTGTACGAGGAGCAGCACACCGTCCCCAAGACCGCCGAGCATGACGCCGGCCGCCCCCTCGTGCACCGCCTCAGCCGCACCCGGCGGGGCCGTTTCGGACGTGCCGGCAAGCGGGTGCTGACCTTGGTCTTCCTCGACACCGCGGGCGAGCACTTCGCCTCACGCGACCGTATGGAGGCACAGATGCGCTACTTCGTCGCGGCCGACGCCGTCGTCGTCCTCGTCGATCCGCAGGACCTGCCCGGCGCGCCGGTGAAGGACGGCGACGGGGTGCCGGGCCGGTCGGGCGACGTACTCGCCCGGGTGCTGGGCCACCTCGGCGGCGGCGGGAAGGTGACCGTGCCGGTCGCGGTCGCCCTCACCAAGGCCGACCTCCTGTGGCCGCACCTGCCGGACAACTCCCCGCTGCACCGCACCCGCCGCCCCGGCCCCGTCTTCGACGCCGACGACCGAGCCGCCGTCCACGCCGAGCTGCAGGCCCTGCTGCGGCGCTGGCAGGAACACCAACTCGACGCGCGGCTCCACCAGTTCTGTACCGACTACCAGCTGTTCGCGCTGTCCACGCTCGGTACCGCGCCCCGGCAGGGCGGCGACCTCGGACTCGGTGGCCTCGTACGCCCGCACCGGGTGGAGGACCCCCTGATGTGGCTGCTGCACCGCTTCGGCGCCCTCGACCGGGGACGGGGGTGACGCGTATGGCAGGACAGGCCCACTACACGTCCGCCCCGCCCTCGTCCGACGCACCCCACGGCGGCTTCCGCTTCACCGCCGTCTCCCCGACGGCCCGCCCCGCACTCGATGTCCTGCGCCCGCTGACGGGGTACGCGCGGCCTCCGGGCCCGGACCGACACCGCCACTTCCCCGTGGCCTTCGCCTACGATCGGCCGGACGACGACGCGGCCGTGCTGACCCGCACGCGCTTCACCGGCCAGGACTACACCGGCCGCTGGGGCAACCACTTCTGCCACGCCTTGTACGCCACCCCCGACGAACTGGCCGGTCTGCGCCCCGTCGAGCTGTGGGACACACCCCACTGGGCCCCGACGCCGGCGCACGACGACGGCCAGGACCTGCCCGACGTCACCCAACTCGTCCCCGGCAGCGCCGTCGGACCCGACCGTGTGGCCCGCTTGCTGGCCGGCATCGGCGACCCCGGCGTCCGCCTCCTGGAGCGGCTGCTCACCGCGGCCCTGCGGGCGCTGGTCGGCGAGGGCCCCGGTGCCACCCTGGTCTCCGCGGATCCGGACCGTGTCGTCGACTGGATCGCCGCCGTCTCCTACACCCTGCCCGCCGGCCTGGCCGCCCGACTGACGTTCACGACCTACACCGCGCGGCCGGAGGACGACCACCGCCATCTGACCGGGACTGGGCCGGAGACCGCGGAGCGGGCACCGGGTCCGGTGTTCCACCTCGACCGACTGACCTGGGGCGGCTGTCCGGAGCCGAGCCCGACGGCACGGTTCCTCGCGGGCGCGTTGGCAAGCGGGCGCCTCGACGTCCTGGACGCCGTCGCACAACTGTGGGACGCGGGCCCCGCGGACGGCGTCGAGGGGGGCGTACGGCGGCTGCGGACCGGGTGCGCGCTGCTCGCGCCGGACGGCGATGCGGGGGCCTTCGGCGGGGAGGGCTCCCGGCTCGTGGGCTTCGTACGTGCCGTTGCGGAGCTGCGGCCGGAGGAGGCGCGACTGGCGCCCGAGCGCCTGACGGCCGCCGCCGCGTGCCATCTCGCCGACGGGACGGCACCCCTCGGCGACGTACGGGCCGCGCTCGCTCCGCTGCCCGAGCCGTACCGGCCGGCCGTCCTCGCCGGGCTGCTCGCCGCCCTCGAAGCCTCCGCCGAACTGCGGACCGCCGCCCTGGACGCGCGGGCGTGCGCCTCCCTCGCCTCCCTCGCGGACGAAGCACCGGACGTGCTCGCCGCCACCCCCGGCACCGCGCTGCACGTGCTGCGCCGGGCACCCGGGGAGCCGCGGCCGACCGCGCTGCGGATCCTGCGGCTGTACCGGCGGGGACTGTGGGAGGAGACGGAGACCTACGAGGCCCTGCGTGATCTGGTGCGGGCCGAGGAGCCGGAGCGGGCGCCACGGCTGCTGTGGCGACGCGGGTCGGCCCGGGAGAAGGAGTGAGCCGTGGCGAACCCTGTAATGCTGCTCCTGGCGATCATCCTGTTCGTCGTCCTGATCGTCGGCTACGGCATCTTCATCACTCTGCCCAAGCTGGTGTGGACCCAACTGCACACCGTCTGGCGGACCTTCGGGCGGGCAGCACACTCCCCACCCGACCCGCACGGCGAGCCGGCCACCCCCGTCTACCTCCGCGTCACCGCCCCGCGCGACCTGCGTGCGACCTGGTGGGACGGACTCGAGCGGCACGAACGGCTGATGGGCGACGCCGAGCGGTTCCTGGTCGACCGGGTGAGCGACGCGTTCCGCCGGTCGCAACAGCGCGGGACCGGCGGGCAGGGCTGCCTGATGCTCTTCCTGCGCCCGGCTTTCCTGCTGACGGCCGTCGCCGTCGTGCTGACCGCGACCGCGCTGAACATCCTTCCGTTTCTGTTCGCGCTGCTGGCGTGGGCGCTGGGCTGTTCACTGTGGACCCTGTGGTGGGTGGTGTGGGCGGCCGTCGCGCGGACGGGGCGCGCGCTGCGCAGCGGCCCGGCGCCGTGCCCGTACACCGGCTGCGGGCGCACCATCCACCGCCCGGTCCGGCTGTGTCCGACGTGCCGAGCCGGCCACCGGCAGCTGCTGCCCAACCGGTACGGCGCCTTCTCCCACCGCTGCCGTTGCGGCACCCGCCTGCCCGCCGTCCTCGGCGCGCGCCGCCTGGACGCGTGCTGTCCGCACTGCGGGAAGGCGCTGCCCGCCGGATATGAACAGGCGCGGGTCGTCGTGCTCGTCGGGGGCTCGGGGGCGCAGCGCGGCGGAGTGCACCGGCAGGGGCAGGCCGAGCTGGGCGCCACGCCCGGGGCCGAGCCGCCGCTCGTGCGCACCGACGGGGCGCCCGTCCTGTGGTACGACCCGCCTGGTGACGCGTACGGCAGTCAGGAGTCGGTGGCCGCGCTGGACGTCCTGCGCCGGGCCCACGGACTGCTGCTGGTGGTGGACGACCCCGCCGCGCACAGCGACGCCGTGTACGCCGTGACCCGGGTCCTGCACGTCCTCACCGCCCTGCCGGCACGCCGCCGTCCGCACCGTTTCGCACTGCTGTACACCCGAGCCGTACAGGGCGACGACACTGCCGTGCGCGCGCAACTGGACGCGGCCGGCGGCGGCCATCTGCTGCGCGCGCTCGACGCCACGGGCATTCCGGTGCGCTGCGTTCCGGCCTCGACTCTCGCGGGGACGCTGTGGTGGCTTGCCGGTACGTCCGGTACCGCGGGCTCCGGGGAGAGCATGGCGCCTCCGCCCGTGCGCCGACCCGAGAACACGACGTTCCGCTTCCCCCGGCACCGCGCCGCCCGCCACACCTTTCTGCTCACCCACCTCGCCGGGTACCTGGTCGTACCGCTCGCCCTGGCTCTCCTGCAGACGGGTGTGCTGCCGCCGGCCGCTTTCTTCGGTCTGCCCGGGACGTACGACAAGTGGCGGCATCCGCTGACCGGTTCGGTCCGCCAGATCGACCTCACCGCGGCCGCCACCCGGGACTGGCCGAAGCTCAGCGCCGGTTACTCGGCGCCGGGACATCCGCCGTCCGCCGCTCTGCCGGGCCACGCGGGCTACTGGTCGGTCAAGGGATCCCCGCAGAAGGACAACTGGCTGAGGATGGACTTCGGGATACCGCTGCCGCTGAGCGAGGTGTCGGTGGACTTCGACCCGGACAGCGTCAAGTCGTTGTTCGCGCCGGGCGTCGACGTGGAGGGCCAGGTCGGTGCCCGCACCATCGACTTCCGGGACATGCGCCGTCACGAGCAGAAGCAAGGTGCCTACTTCAAGAAGACGTACGGCTACGACATTCCCGTCCCGGACACCGTCGACTCCGTCCGCATCGGCCTGTACTCCCTATTTGACAAGGACAAAGACGACAAACAGCGGCTTCGCCTGCGCGAGTTCAACATCCGCTGGAGCAGCTCCGACGCCCTGCGCCTGCACCCGGCGGACGGCGGCCGGCTCGCCATGGAGAACGCCACCGCACGCGACCTCGCCATCACCATCCGGCCGCCCCTGCTGCCCGCGGGCTGGCAGGCCACCCTCGTCGGACGGCCGCCCCGGATGATCGGGGCCCACGACACGTACGAGGCACGCTGGCGGATCACGGCTCCCAAGGGGACCACGGGCCGCGCCCCCATCGCCTACGCCGTCGACATCAGCGAGGACGACCAGACGGTGACGGCACGCTGCCTGGCCCTCCTCACGGCGTCCGCGGACGCCGAGCCGCTCTGCTGAGGCTCAACGGCCACCGGACGGCGATGTCCAGCAGGGCCCCGCGAAGTCGGCCAGGACCGCGCCGAGTCGGGGATCCACACGCGACGAGAGGCCGAGTGGCAGGACGAGGAACCAACCCTCGCCCATGCGGGAGCGGCGGGGCGGGCGCGGGGCGCCGGCGAGCAGTCGGACCTGGAGTGCGTAGAAGCGCGCGTCCCGGCCCCGGACGATCGCGCGGCGCACGGTGATCTCCTCGACGTGCCGCCACTCGTAGGAGCGTCGCCTGCGCCCGATCACGGAGGTGACGCCGTCCCGGGTCAGCTCCAGCTCCAGTCGCTGCCGCGGCATGAGCAACCCGGCCACGGTGATCACGGCGCCGATCACGGGGAGGAAGAGCAGCGCCAGCCAGGCGGTGAAGTCCTGCCACTGGCCGCTCACGGTGAACCGCACGATGAAGACGCCCAACAGGGAGCCGAACACCGCCCAGTGGGCCAGTGGCAGCCTCCTGGACCGACCGCGGAGGTGGTAGCGGTCCGCGGTGCGTTCCACGGTGAAGTGGCCTGAGTCCGCGAGCGCGGGCATGCGGTCCGGCTCGGGGCCGGACGAACCGCCACCCTCGCCCCGCTCTTGAGCGCGCCGTCCCGCCAGATGCTCCTGGAGTCGCCGGTTGCGGAAGCGATAGGTGCCGCCCGACAGCTGGAGCAGGCCCGCCGTGCGCGCGTCCTTGAGGAACGCCATCAGGGACCACGGCACCCGTCGGGTCGCCGCGAGCGAGCACTTGGCGAGGATCCAGCGGCTCCACGGGCTGAGCAGCACGAACATCGACGAGGCACCCGCCCAGCCCCCGAACGCCGGCCACCACCCGTCGCTTCCGCCGAGCCAGAAGAACGAACCCGCACCGGCCCCGATCAGCGGGGCCACCAGCGTCAGCATGGTGACGAGGGCGGACTGTTCGCCGCGCAGGAGTTCGTCGGGAGTGGCGGCGTCCACGGTGTCGGCCGGAGCCGCGTACACGATGGTCAGCAGCGCGGGCAGCACGCCGCCGACCGAGAGCCAGACCAGGACGGGGTCCGGTGACACGAAGACGTACAGGGCGAGCAGGAGGACGACGAGCGCGGGACCGCCCACGAGCGCCGCAAGGCGGACCTGCGGACCCACCCGCGAATTACGGTCGAAGGAACGGAGGGCGTGGATGAACAGCAGAGGGTTGACGCTGCGCCGCGGCTCGGCGATCCGCTGCCCGAACCAGGAGGCGGTCACGGACCGTGCGATGGCCGCGAAGAGGACCCCGCCGGACACCTCCCCCGTCACGCTGAGGTCACCCAGCAGGGAATCCTCCGCGTAGCCGGACATGCCCGCCTTGATGACGAGGGAGAGCAGGATGCCGGCCGCAAGCAGCGCGGGCAGCGCGAGCAGTCGGGGCAGTGGCGCCGAGTGCAGCCGCCACCAGGCCAGTTCGGACTCCTCGCGACGGCTCAGCAGCAGCGCCAGGTACGAAAGCCAGGCACCGGCCCGTTCGGCGTCCCAGGTGCGGGGTGGGTGCAGCCGACCGGGGTTCGGGGGCCGCGGCGGAAACGCGGCGGGCACGATCCGGTCGAGCAGGTGTGCCTCGACGGCATCACGGGTCGGGAACCGCACCCGGTCCACCAACTCCCGTGGATCCGCCGGATGCTGCTCATAGGACCGGCGTACCAGCCACACCATCAGCGGACTGGTCAGGGCCCAGGCCACCGGTGCGGAGGGTTCCTTCTGAAGGGTCTCCAGCAGGCGCGCCCAGGCCGCTGCGCGGGCCGGTGGCCGGGCTCTGCGGAGGTAGCTCGCCACCTCGTCGGGGCGCAGCGGCAGCGACTCGATCACCGTCGCGTGCCGCAGACCCTTGCCCTCCTGGTCGAGGCGCTCGTACTCGGCCGTGCGGGACATCAGTACCGCGTCCTGCACGCCGTCGAGGCCGGCATTGAGCGCGTCGAGTACCTCGGCGCGGCGGTGTCCGGGCAGTTCGTCGAGGCCGTCGAGGACGGGCAGAACCCGCCGCTCAAGGACGAGCCGGCGGGCCGGGTGGACGCCGTCCACGGGCGGCAGACCGGGGTGGTCCTGGCGCAGCCGGTCCACCAGCCAATCGGAGAGCGACTGCCGCCGGGTGTCCCAGGACTCCAGCGACAGCACAAGCGGGACCGGCACGTCGTCCTCGCCCTGTGTGAGCCGCCGGGCGAGGAGTTCGAGGGTGAGCAGGATGGACAGCACGGTCTTGCCGGATCCGGCGGTGCCCAGCACGACCAGCCGCCGCCGCGGCCGGAGCCTGAGGAAGGTCCCGGCGATCGTGTCGGTCCCGGAGCCCGCGGGCACGTACTCCCCGGCGGACGCCACTCGTCGGCTGGGTGTCCAGCGCACGGGCAGTGGCTCGGGATCGGTCATGCCCCAGGCGTCGGCCTCGGCCCGCCACCGGTGCAGAAGACTGCGTGCGAGCCTCCGCTCGGCCGTGGCCAGCGGAGCGTTGTCATCGGGCGGCGGGGGCTCCACGCGCAGGGTCAGATTGAGATCACCTTCGAGAATCCCGATCTGGATCAGATACTCGGCTGTGCAATCGACCGCGGTGTTGGTGATGTGCGGCTCACCGGAGTCCATCTGCCTCGCCATGTACGCCCGCCCCCGTCGTCGCCCTTCCCGCTCCGCCTTCCCGGTCCGCTCCGAACACGGAGCCGAGCCAAGGGACTTCAGTCGCCCGGCTCAGGATTCCGTCGGGTCCCCGTGGAGACGTACCGTGCCGAGGATCTTCATGATCGTCGAGTCCGGCAGCTCGTTCTTCACGCCCGTGGCGCCGTAGAGGCTCCACGCGACGAAGTCGCCCGCGGAGTTCTTGAAGCCGAACGTGATGGCCTTGCCGTCGCTCGCGCACTTGCCCTTCTGGGGCGTGTTTCTGGACCGGGCCCAGGCGATGCTGCCCTTGATGCCGGACTTCGTCGTGTACGGCCTCGCCGCCTTGTCGTGGATGATGCTCTTCGTGTCCGGCTGCGTATAACCGCCGTACACCCACCGTTCCACCTGGCCCAAGGCGGCATCGCCGGTGCTCCTGGCGCCACTGGCACCCTTGGTGCCTGTCGCCGCCAGCGCGGTGCTCGTGCTTTTTACGCGCCCGTTCTTCATGTCGTTGGACACGCACCAGCTTTCCTGGAGGACTGCCGGTGCGCCCATGACGATGATGACCTTGCCCCAGTTGTCGGGGTCGCTGTAGTCGACCTTGCTGTCCTCGAAGCCGATCAGCAGACCCGGCGACTTGACGTCCCAGTCCGGCGGTACGTCGAAGGCCGTCCCCCGCTTGGGGTTGATGACGACCTTCCAGCCCGGGACGGTCGGCCTTTCGGTCTCGCTGCCGCGCGGGTTGTCGGACGCCGGCGCCGAGGCCGTCGTGCTCTTCGAGGCAATCGCCGGCGCTTTCGTGTTCCTGCTGCCGCCGTTGGCGTTGACGTCCCTGTCGCTGCCCAGGAGCAGGAAGCCCGTGACGCCAACGGCTACGACCACGGTCGTGGCCGCAGCGATCGCGGCGGCCTTCGCCCGGTTCCCGCCGCCCCCGGGCGGCTGTCCTGACCACATGGTCGGTAACCGTAGTCCCTGGCTTTCCTGAGGGGGAGCCCTTCGGCAGGTGATCGACCAACTCGCCCGTGTCGTCGACGACACGGGCATGGACGTCTTCGCGTTCGGTGTCACCACCGACTTCCGGACCAAGCTGTTCCCCGGATCCCAGCGGCTGATCGAACTGGCCGACCGGGTCGAGGCCTTCCGGGGCGAAGCTCTCCGCTGGTGCGGTGCACGGGCCACGCACCACGCCCGTACGGTCGGCGGTGAGATGGTCGTCGAAGGCGCCCACGTGGTCGTGGGGGACGTCGACCAGCAGGCGGCGAGGTCGGTTACGAGGTGCTCTGCCGACGCCACCACCAGCGCAGGACGACCAGCGCGAGTGCCCGCGCGGGCTCCCTCCCGCCGGATGTGCTGCCCGTCACCTCCGCCTGAACCCGTCCCTCCGGGCGTCCGGCACGGATGCTTAGGATGACGCTGTGAACACGGTGAGCGGAACAGAGGCCGAGTCCGAACCGGGCCCACTGGGCAAGGTGCAGCCGCGGCAGCTGATCGTGACGGTCTACGGGCTGTACGCGCGTGACACCGGCGGCTGGATGTCCGTGGCCTCGCTGATCCAGCTGCTCGCCGACCTCGGCGTCGAGGCGCCGACCGTACGGTCCTCGGTCTCGCGGCTGAAGCGTGCCGGACTGCTCGAGGCCGAATCGGTGTCCGGAGCGGCCGGGTACCGGATCTCGCCCGAGACCGAGCGGATTCTGCGCGACGGCGATCCGCGCATCTTCGCGGCCCGAAGGGCCACCGTGGACGAGGGCTGGGTGCTGGTCGTCTTCTCCGTACCCGAGTCCGAACGCGCCAAGCGGCACACCCTGCGCACCCAGCTGACCCGGCTCGGTTTCGGTTCCGTGTCCGCCGGCGTGTGGATCGCACCGGGACATGTGCACGGCGAGGCGGAGGACATGCTGGCCCGGCACGGGCTGCGCTCGTACGCCGACCTCTTCCGGGCCGACTATCTCTCCGTGGCCGGGGGCGGGAACGGGGACCTGCCCGCGAAGGTGCGCTCCTGGTGGGACACCGTCCGGCTGCAGCGGCTGTACGTCGCATTCCTCGCGGCACACCGTCCGGTGGCCGAGCGGATCGCGGGCGGCAGCCCGGTGACGGACCGCGAGGCGTTCACGACGTACATCAGGGTCCTCACCGACTGGCGCCGGCTCGTCTACCTCGACCCCGGTGTCCCGCGTGAACTGCTGCCGGCCGAGTGGAGCGGAGCCGAGGCGTCCGAGCTCTTCGACGAGCTGCACACCCGGCTGGCCGACCCCGCCCACCGGCATGCGGAACGGTCCCGGACCGGCTGACCGGCCCCGCGCCCGGTGGCTCAGCGAGCGGCCGACCGTACGATCGTGAACATCGCGCCCTCCGGGTCCGCCACGGTCGCCATCCGGCCGTTCGACCCCTCCCGGGGCGGCTGCAGAACGTATCCGCCGAACTCCACCACGCGATGCGCCGCCTCGTCGGTGTCGTCGACCTCGAAGTACGTCATCCAGTGCGGGCCGCGGTCGCGCGGCAGGGCGTGGCCGACACCGTGCAGCGAGGCCACCGGACGGCCGTGCAGATGGAGGGTCTGGTAGTCGAAGTCGGCCGAGACGACCGCCTCCGCCTCATAGCCGAAAACCGTCTGGTAGAACTTGCAGACCGTCGACGTCTCGCGGGTCACCAGCTCGTTCCACACCGGTGTGCCGTGGGTGCCCGCGAGCGCCGTGCCGAGGTGTGCGGCGGCCTGCCAGATTCCGAAGACCGCGCCGCTGGGGTCGGAAGCGATGGCGAGCCGGCCCGCCTCACCCGCTTCACCCGAGTCGAGTGGCCCGACGGCGACCGTGCCACCGCAGGAGCGGATCAATTCCGCCGTGGCGTCGGCGTCGTCGGTGGCCAGATAGGTCGTCCAGGCGACCGGCAGATGGCGGTCGGGCGGCAACTGCCCGATGCCCGCGACCACTTTCCCGTCGATCAGCGCGCGGACGTACGGACCCAGCTGGTCCGGGCCGGGCACGAACTCCCAGCCGAACAGCCGGGCGTAGAAGTCCTGGGTCGTGCTCAGCCCGTGCACGAGCAGACTCACCCAGCAAGGTGTTCCGGGCGCGCGCCGGGCGGCAGCCTCCGTCATCGTCACTCTCTCCTCGGACCATCGTGGTGGCCGTACGGGCGGAACGGGGCCGGTGTGCCGTCATGCGGTACAGGATGTGTACGCCCCGTGGAGATGTTTGCACCACCCGGCGCACGATGTGCCCCGGCCGCGCCGTGCCTTCCGGGATCTCGACGGCGGGGGGCCGATTTGGTGTGAAACGTCCGTATGGGTGTGGTTACGGGTGGGGAGGCTCCTGCGCGAGGATGGCACCCATGAAGCCCATCATCACTGCATCCGAATGCGCGAGCGAGTCGGCGGGGCCACGTCCGCCGGTGCTCCTGGACGTACGTTGGCAGCTGGGCGGCCCGCACGGCCGCCCCGACTACGAGGCCGGGCACATCCCCGGTGCGGTCTTTGTCGATCTGGACGCGGAACTCGCCGGTCCGGCAGGCAGCGGCGGCCGTCACCCGCTGCCCGACCCGGAGGAATTCGGTGCGGTGATGCGCCGGGCCGGTGTCTCCCGGGACGCTCCGGTGGTCGTCTACGACGGTGGCCAGGGCTGGGCGGCGGCCCGCGCATGGTGGCTGCTGCGCTGGACGGGGCACGAGGACGTCCGGGTCCTGGACGGCGGCCTCGCGGCCTGGCGGGGGGATCTCGAGACGGAGATCCCGACGCCGGCCGAGGGCGACTTCCGGCCGGTCCCCGGTGCGCTGCCGTTGCTGGACGCGGACGGGGCGGCGGCGCTGGCCCGCTCGGGGCTGCTGCTCGACGCACGGGCCGCGGAGCGCTACCGGGGCGATGTGGAGCCGATCGACCGGGTGGGTGGCCATATCCCGGGTGCCGTGTCGGCGCCGACCTCCGAGAACACGGGGGGCGACGGCCGGTTCCTGCCCGCTCCATCGCTGGCGGCCCGCTTCAAGGGCCTCGGCGCGGACCGGGCGCCGGAGGTCGGCGTCTACTGCGGCTCCGGTGTCTCCGGCGCCCATGAGGTGCTGGCCCTGGCCGTCGCCGGGATCCCCGCGGCGCTGTACGCGGGCTCCTGGTCCGAGTGGTCCGCGGACGAGTCCCGCCCGGTAGCCAAGGGTCCCGACCCGCAGTAACGGAGCCCGCACCGGCCACCGCGACCGGAACCGCCGTAACAGGATCCGGTCGCACGGGGTGCACGCGGTGCGAAGAGCGGTGCACCCGGCGCGCCGGACGCATACGGCACGAGGGCCCGTACGCAACGGCGTACGGGCCCTCGTCATGCTGCGGTCACCCCGCCTCAGTCCTGCTTCTTCCGGCGCGTACCGAAGACGATCTCGTCCCAGCTCGGTACGGCGGCCCGGCGGCCCGGCCGGACGCCGTCCGCCTCGGCCTGGCGGTCCGTCGTACCGGTCAGCCGGTCGCGATGACCGGCCACCGCCCGCGGCATCAGCACATCCGCATAGGCGGAACCTGCGGAGGCCGCCGCGGCCGGCGGCTCGTCGGCCTCCGGCTCCTGCGTGGCGGGCTCGATGGCGGGCGGCTCGGGCGGCGCGGGACGCTCCGGCACCACCATGTCGCCGCGGAAGCTCGGCACCGCCTCCAACAGGCTGGTCAGCGAATCGCGCTCACTGGCCGAGATGCCACCGATGTGCTCCTCCGGCTCGGGCATCGGGACCGGGGGGCGCTCCATCTGGCGGTCCAGGGCGCGGTCCAGTGGCCGGTCCCGGGGCAGCCGGGCGATCCGGGGCACGAACGGGAAGCTCGGCTCGGGCGCGGCGACGTCGTCGGTCTCGCCGATCAGCGACCGGGCCTCGTCGTCCACGGCCTGGACCAGCCGGCGCGGCGCGTCGTACGTCCAGCTCGCCGAGTGCGGCTCGCCCGCGACCCGGTAGACCAGCAGGACCTCCCAGGTGCCGTCGTCACGGCGCCAGGAGTCCCACTGGACGGTCTCCTTGTCGGCGCCGCGCAGCAGCAACCGCTCCTGCACCGCCTCGCCGAGCTGGGGGCCGGTGTTCTCGCCGGGACGGCGTACGGGAGTCTTCCGGGCCCGCTCGGCCATGAAGGCGCGCTCCGCGAGCACGGGGCCCTCGAAGCGGCGGACACGGTCGACCGGAATCCCGGCGAACTGGGCGACCTCCTCCGCGGAGGCACCTGCTCGTATCCGGGCCTGGATGTCGCGGGGGCGGAGGTGGCTCTCCACCTCGATCTCGATCTGGCCGAGCCGCGCGCGGTCGTTGCGCACGGCGGCTCGCAGCCGCTCGTCGATCGGAAGCGTGTACTCCGTGCTGTCCGCAGCCTTGAGCACCAGTCGTGTGCCGTCGTTGGAGACGGCCACGACACGCAGTTCGGGCATGGGGACCTCCCGGGTGGTGCCTGCCGACGTCACGTGCGTCGCTGCTTCCGCTAGTCGAGTGTGGCCTGCCCGGGTGCAGCCTGCCACAACATTGCCGTGTTGCCCGGCGTGTCGGGCGTGAGCCCTTGATCGCCGGTATGACACGGTGACCTATTGTGCAACACAAAGTGACCGATGGTCGCCTCGTGTAGCCAGTCCCCGTGCGATGCCGTGGCGCCGCCGGATCGAGTGCCTCCTTCGGCCCCCTCCCGAAGATCCCGGACACCCACATGGGAGTCCGGCCTCAGGGCTCGCCACAGTACTCCATTCGGGCCATGTGGGTGGACCGCCGCGCCGCCGAACTTCTCGTGAGGTGCGGGAGCCGAGTCGCCCGTACGGGTGCGGGGCGCCCTTCGTGCGTGTCCTGCTTCACAGAATCTCCCGAAGCGGAACTATTCACTTCGCTCACATGTCCCTTCCTGTTGCATGGTGGGAGAGATGTCAATCAAGGGCTGGAAATGGTGCAGAAGCCGGAAAGTGACATAGAACCCAAGGAAAGGCGTATAGATCTGAGCCTGCCTCAGGTGGCGGGCAGTGCCGTGGCGGCGGTCGCGGCAGCGGTGGCGGCCTCTCAGCTGGGCGTGTACGGAACGATCCTCGGCGCCGGAGTGATGAGCGTCGTCGCCACCTGCGGCGGTTCGCTCTTCCAGCACTTCTTCCGCCGCACCGGGGAACAGATCCGCGAGGTGACGGTCCAGGCGAAGCAACCGGGCCGTGAGGTGACCGTACAGACGCGTGGGACGAGCGACCCGCGTGCGGCGCAGGGGGCGCGACGACCACCGGCCGGAACGCCTGACGGAGCCATGGACGCGACCACGATGATGCGCGCCGTGGACGCCGCGACTGTGCGCGGCGAGACGGACGCCACGACCGTGCTGCGCAACGTGGCGGACGATCCGGACCGTACGCGGCTGCTGAGGCCGCTCGACGGGACGCGGTTGCTCACCACGGTCCGTCCGGAGCCGGACGAGGAGTTCTCCGAAGCCACTACCCACGGCACCCGTATCCGGGGCTGGAAGCGGTCGGCGCTCGGGGCGGCCGTGGTCTTCGCCGTGACGATGGCCGGGATCACCACGTTCGAGCTGGTCTCCGGCAATGACCTGAGCGGCGGTCAGGGAACCACCGTCGGCTCCGTCGTACGCGGGGAGCGGGGCACCGGGTCGAACGACCCGGCACCGTCGACCGGCACCGACCCCGGCCAGGAGCGGAGCCCGGGCCAGGAGAGCGGCGCGACACCCGGTACGGACTCACAGGGCGGGCAGAGCCGGAACCCGGACTCCGGTCAGGGCGACCGTTCCCCGGCCGATCCGACGCCCAGCCCCACGCCGTCCGGCAACACCGGACAGACGAACCCGTCCCCGGCGGCCACGCCGTCCCCGGCGGTGCCCGTCCCCGGCGCCAGCGCCGACCCGAACCCCACGGGTGCGGGCGTCGCCCCGGCGCAGGGAGACCGCACCACCACGGGCACGGGCACCGGACAGTGAAGGCCCGCGCCGCTCAGTCGCCCAGCACCCGGCGCAGATAGTCGTTGCCGAACAGCCGGTCCGGGTCCAGCCGGTCGCGTACGGCGGTGAACTCGCCGAACCGCGGGTACACCCCGGCGAGGTACTCGGCGTCGCGGGTGTTGACCTTGCCCCAGTGCGGGCGGCCGGCGTGGGCGGTCATGATCCGCTCGACGGCCGTGAAGTACGCCTGGTAGGGCGTGCCCTTGTACAGATGGACGGCGATGTACGCGCTCTGACGGCCCGAGGCCGTGGAGAGCGCGATGTCGTCCGCGGGGGCGGTGCGCACCTCCACCGGGAAGCTGATCCGCAGCGGCGAACGCTCCACCATCGCCTTGACCTCGCGCAGCGCCTCCACGGCGGCCTCGCGCGGCAGCGCGTACTCCATCTCCACGAAACGGACCCGGCGCGGACTCGTGAAGACCTTGTACGGGATGTCGGTGTACGTACGGGCGGACAGGGCACGACTGGAGAGCTTGGCGATCGACGGAATGGTGGCGGGGACCGTCCGACCGAGCGAACACGCCACCTGGAAGATCCCGTTGGAGAGGAGCTCGTCCTCGATCCAGCCGCTGACCCTTCCGGGCGGGGCGGCGGGGCCCGCGCTGCGGTTGTTGCGCTTGGTGTTGCAGTTGCCCGTGTGCGGGAACCAGTAGAACTCGAAGTGCTCGTTGTCGGCGACCAGCTCGTCGAAGCCGGCCGTGACCCGGTCGAAGCTCATCGGTTCCTCACGGGCCGTCAGCAGGAAGACCGGTTCCACGGCGAAGGTGAGCGCCGTGACGACACCCAGGGCGCCGAGCCCGATCCGGGCGACGGCGAAGATGTCGGCGTTCTCCTTCTCGGAACAGGTCAGCACCGTGCCGTCGGCCGTGACCAGTTCGAGGGCGCGGATCTGCGCGGATATGGACGCCGAGTCGCGGCCGGTGCCGTGGGTGCCGGTCGAGGTGGCCCCGGCGACCGTCTGCTCCATGATGTCGCCCATGTTGGTGAGCGACAGGCCCTCCCGTGCCAGGGCGGTGTTCAGCCGCTTCAGCGGAGTGCCGGCCTCGACGGTCACGGTCATCGCCTCGCGGTCGATCTCCCGGATGCCGGTGAGGAGATCGGGGCGGATCAGTACGCCGTCGGTGGCCGCCGCCGCGGTGAAGGAGTGTCCGGTGCCGACCGGCTTCACCCTCAGGCCGTCCTCGGACGCCCGGCGCAGCACTTCGGCGAGCTCCGCCACGGAGGCGGGGCGCGCGGTCCGTACCGGACGGGAGCTGACATTCCCCGCCCAGTTACGCCACGCGTTCGTCGTCGTCCGTGCGTCGGTGTCGGTCATCTTCCGCGCGCCCTTCCGTAGGAACCGGCCCGCCGAGCCGGCGATACCCCAGGAACGCCACCGCGGCCGCGAGCGCTCCCGCCACGGCGGGCACCGCGTACCCCGCCTCGGCTCCGGACGCGTCGACGACCCAGCCGGCGGCCGAGGAGCCGAGCGCGACACCGACGGCGAGCCCGGTGCTGGTCCAGGTCATGCCCTCGGTCAGTTTCGTGCGCGGTACGTGCTGCTCGACGAGGGCCATGGTGGTGACCATCGTCGGTGCGATGGCGAGGCCCGCGACAAAGAGCGCCACGGCCAGAAACGGGAGGCTCCCGGCCAGTTGGAGGGGGATCATACTCACGGCCATCGCGCACACGCCCACCAGCCACCGGGTGGACGCCTTCCCCTTGAGGCGCAGCAGGCCGAAGACGGCGCCGGCCAGGCAGGAGCCCAGCGCGTACACGGCCAGCACGAGGCTCGCCACGGCCTTGTGGCCCTGTTCCTCGGCGAACGCCACCGTCACCACGTCGACGGCCCCGAAGATCGCACCGGTCGCCACGAACGTCACCACGAGCACCTGGAGGCCCCGGGCGCGCAGCGCGGTGCCGTCGGTGTGCTGCTCGCGCGGATGCGGCACCGGCTCGGTGGCGCGCTGCGCGGTCAGCCAGAAGACACCGACCAGCAGGAACCCTGCGGCGAGAAGCGGCCCCGCCTCGGGGAACCAGGCGGTGGACAGGCCGATCGAGATGATCGGCCCGAAGATGAAGCACACCTCGTCGACGATCGACTCCCACGAGTACGCGGTGTGCAACTGCTGCGGCGAACCGCGGTAGATCTCCGCCCAGCGCGCCCGGATCATCGAACCCACGCTGGGAACGCAGCCCGCGCCCGCCGCGAAGACGAAGAGCGACCAGTCCGGCAGCCGCTGCTGCGCGCAGATCAGCAGACCGGCCACCGCCGCCAGCGCGACGAAAGCGGCGGGACGCAGAACGCGGCGTTGCCCGTGCCGGTCGACGAGCCGGGAGATCTGCGGCCCGATCACCGCCGCCGACATCGCCAGCGTCGCGGAGAGCGCACCGGCGAGCCCGTAACGGCCGGTGAGCTGCGAAACCATGGTCACCACGCCGATGCCCATCATGGACAGCGGCATCCGGCCGAGGAATCCGGCCGCCGAGAACCCCTTGGTGCCGGGGGCGGCGAAAATCGCGCGGTAGGGACTGGGCAAGGAAGGCTCCGGAACAGCGTGATCGCACGCGCCTGTAATGCGTGAATGTGGCCGGTACAGCTTACGGTCGGGGTGGCCGGTCCGACACCGGGGCCGGCCGGGGAACCGACGTCGGTGGGAGGGCTGTCCGAGGCGAGTGGCAGGATCGCTGTCATGTCCGATCTGCGCGATCCCGCTCCCTACGACGCCCTGCTGCTGCTCTCCTTCGGCGGCCCCGAAGGCCCGGACGACGTGGTCCCGTTCCTGGCCAACGTGACCCGTGGCCGCGGCATCCCCGAGGAGCGGCTGAAGGAGGTCGGCAAGCACTACTTCCTGTTCGGCGGCGTCAGCCCGATCAACGCCCAGAACAGAGCCCTGCTGGACGCCCTGCGCAAGGACTTCGCGGCACACGGACTCGACCTGCCGGTGTACTGGGGCAACCGCAACTGGGCGCCGTACCTCACCGACACCCTGCGCGAGATGATCACGGACGGGCACCGCCGCGTCGCCGTCCTCGCCACCAGCGCCTACGCCTCGTACTCGGGCTGCCGGCAGTACCGCGAGAACCTCGCCGAGTCACTGGCCACCCTGGAGGCCGAGGGCCTGCCCGTGCCCCGGGTCGACAAGCTCCGGCACTACTTCAACCATCCCGGTTTCGTACGGCCCATGGTGGACGGTGTCCTCGCCTCCCTGGCCGATCTCCCCGAGGACGTACGGGCCGGAGCACACCTCGCGTTCACCACGCACTCCATCCCCACCACCGCCGCCGACACCTCCGGCCCCATGGCGCAGCACGGCGACGGCGGCGCCTATGTCGCCGAGCACCTGGACATCGCCCGCCTGATCGTCGACGCGGTGCGCGAGGAGACCGGCGTCGAGCACCCCTGGCAGCTCGTCTACCAGTCGCGCAGTGGCGCCCCGCACATCCCGTGGCTGGAGCCCGACATCTGCGACCACCTGGAGACGCTGCACGGAGACGGCGTCCCCGCAGTGGTGATGGCCCCCATCGGTTTCGTCTCGGACCACATGGAAGTGCTGTACGACCTCGACACGGAGGCCACCGCGAAGGCCGCGGAGCTCGGGCTTCCGGTGCGCAGGTCCGCGACCGTGGGCGCCGATCCGCGGTTCGCCGCGGCCGTGCGCGACCTGGTGCTGGAGCGCGCCGCCACCGAACAGGGGCGTGGCGCGCAGCGGTGCGCGCTGGGAGCGCTCGGCCCGAGCCATGACCTCTGCCCGGTCGGCTGCTGTCCGGCCCGGGCCTTCAAGCCCGCCGCCGCGGGCGCCGACAGCCCGTACGCGTAGCCCCTGCCGTATGCCTGGAGACCCTGGAGCGCCGTGACCGACCCGAACCTGTCCGAACTGCTCGACCTCGCCCTGGAGGCCGCCCGCCGCGCCGGTGCGCTGCTGCGCGACGGACGCCCCGCCGACCTCGGGGTGGCCGCGACCAAGTCCAGCCCGATCGACGTCGTCACCGAGATGGACATCGCTGCCGAGAAGCTGATCACCGGCTTCCTGACCGAGCGCCGCCCCCAGGACGGCTTCCTCGGCGAGGAGGGGGCCAGCGCCGAGGGCAGCAGCGGTATCCGCTGGGTCATCGACCCGCTCGACGGCACCGTGAACTACCTGTACGGACTGCCCACGTGGGCCGTCTCCATCGCCGCCGAACGGGACGGCGAGCGGGTCGTGGGCGTGGTGGAGGCCCCGATGCGCGGTGAGACGTACCGGGCGGTGCTCGGCGGCGGCGCCCACGCGAAGGGCGGCGTGTACGGCGAGGGCGCCGCACTGCGCTGCCGGCCCGCGCCGCCGCTCGACCAGGCGCTCGTCTCGACCGGCTTCAACTACGTCGGCCACGTCCGTGCGCACCAGGCGGACGTGGCCCAGCAGCTGATCCCGCGGCTGCGCGACATCCGGCGCAGCGGTTCCGCCGCCGTGGACCTCTGCGATGTGGCCGCGGGGCGCCTCGACGGCTACTACGAGCGCGGGCTCCACCCGTGGGACCTGGCGGCCGGTGACCTCATCGCCCGCGAGGCGGGGGCGTACACCGGCGGCCGTCCCGGGCTACCCGCCGACGGAGACCTGACGGTCGCGGCGACGCCGGGTGTCTTCGAGCCGCTGCAGGCCCTGCTGGAGGAGCTCGGCGCCTGGCACGACTAGAACCGGTCGTCCGGGTCCTCCCGGCGCGCGAGAAGGGCCCCTGAGCCGTATCCGGCATCAGGGGCCCTTCTCGCGCGGCTCAGGCGCTGGTGGCGCCGATTTCGACGCCGTGCTCGGCGGCGAGGCGGTGCAGGTCGTCCAGCTCGCCCTGCTCGACATCCGCGAGGAAGTCGTCGCCCGTCTCCCGAGCTTTCGTGAGGTCGGACTCGGTGGTCTTGATGCGTTGCAGCAGACCGGCGGTGAAAGCGTCCATAATGCGCCCCCTCATCGTGGGTCGGTGGCACGGGGGTGTGCCCGGGTTTCCCTCCGCACGGAGGCGGTAGGGCGGGTGATCACGCGCTCTCCGGGGACGGAGTGGCCTGTGGCACGCCACATTCGAGGCGTGATCGCGGGTGTGCATGCGTCCTCCCCGGCACCAAGCTCAGAGAAACCTCAACTGGCCCGGAAATCCTGTGGATTCCCCGGGGCCCGGGCGGGCGAGCGTCGTCTTACCGCCGGTTTATACGCGTTGCGGGCAGGATGGAGCAGCACAGACCGATGCTGATGAGCGGCCCGCATCACGGACCGTGGGCACATCGAGACGTTCTGAAGTTACCTATGTACTGAAGTTTCTAAGGAAGGACAGCGCCGTGCGCGTACTCGTCGTGGAGGACGAGCAACTGCTCGCCGATGCGGTGGCCACCGGATTGCGCCGTGAGGCCATGGCCATCGATGTCGTGTACGACGGTGCCGCGGCCCTGGAGCGCATCGAGGTCAACGACTACGACGTCGTGGTGCTGGACCGGGACCTCCCCCTGGTGCACGGCGACGACGTCTGCCGGCGGATCGTCGAGCTGGGCATGCCCACCCGGGTGCTCATGCTCACCGCGTCCGGGGACGTCAGCGACCGGGTGGAGGGCCTGGAGCTGGGCGCCGACGACTATCTGCCCAAGCCGTTCGCCTTCAGCGAGCTCACTGCGCGGGTACGGGCCCTGGGCAGGCGTGCGACGGTGGCGCTGCCGCCCGTCCTGGAGCGCGCCGGGATCAAGCTCGACCCCAACCGCCGCGAGGTCTTCCGGGGCGAGACCGAGATCCAGCTCGCGCCGAAGGAATTCGCCGTGCTGGAGGTCCTGATGCGCAGCGAGGGCGCGGTCGTCTCGGCCGAGCAGCTGCTGGAGAAGGCCTGGGACGAGAACACCGACCCGTTCACCAATGTCGTCCGCGTGACCGTCATGACGCTGCGCCGCAAACTCGGCGAGCCGCCGGTGATCGTCACCGTGCCCGGCTCCGGCTACCGGATCTGACGGCCGATGCCCACCGTCCCCGCGCCGCCGACGACGCCCCCGAAGCCCACTTGGGAGCCCAAACAGCAGGAGCCGCCCTACTGGCTGCGCCCGACCATCCGGATACGGCTCACGCTGCTGTACGGCGGCATGTTCCTGATCGCGGGCATCCTGCTGCTCTCGATCATCTACATGCTGGCCGCCCAGGCCCTCCATGTGGGCAGCGAGCTACCGTTCAAGATCGTGAGCGGCCAGGTCACCAGCGACGTCTGCAACTTCAACGAGAAGTCCACGCCCGACGCCTTCAACGCGGCCATGAACACCTGCGTCAACCACCAGCGCCAGCGTGCGCTGGACACCCTCCTGAACCGGTCGCTGCTGGCCCTGGTCGGCCTCAGCGTCATCGCCTTCGCCTTCGGCTACGCCATGGCGGGCCGGGTGCTCTCCCCGCTGGGCCGGATCACCCGCACCGCCCGCCGGGTGGCCGGAACCGATCTGTCCCGCCGGATCGAGCTGGACGGGCCGGACGACGAGCTGAAGGAGCTCGCCGACACCTTCGACGAGATGCTCGACCGCCTGGAGCGGGCCTTCACCGCCCAGCAGAGATTCGTCGGGAACGCGTCGCACGAACTGCGCACCCCGCTCGCCATCAACCGCACGCTGCTCGAGGTCCATCTCTCCGATCCCCAGGCCCCGCCGGAGCTGAAGCAGCTCGGCAAAACGCTGCTGGCCACCAACGAGCGCAGCGAGCAGCTGGTCGAGGGCCTGCTGCTGCTCGCCCGCAGTGACAACCAGATCGTCGAGCGCAAACCCGTCGACCTCGCCGAGGTGGCCTCGCGCGCGATCGACCAGACGCGCGGCGAGGCCGAGGAGCGCGGCGTGGAGATCCGCGGCGAGCGGGCCCCCGCCGTCGTCCAGGGCAACGGCGTCCTGCTGGAACGGATCGCGCTGAACCTCGTACAGAACGCCGTGCGCTACAACGTCCCGGAGCAGGGCTGGGTGGAGGTCACCACCGAGCTGCAGTCCGGCCAGGCCGTGCTGGTGGTCTCGAACACGGGACCCGTGGTGCCCGCCTACGAGATCGACAACATCTTCGAGCCCTTCAGGCGGCTCCGTACGGAGCGAACGGGCAGCGACAAGGGGGTGGGGCTCGGCCTGTCCATCGCGCGGTCCGTGGCGCGCGCTCACGGCGGCCGTATCCTCGCAGAACCCCGCGAGGGGGGTGGTCTTGTGATGCGTGTCTCACTTCCGGCCTGACGGGCCGGGCGGAGCGATCCGCACGCGAATTGCTTTGTTCGCTTTGAGCGGAATTTTCGGGACCTGCGCCCAGAGCGGGCGTGTGTGATCGATCACAGGAGCGAATTCAGGCACGTCAACGCTCCGTGATCAGGGCCTTCACCGGAAAACCCACAAAAGTCGGGGTTTTCGGGGCCCGATATCACGGGAAGTACACGGGGTGGCGCCCGTGAAGCGCGAGACCGGGACCGTGTACGGTCCCCATCGCCACCCAAGCCGATCGCTCGCGAGCGGTCCTTTTGGGTGTCGATTGAGTAACAGACCTTGATGTGAGGCAAAATCTCCGCCTCGGGTCGGGCACAAGTCCGGCCTCTCACGCGTTACGAGCGCTGAGACACCGCAGACACCCAGAGGGGGAGAGCGACATGGCAACGGATTACGACACCCCACGCAAGACCGATGACGACGTCGACCAGGACAGCCTTGAAGAGCTCAAGGCACGCCGGAGCGACAAGACGGCGTCCGCCGTCGACGTCGACGAGTTCGACGCGGCCGAAGGACTGGAACTGCCCGGCGCAGACCTGTCCAACGAAGAACTGGCCGTAAGGGTCCTGCCCAAGCAAGCCGACGAGTTCACGTGCATGAGCTGCTTCCTCGTGCACCACAGGAGCCAGCTTGCACGCGAGAAGAACGGCCAGCCGATCTGCCGCGACTGCGACTAGGTCGAGCCGACCGTGGCAGGCGACACACCGTTCCGGAAGCGACGCTTGCGGCGCAAAAGGTCGTCGGAGGCGAATCAGGGCGGCACAGGCCCGGCAGAAGGCGTAGCAGCGCCTGCTGAGCGGGCCGCCCTGCCACCCTCCCCGGGTGAGCGGGACGGCGAGCGGGGCCGGTGGGCCTCGCTCGAAGCGGTCACGGCAGCCGAAGGAAAAGAAGAAGTCGACACGGCCGATGGGGCCGGACAGGTCGACAGGACGGAGCCCGTGACCGGGGCAGGCCGTCTGAGTTCAGTGAAACGGGGAGCACGCAAGGGCGGGGAGAGCGCCAGGGCCGCGATCGGTCATATCGCCGACCTGATCATCCAGAACGCTCCCCGCATCCCTGTGCGCGATCTCGCCACCCTGCGCAAGCAGTTCCCTGGCTTCGGGCCCGAGGAGCTCGCCGACAAGCTCATAGCAGGGGCGAGCAGAGCCACCGCAACCGTCGGCGCCGGTATCGGCGCGGCGGCCATGATGCCCGTACCGCCCGCCATGCTCGCCGAGCTGGCGGCGGAGATCAGCGGTGTGGCCGCGATCGAGATGAAGCTCATCGCCGAGCTGCACGAGGTCTACGGGCTGCGCCCACCGGGCGGGATCACCCAGCGTTCCGGCGCCTACCTCACGTCCTGGACGGAGGAGCGCGGCATCGACGTCACCCACCCGGCGACGGTCGACGCGGCGCTGGGCGGCCGGATGAAGCGTGAGCTGCGCCAGCAGATCGCGAAGCGCATGGTGCGCGATCTGCCGAATCTCGTCCCGTTCCTGGTCGGCGCCGCCGTCGGCGCGATGATGAACCGGCGCGACACCAGAAAGCTTGCCGAACGGGTCAGGAAGGACCTGCGCAAGCGCCAGATCCCCTGGGACCGGCTTCCGCAGCAGCCTCCGCCGGAGAGGCCGGGCCTCGGGCGGAAGGAACTGCCGGGCGAGCCGGAGCCCTAGGGTCTAAGCCCCTACCGCACTGAGCGCCGCGACCAGGGCCTGCGGCTCGCGGGTCGACAGATAGACGTACGGCGTCGGGTCCTGCGGGTCGGTGACCTCCACCCGGACCGCCGTCGGGATGTAGCTGCGCAGCAGCATGAACGCACGGGCGTCAGCCTTGTACGAGCGCCACGCGCGGGCCTCCTCCGCGTCCAGCACCTCGGCCTCGCCGAGCGCCGTCAGCGGGATCCGCGCGTCACCGGCCACCAGGGCACCCGCGACCACGCGGATCCTGGCCGAGCCGTACGAGCTCACCGCGACCGCCGACAGGGCCGTGCCGCCCACCAGGCCGGCCAGCAGCGGCAGGGTGCCGAGCGGGAGCAGCATCAGGGCACAGGCGATGCCGACCAGGAAGGCGATGAGCCACCACGAACGGGGCGCGGTCAGTCGTTCGTCGAAGGGCGGGGTGGAAGGCTGCATGAACCCAAGCTTGGCACGGCGCGACCCCCGGGTGGCCGCGCGGGTAAGGTCTGCGCCTGTGAGTGGAACATCTGCGGCTCTGAAGCCCCCGGTCGGCGCGGTGAAACCGGTCCGACACCCCGAAGCCCCGGCCCCCGGCGAACTCCTCGGCGCGCACTACGAACACTGTTTCGGCTGCGGCGAAGGACAGCGGCACGGGCTGCACCTCCAGGCGCGGGCCGGCGAGGGGGTCGGTGTCACCGCCGAGTTCACCGTGCAGGCCGCCCACCAGGGCGCCCCGGGCCTGGCGCACGGGGGCATTCTGACCACCGCGCTGGACGAGACGCTCGGCTCGCTGAACTGGCTGCTGCGGGTGATCGCGGTGACCGGGCGGCTGGAGACCGACTTCGTGCTGCCGGTCCCGGTGGACACCGTGCTGCACCTCGACGCCGAGATCACCGCCGTGCACGGCCGGAAGATCTACTCCCGGGCGACCGGCCGGATCGGCGGGCCGGACGGACCCGTGGCGGTCCGTGCCGAGGCCCTCTTCATCGAGGTCAAGGTCGACCACTTCATCGAGAACGGCCGTCCGGCCGAGATCCGGGCGGCGATGGCCGACCCGGACCAGGTCAAGCGCGCTCGCGCGTTCGAGGTGAACCCCTGATGCGCCGTCCCGTGGACGTACTGATCCGCCGTGTCGACCCGGAGGTGCCGATTCCGGCCTATGGGCACCCGGGCGACGCCGGGGTCGATCTGGTGACCACCGAGGCCGCCGAACTTGCCCCGGGCGAGCGGGCCGTGCTGCCCACCGGGGTGTCGATCGCGCTGCCCGACGGGTACGCCGCGTTCGTGCACCCGCGGTCCGGCCTCGCCGCACGCTGCGGAGTCGCACTCGTGAATGCCCCGGGGACGGTTGATGCCGGGTACCGTGGAGAGATCAAGGTGATCGTCATCAATCTCGACCCGCGCGAGCCCGTGCGGTTCGAGCGGTTCGACCGGATTGCCCAACTGGTCGTTCAGCAGGTCGAGAAGGTGCGCTTCCACGAGGTGGCGGAGCTTCCCGGCTCGGCTCGCGGCGAGGGAGGCTTCGGTTCCACCGGAGGCCACACTTCCGGTGATGTTGATGGCGTCAGGGGCGGGAATACCCAGGGCGGGAACAGCTACGCTTCGGTCGTACCCGACCGGGAAGGACAGTGACGTGTTCGGACGTCGCAAGAAGAGTGGTTCCGCCGAGGACGTGGCGGACGAAGCGCGCGAGGCCGAGCAGGTCGTCGACGAGCTCGATGACGCCGATGGGGCCGACAGCGGCTCGCGTCGGGTGAATCTCCCGCCGGCGCCGCGGCCGGACGGACCGTGGGACATCACCGAGGTCTCCCAGCCCGGCGAGGGCCGGGTCGACCTGGGCGGCATCTTCGTGCCCGGCGTCGAGGGCATGGAGCTGCGCGTCGAGGTGGCCGGTGACGCGATCGTCGCGGCGACCGTGGTGCTGCGCGACAGCGCTATCCAGCTGCAGGCCTTCGCCGCCCCCAAGAAGGAGGGCATCTGGGGCGAGGTCCGCGAGGAGATCGCCTCGGGCATCACCCAGCAGGGCGGGATCATCGACGAGGTCGAGGGCCCGCTGGGCTGGGAGCTGCGAGCCCAGGTCCCCGTACAGCTCCCGGACGGGACGAACGGCGTGCAGCTGGTGCGCTTCGTCGGCGTCGACGGGCCGCGCTGGTTCCTGCGCGGAGTGATCTCCGGCCAGGGCGCCGTACAGCCGGAGGCGGCGGGGCTGCTGGAAACGGTCTTCCGGGACACCGTGGTCGTCCGCGGCGAGGGCCCGATGGCGCCGCGCGACCCGATCGTCCTCAAGCTCCCCGACGACGCTCAGATGGTGCCCGAGGGCGTCCAGCAGGAGAGCCAGGAGAACTCGAAGTTCTCCGGAGGCATGGGCCAGCTCCAGCGCGGACCCGAGATCACCGAGGTGCGCTGAGCCGAGCCGGACAGCCGCCCGGTACAGCTTCAGGCCGGTGGGCCGTACCCCCTTTCAAGGGGGTAGGCCCACCGGCCTTTCCGCTGCCCCGGGCCGGTTCCGGAGAGCGCACAAAAGGGGCGCGTATGGGGCGCGTATGAGGCACGTATGCGGGCCGTCAAGGGCCCGGCGTTCCCCGTAAGGAAGCCATCAACGCAGGCCGCGACGCCTTTGACGCGAGGTTTGCTCATGAGGTCCGAGAATCCGTACCTCATCTAGGAGCACACGATGGCCGACGTGGCCTTCGTCGTCACCACGATCGCGGTGTTCGCGTTGGTGGCTCTCATCGCCAAGGGGGTGGCCAAGCTGTGACCGCCGAAAACGTCGTCGGCCTCGTCGTGGCCGTAGCCCTGCTGGGCTATCTCGTCCTCGCCCTCCTGTACCCGGAGAGGTTCTGAGCCCGATATGAGCCCCGTCCTTGCCGGCATGCTCCAGGTCCTCGCGCTCGTCGCGGCGCTGGGACTTGCGTACCGACCGCTCGGCGACCACATGGCCGGCGTCTACTCCTCGAAGAAGCACCTTCGCGTCGAGAAGTGGATATACAAGGCCATCGGCGCCAACCCCGACACGGAGATGCGCTGGACCGCGTATCTGCGCGGGGTCCTCGCCTTTTCCGCGGTGAGTGTTCTCTTCCTCTATCTGCTGCAGCGGCTCCAGGGTGCTCTGCCCGGTTCGCTCGGCTTCGCCTCGATCGACCCCGACCAGGCGTTCAACACGGCTGCGTCGTTCGTCGCGAACACCAACTGGCAGTCGTACGCGGGCGAGCAGGCCATGGGCCATGTCGTCCAGACCGGCGGCCTCGCGGTGCAGAACTTCGTCTCGGCCGCCGTCGGCATCGCCGTCGCGGTCGCGCTCGTACGGGGCTTCGCCAGGTCCCGTACCGGTGAGCTGGGCAACTTCTGGTCAGACCTGGTGCGCGGCACCGTACGGATCCTGCTTCCGATCGCCGTGGTCGGCGCGTTGGTGCTGGTCGCCTGCGGTGCCATTCAGAACTTCGCCGGCATCCATGAGGTCGGCCAGTTCATGGGCGGCTCCCAGCAGTGGAACGGTGGCGCCGTGGCCTCCCAGGAGGTCATCAAGGAGCTGGGTACGAACGGCGGCGGCTACTTCAACGCCAACTCGGCCCACCCGTTCGAGAACCCCAACGGGCTGTCCAACCTGTTCGAGATCTTCCTCATCCTGGTCATTCCGTTCGCGCTGACGCGGACGTTCGGCCGGATGGTCGGCTCGCTGAGGCAGGGTTACGCGATCCTGGCGGCGATGGGCGTCATCTGGCTGGGCTTCACCACTCTGATGATGTGGACCGAGTTCGCTCACCACGGACCCGCCTTCGACATCGCGGGCGGGGCGATGGAGGGCAAGGAGACCCGGTTCGGGATCGCCGGTTCGTCGATCTTCGCCGTGGCCACCACGCTCACCTCGACCGGTGCGGTGAACTCGTTCCACTCCTCGTACACGGGATTCGGCGGCGGGATCACGATGCTGGGCATGCAGCTCGGCGAGATCGCGCCCGGCGGTGTCGGCTCCGGCCTCTACGGCATGCTGATCATGGCGGTCATCGCGGTGTTCATCGCGGGTCTGATGGTCGGCCGTACGCCCGAGTACCTCGGCAAGAAGATCGGCACCCGCGAGATCAAGCTCGCGGCCTGCTACATCCTGATCACCCCGGCGCTGGTGCTCTGCTTCACCGCCGCGGCGATGGCCCTGCCCACCCCGCCCCACTCGATGCTGAATTCCGGTGCGCACGGATTCTCCGAGGTGCTGTACGCGTACACCTCGGGTGCGAACAACAACGGTTCGGCGTTCGCCGGGCTGAACGCGGACACGCAGTGGTTCAACACGACGATCGGACTCGCGATGCTGCTGGGCCGGTTCCTGCCGATGGTGTTCGTACTTGCGCTGGCCGGCTCGCTCGCCGAGCAGAAGCCCGTACCGGCGACCGTGGGAACCCTGGGCACGCACAAGCCGCTCTTCAGCGGGCTGCTGGTCGGCACGATCCTGATCATCACCGGGCTGACCTACTTCCCGGCCCTGGCGCTGGGGCCGCTGGCCGAAGGGCTGGCGTCATGACCACCCGTACGAAGCAAGAGGACTCGATGTCCACTGTCACCCCCACCCGGGCACCGCACCAGGACACGCCCACGGGTCACCAGAGCGAAGGACGCGTCGGCGGGGGCCTGTTCGACCCCAAGCAGTTGCTGAAGTCCTTCCCCGACGCCGTACGCAAGCTCGACCCCCGGGTGATGGTCAAGTCCCCGGTGATGTTCGTGGTGCTGATCGGTTCGGTGTTCACCACCGTGCTGGCCTGCCTGGACCCGGGCGACTGGTTCGGCTGGGCGATCGCCGTCTGGCTGTGGCTGACCACGATCTTCGCCAACCTGGCGGAGGCGGTCGCCGAGGGCCGCGGCAAGGCGCAGGCCGACACCCTGCGCAAGGCCAAGACCGACACCGTGGCCCGGCGGATGACCGGCAGGAACGAGGAGCGGGTGCCGGGCACCGAGCTGCGCGTCGGTGATCTGGTGGTCTGCGAGGCCGGCGACATCATTCCCGGCGACGGAGACGTCGTCGAGGGTGTCGCGAGCGTGGACGAGTCCGCGATCACGGGGGAGTCGGCGCCGGTCATCCGGGAGTCCGGCGGCGACCGCAGTGCCGTCACCGGCGGTACGAAGGTGCTCTCCGACCGGATCGTCATCAAGATCACCACCAAGCCCGGTGAGACCTTCATCGACCGGATGATCGCCCTCGTCGAGGGCGCCGCCCGGCAGAAGACACCCAATGAGATCGCGTTGAACATCCTCCTCGCGTCCCTCACCATCGTCTTCCTGCTCGCCGTCGTCACCCTTCAGCCCTTCGCGATCTACGCCGGCCAGAAGCAGTCGATGATCGTGCTGACCGCCCTGCTGGTCTGCCTGATCCCGACGACCATCGGCGCCCTGCTCTCCGCGATCGGCATCGCCGGCATGGACCGCCTCGTCCAGCGCAACGTGCTCGCGATGTCGGGGCGTGCCGTCGAGGCCGCCGGAGACGTCTCGACCCTGCTGCTCGACAAGACCGGCACCATCACGCTCGGCAACCGTCAGGCCGCCGAATTCGTTCCCGTCAAGGGCACGACCGAGGCCGAGCTGGCGGACGCGGCCCAGTTGTCCTCCCTGGCCGACGAGACGCCCGAGGGCCGCTCGATCGTCGTGCTCGCCAAGGAGAAGTACGGGCTGCGCGAACGCCACCAGGGCGAGCTGCGGCAGGCCGAATGGGTCGCCTTCACCGCCCAGACGCGGATGTCGGGCGTGGACGTCGACGGACGCAGGGTCCGCAAGGGCGCGACCGGTTCGGTCGTCGCCTGGGTCAAGGGGCGGGGCGGCAGTGTCTCGCCGGACGCGCAGGCGCTCACCGACCGGATCTCCGAGGCAGGCGGCACGCCGCTGCTGGTGGCCCTGGAGGACGAGCACGGCGCCCGCGTCCTGGGCGTCATCCACCTCAAGGACGTAGTCAAGGAGGGCATGCGGGAGCGGTTCGACGAGCTGCGCCGGATGGGCATCAGGACGGTCATGATCACGGGCGACAACCCGCTGACCGCGAAGGCCATCGCCGAGGAGGCGGGGGTCGACGACTTCCTCGCCGAGGCCACGCCCGAGGACAAGATGGCCCTCATCAAGCGGGAGCAGGCGGGCGGCAAGCTCGTCGCGATGACGGGCGACGGCACCAACGACGCGCCCGCGCTGGCCCAGGCGGACGTCGGCGTGGCCATGAACACCGGAACCTCGGCCGCCAAGGAAGCCGGGAACATGGTGGACCTGGACTCCAACCCGACCAAGCTGATCGAGATCGTCGAGATCGGAAAACAGCTGCTCATCACCCGTGGTGCGCTGACGACCTTCTCGATCGCCAACGACGTCGCGAAGTACTTCGCGATCATCCCGGCGATGTTCGCGGTGGTCCACCCGGGCCTGGACAAGCTCAACATCATGCAGTTGTCCTCGCCCCAGTCCGCGATCCTGTCCGCCGTCGTCTTCAACGCGCTGATCATCATCGCGCTGGTCCCGCTCGCCCTGAAGGGCGTGCGCTACCGGCCCAGCAGCGCCGACTCGATGCTCCGGCGCAACCTCGGGATCTACGGGCTCGGCGGACTGGTCGCCCCGTTCATCGGCATCAAGATCATCGACCTGATCATCTCCCTCGTCCCCGGGCTGAACTGAATTTAGGAATCGGCTGACCTGCCATGAACAACTCCGTAGCAAACACCGCCCGGTTGCTCTGGGCCGGGCTGCGTGCCCTGCTCGTCCTCACCGTCGTATGCGGCGTGCTCTACCCGCTCGCCGTCACCGGGGTCGCCCAGGGCATCTTCCCCGACAAGGCCAACGGCTCCGAGATCAACGCGAACGGCAAGGCCGTCGGCTCCGAACTCATCGGCCAGCGCTACGACCTGCCGCTGAAGGAGGGGCAGCAGACCGCGGCCCCGGACCTCAGGTGGTTCCAGCCGCGCCCGTCCGACGGCCTCGGCACCAACAGCGTCAACACCCGGTACAAGCTGATCCTCTCCGGCGCGACCAACCGCTCCGGCGACGACAAGGAACTCATCGACCGGGTCACCGCCGCCAAGGCCGCCGTCGTCAAGGACAACTCCGTCCCCGGCCACCCCATCAGCCCTGCCGACGTGCCGGCCGATGCCGTCACCTCGTCGGGCTCCGGCCTCGACCCCGCCATCTCCCCGGCGTACGCAGAGCTCCAGGTGCGCCGCGTCGCCGAGCGCAACCACCTCGGTGTCGCCCAGGTGGAGAAGCTCGTCGAGCAGCACACGGACGGCCGGATTCTCGGTTTCGTGGGAGAGCCGCGGGTCAACGTCCTCCAGCTCAACATCGCGCTCAAGCAGCTGGTGAACAAGGGCTGAGAACCTCCAGGAGGCTCGGGGAGCCTGACGACACCTCGGTGCCGTCAGGCTCCTTCGGCGCTTCTTCGGGCTTCCTTCGGTGTTGGTTCCGCGCGCCCGTCCGGGCGGCCGGCGAGCCCAGGCTGCCCGGGTAGAGGTACTTCTCCGACGGGATGACCGTGCCGTCGGCCCAGGCCCCGAAGAGGCCCTTGAGGTCCTTGCCCGAGACCTTCGCCGCCAGCGCCTCGAACTGCCGGAACGAGGCGTTGCCGTACGCGTGGTCACGGGTCCAAGTCCTGAGCGTCCGGAAGAACGCGTCGTCACCCACCGTGCGCCGCAGGGCGTGCAGCAGGGTGTCGCCGTCCAGGTGGCCTGTGCGCGCCGGGTCGTAGGCGATACGGACGTCGTGGTGCGACACGTCGTAGCCGGAGTTGCCGTCGTCGGGGAAGTACGGGTCGCCGACGCCCGGACCGCCGATCGCGGCCGAGGCGGGGACGGCGGTCAGCGCGACGCCGCTCACGGCCGCGGCCACCAGGGCGGCAGGGGTTCTGCGGCGTCGGGGCGTGCCCGTGCGGTTGCGCACGGCGGACCCGCGCGAGCGTGAGGACCGGGTGGCGCTGCTGCTGTCCATGGTCGCCCTCGCCGACCATGCCGCTCAGTGCCCCGGAGATCTCTCCGGCGGCCGGCAGCAGCGCGTCGCGATCGCCCGCGCACCGGTTAATCGCCCCGCGCTGCTGATCGCGAACGTCTGACGGGGCAACTCGACGCGGAGACCGGGCTCGCGGTGGTGGAGCTGCTGCGGGCGGTGGTACGGAGCGAGGGGGCACCGCGCTGGTCGCGAGGCACGACGCGCAGCTGCTGGGGTCGGCGGACCGGGTGCTGGAGCTGAGCGACGGGCACATCGTCGAGCACGAGTAGCGGGGAGAGGGCGACGCCGCCCCGCCGGACCGGCCCGCCGGGCCCCGGTCCGGGCGTCAGAATCCTGTCAATTCGGTCCCTCACCGCACCCCCCGTCCTATATGCCGGGAATCCTCGGGGTAGCTTCGAACCGGCTGCCGCATCGGCCGCAGCCGGTTCAGAGAAGACAATGGGGCCATGGCACGCGGCAAGCTACGGATCTACCTGGGTGCGGCACCCGGCGTCGGCAAGACGTACGCGATGCTCTCCGAGGCCCACCGACGCGTGGAGCGGGGCACCGACTGCGTCGTCGCCTTCGTCGAACACCACGACCGCCCGCGCACCGAGGTGATGCTGCACGGCCTGGAGCAGATCCGGCGGCGCGAGATCGAGTACCGCTCCGCCGTCTTCACCGAGATGGACGTCGACGCGGTACTGGAACGCGCCCCGGCCGTCGCCCTGGTGGACGAACTGGCGCACACCAACGTGCCGGGCTCCCGCAACGCCAAGCGCTGGCAGGACGTCGAAGAGCTCCTCCAGGCCGGCATCGACGTGATCTCCACCGTCAACATCCAGCACCTGGAATCACTCGGCGACGTCGTCGAGGCCATAACCGGCGTACGGCAGCGCGAGACCGTCCCCGACGAGGTCGTCCGCAGGGCCGACCAGCTCGAACTCGTCGACATGTCGCCCCAGGCGCTGCGCCGCCGGATGGCCCACGGCAACATCTACAAGCCGGACCGGATCGACGCGTCCCTGTCCAACTACTTCCGCCCCGGCAACCTGACCGCCCTGCGCGAGCTGGCCCTCCTCTGGGTCGCCGACCGGGTCGACGAATACCTTCAGCAGTACCGCGGCGAGCACAACATCCGCACCACCTGGCAGGCCCGCGAACGCATCGTCGTCGGACTCACCGGCGGTCCCGAGGGCCGTACGCTCATCCGCCGCGCGTCCCGGATGGCGGCCAAGGGCTCCGGCAGCGAGATCCTCGCCGTCTACATCGCCCGCAGCGACGGACTGACCTCCGCCTCGCCCAAGGAACTCGCCGTCCAGCGCACCCTCGTGGAGGACCTCGGCGGCACGTTCCACCATGTCATCGGCGACGACATACCGTCGGCCCTCCTCGAATTCGCCCGTGGGGTGAACGCCACGCAGATCGTCCTCGGCTCCAGCCGACGCAAGGCCTGGCAGTACATCTACGGACCGGGCGTGGGCGCCACGGTCGCCCGCGATTCCGGCCCCGACCTGGACGTCCACATCGTCACCCACGAAGAGGTCGCCAAGGGCCGCGGGCTGCCCATCGCGCGCGGTGCCCGGCTGGGCCGGGTCCGGATCATCTGGGGCTGGCTGGTCGGGGTGGGCGGCCCGGCCCTTCTCACGCTGCTCCTGACCGGCCTGGACAGCGGCCCCGGGCTCGCCAACGACGTCCTGCTCTTCCTCTTCATGACCGTGGCGGCGGCCCTGATCGGCGGGCTGCTGCCGGCCCTCGCCTCGGCCGCCGTGGGCTCGCTGCTGCTGAACTACTGGTTCACCCCGCCCACCCATACGCTGACCGTCCAGGATCCGGAGAACTTCGTCGCCATCGTGATCTTCTTCGCGGTGGCTGTCTCGGTCGCCTCGGTCGTCGATCTGGCGGCCCGCCGTACCCACCAGGCCGCCCGGTTGCGCGCCGAATCGGAGATCCTCTCCTTCCTGGCGGGCAGTGTGCTGCGCGGCGAGACCACCCTGGACGCGCTCCTGGACCGGGTCCGCGAGACCTTCGGCATGGAGTCCGTCGCCCTGCTGGAGCGGCAGAGCGACGTCGATCCGTGGACCTGCGCCGGGAGCGTCGGGCCGGCCCCGGTGGCCCGGCCGGACGACGCCGACGTGGACATGCCCGTCGGCGACCACATGGCGCTCGCGCTCTCCGGCCGGGTGCTGCCCGCCGAGGACCGCCGGGTGCTCGGCGCGTTCGCCGCCCAGGCCGCCGTCGTACTGGACCGGCAGCGCCTGGTCGGCCAGGCGGAGCAGGCCCGGCGGCTCGCCGAGGGGAACCGGATCAGGACCGCGCTCCTCGCCGCCGTCAGCCACGACCTGCGTACCCCGCTCGCCGCCATCAAGGCCGCCGTCAGCTCTCTGCGCTCCGACGACGTCGCCTGGTCCGACGAGGACGAGGCGGAACTCCTGGAGGGCATCGAGAACGGTGCCGACCGCCTCGACCACCTTGTGGGCAACCTCCTGGACATGTCCAGGCTGCAGACCGGCACCGTCACCCCGCTGATCCGCGAGATCGACCTCGACGAGGTGGTCCCGATGGCGCTCGGCGGCGTCCCCGAGGGCAGCGTGGACCTGGACATCCCCGAGACCCTGCCGATGGTCGACGTCGACCCCGGGCTGCTGGAGAGGGCCGTCGCCAACATCGTCGAGAACGCGGTCAAGTACAGCCCTTACGGCGAACGCGTCAACGTGGCCGCCAGCGCGCTCGGCGCCCGTGTCGAGCTACGGGTGGCCGACCGCGGCCCCGGCGTCCCCGACGACGCCAAGGAGCGCATCTTCGAGCCCTTTCAGCGCTACGGCGACGCCCCGCGCGGCGCGGGCGTCGGACTGGGCCTCGCCGTCGCCCGCGGCTTCGTGGAGTCCATGGGCGGCACGCTGGACGCCGAGGACACCCCCGGCGGCGGCCTCACCATGGTGCTGACGCTCAAGGCGGCATCGGGATACGTTCCGGTCAGCCCCGACCTGTCCGCGCAGGTCACCTCATGACCTCGCAGGCCACCTCATGATCTCCGCAGCGTCCCGGGAGATCGCCGTACAGCAGAAAGGCAGGGCCCCCATGACCCGGGTGCTTGTGGTCGACGACGAGCCGCAGATCGTACGTGCCCTCGTGATCAACCTGAAGGCACGCAAGTACGAGGTGGACGCCGCGCCCGACGGCGCGACCGCCCTTCAGCTCGCCGCCGCCCGTCACCCCGATGTCGTCGTTCTCGACCTCGGACTGCCCGACATGGACGGCGTCGAGGTGATCAAGGGGCTGCGCGGCTGGACCCGGGTGCCGATCCTGGTGCTCTCCGCCCGCCACACCTCCGACGAGAAGGTCGAGGCCCTGGACGCCGGAGCCGACGACTACGTCACCAAGCCGTTCGGCATGGACGAGCTGCTGGCCCGGCTGCGCGCCTCCGTCCGCCGCGCCGAACCGGTCGGCCAGAACGGCTCCGACGACACGGTGATCGTCGAAACCGAGGGGTTCACCGTCGACCTGGCGGCGAAGAAGGTCCACCGCGAGGGCCGCGACGTACGGCTCACCCCCACCGAGTGGCACCTGCTGGAGGTCCTGGTCCGCAACAGCGGCCGCCTCGTCAGCCAGAAGCAGCTGCTCCAGGAGGTATGGGGGCCCTCGTACGGCACCGAGACCAACTATCTCCGGGTCTACATGGCGCAGCTGAGGCGCAAGCTGGAGGCCGACCCCTCGCACCCGCGGCACTTCGTCACCGAACCGGGGATGGGCTACCGCTTCGAGCGCGGCTGAACGGGGAGACCGTACGGGCCGGGCTCCGCGACCCTGGCGACCGGCCCGTACGGGAACCCCTGTGAGTGACCCGTTCGGGAACCCCTGTGAGTAACCCGTTCGAGAATCCGGGTAGGCGACCCCTTCGAGAACCCCTGTGAGTAACCCGTTCGATGACCCCTATGAGTGACCCGTCCGAGTGAGACCCGGGACACCCGCTCGGAGCACAGGAGACCGGTACCCTTCGGGTATGAGTGCTGTTCCTCGATTCGAGAAGCCCGGCAAGGCGGCGAAGCCGTCCGGCCGCTTCCGGCGGATGCTCGACCGTCTGTCCAGCTCCCAGGAGGACCTGGAGTCCGAGGAGCTGCAGGAGGACTCGCAGGCTTCGGGGTGCACGCGGATCTCCGAATGCACCGACCGGCAG
Source organism: Streptomyces sp. NPDC058092 (assembly GCF_042884935.1). Lineage (NCBI taxonomy): Bacteria > Bacillati > Actinomycetota > Actinomycetes > Kitasatosporales > Streptomycetaceae > Streptomyces > Streptomyces sp. NPDC058092. The sequence continues at coordinate 170,159 of NZ_JBHVSY010000004.1, forward strand.
ATCGTCAAGGTCACTGGTACGTTGCGGACCGTCACCCTGCGGCCGCGCGCCGGAGTGCCCGCCCTGGAGGCGGAGCTCTTCGACGGGACCGCGCCGCTGGACGTGGTCTGGCTGGGCCGGCGCTCCATTGCGGGCATCGAACCGGGCCGCAAGCTCATCGCCTCGGGCCGGATCGCCATGAGTCATGGACGCCGGGTGCTGTTCAACCCCAAATACGAACTCCGACCACTCGGCAAGGAGTAGCCGGTGACGTCTCTCGACAAGCCGACGTCCGACACGGACCGCACCACCCGCACCGACCAGCAGGAGGCCGACGCGAAGGCGGTCACCGAGGCAGCGCTCTTCGAGGCGTTCGGCGGTGTCCGGGGAATGGTGGAGACAGTCCTTCCCGGGCTGCTCTTCGTCACGATTTTTACGATCAAGAAGGATCTGCACATCTCGGCCATCGCGGCCCTGGTGGTGTCCCTGGCCCTCGTCGCCGTACGGCTGATCCGCAGGGACACCGTCAAGCACGCCTTCAGCGGTGTCTTCGGCGTGGCCTTCGGTGTGGTCTTCGCGATGATGACCGGCAATGCCAAGGACTTCTATCTGCCGGGCATGCTCTACACGCTCGGTCTGGCCCTCGCCTACCTGATCACCACCCTCGCCGGGGTGCCCCTGATCGGTCTGATCCTGGGGCCGGTGTTCAAGGAGAACCTCTCCTGGCGCAGCAGGAACCCCGGCCGCAAGAAGGCGTACGCCAAGTCCAGCTACGCCTGGGGGCTGATCCTGCTCGCCAAGTGCGCGATCCTCTTCCCGCTGTACTGGTGGGCCGACACCACCCAGCTCGGCTGGATCCTGGTCGCTCTGAAGATCCCCCCGTTCCTGCTCGCGGTCTATTTGACCTGGGTCTTCCTCGCCAAGGCGCCGCCGCCCATCGATGTGTTCGCCGAGATGGAGGCAGCGGAGCAGGCCGAGAAGGCCCGCAAGGCGGAAGCGGAAGCGGCCGCCGCCGCGGCACCGCACCAGGAGTACTGAACCGCCCAGGACCCCAGGACAGCAGGACAGCAGGACAGCAGGAAGGGGCCCGGAACCGTTTCGTACGGTTCCGGGCCCCTTCCGTCTGCTCGCCGCCCTGTGCCGGTCAGCCGGTCAGCCGGTCAGTCGTCCGAGTCGCCCCGGCGCACCGACAGCAGGTCCTCCAGCTGTTCCTCGCGTGCCTGTGCGGCAACGAACAGCAGCTCGTCACCGGCCTCCAGCGTCTCGTCGGTGCCCGGCGTCAGAACGCGCTGCCCGCGGATGATGGTGACCAGCGAGGTGTCCTCGGGCCAGGCCACTGCGCCGACCTGGGTGCCGGCCAGCGCCGACTCCGGGGGCAGCGTCAGCTCGACCAGGTTGGCGTCGCCGTGGCTGAAGCGCAGCAGCCGGACCAGGTCGCCGACGCTCACCGCCTCCTCGACCAGGGCCGACATCAGGCGCGGCGTGGAGACCGCCACATCGACGCCCCAGGCCTCGTTGAACAGCCACTCGTTCTTCGGGTTGTTGACCCGGGCGACGACCCTCGGTACGCCGTACTCGGTCTTCGCGAGCAGCGAGACGACCAGATTCACCTTGTCGTCGCCGGTCGCGGCGATCACGACGTTGCAGCGTTGCAGCGCCGCCTCGTCGAGCGAGGTGATCTCGCAGGCGTCCGCCAGCAGCCACTCGGCCATCGGCACCCGCTCCACCGAAATGGCCGTCGGCGCCTTGTCGACGAGCAGCACCTCGTGCCCGTTCTCCAGCAGCTCGCCCGCGATGGAGCGGCCCACCGCACCGGCCCCGGCAATCGCGACACGCATCAGTGACCGCCCTCCTCAGGACCTTCGGCGAAGGCCGCCTCGACCTTCGCGATCTCGTCCGTACGCATCATCACGTGGACCAGGTCGCCCTCCTGCAGCACTGTCTGCGAGGTGGGCAGTATGGCTTCGCCCAGCCGGGTGAGGAACGCCACGCGGACGCCCGTCTCCTCCTGCAGCGTGCTGATCTTGTGGCCGATCCAGGACGGGGTGGTGTGCACCTCGGCGAGCTGCACACCGCCGCTCGGATCCCGCCACAGCGGCTCGGCGCCCGAAGGCAGCAGCCGCCGCAGCATCTGGTCCGCGGTCCAGCGCACGGTGGCGACCGTGGGGATGCCGAGACGCTGGTAGACCTCGGCGCGCCGGGGGTCGTAGATCCGCGCCGCGACATTCTCGATGCCGAACATCTCGCGGGCGACCCGGGCGGCGATGATGTTCGAGTTGTCGCCGCTGCTCACCGCGGCGAATGCACCGGCCTCCTCGATCCCCGCCTCGCGAAGGGTGTCCTGGTCGAAGCCGACACCGGTGACGCGCCGCCCACCGAATCCGGATCCCAGGCGCCGGAACGCCGTCGGGTCCTGATCGATGACGGCGACCGTGTGCCCCTGCTGCTCCAGGGTCTGCGCGAGAGCGGCTCCTACTCGCCCGCAGCCCATGATGACGATGTGCACCTTGCGCCTACCTCGCAGTCCTGGTCGTCCGGCTGACCTGCGAAAACACCCTGCTCACACTTCTTTCTCAGCTTGCCGGGCAAACAACGGGGCAACGGTCTGTCCCGTTGCCCAGGATGAGCTTATGCGGCCGGGAGTGCGAGGCCTCATCCGAGTGCGCTTTCGCCGCGCCCGTGCTGCGGACGGGATGCGGGCGCGACGCGGACGGGATGTGGACGGGATGCGTCCGCGATGCGGACGGGGAGGCCGCTGAGTGGAGCCGACCCGGTGGGGTCTCCCTGGACCGACTCTTGAACGCGACGAGTACAGACATCTAACATGTCAGTTCATGGAGACCTTGCGCCCCGTCCGACGAACCCTGCTGCGGGACACCGCGTACGAGGCGATCCGGGACGCCATCGTCCGCGGCGACATCCCGCCCGGTGCCCCCGTCCGCGATGCCGACCTCGCCGAACGCCTCGGCCTGTCCCGGGCCCCGGTCCGCGACGCGCTGTCCCGGCTTTCCGGGGAGGGCCTCGTCGAGTCCAAGCCGCAGAGCTACACCCGGGTGACCCGTCTGGTGCCGCGCGACGTACGGGACGCGGCGGCGGTCGTACGCGCCATGCAGGAACTGGCCGCCAGGACCGCCGTGCCCCGCCTCACGGATCCGGACATCGCCGCGATGCGGGAGGCGAACGACCGCTTCCGGGACGCGACCAGCCGCGGCGACGTGGCGGACGCGCTGCGCGCCGACGACCGGCTCCACGACGTCCTCGTCACCGCCTGCGGCAACCGCGCCGTGGCCGCCACCGTCGAGCGCTACACCCCTTTGATACGGCGCCTGGAGTGGCGGCAATTCGGCACGGCGAGCGCGGCGCACGGCTCGGCGGAGCTGCACGACCGGCTGATCGAGGCGTGCGTGGGGCGCGATGCCGACGGGGCGGCCCGGATCACCGCCGAGATCTGGCGGGCACTCGAAGAGCTCGCCGACGACCCGTCCGCCGAGAGGCTTTAGGACCACCGGTCCGAGCTCCAACCGGACGCACTGCCCTGCCCGCAGACGAACCGACCACCACCGTCACCTCCATCACCTCCATCACCACACCGACCCCCGATCAAGGGAGCTCCCGTGACGCCCACAGCCCCGTCCTCCCCCTCTTCCTCCCCGTCCTCCATCTCCTCGTACGACCGCTACCCCCTCCTCTTCGGTCCCTCTCCCGTCCACCGCCTGGACCGGCTCACCGACCACCTCGGCGGCGCGGCCGTCTGGGCCAAGCGGGAGGACTGCAATTCCGGCATCGCCTACGGCGGCAACAAGACCCGGAAGCTCGAATACCTCGTGGCCGACGCCCTGGCGAAGGGCTGCGACACGCTCGTATCGATCGGCGGCGTCCAGTCCAACCACACCCGCCAGGTCGCGGCCGTCGCCGCCCGCGCCGGCCTCAAGTGCGTACTCATCCAGGAGAGCTGGGTCGAGTGGCCCGACGCCGTCTACGACAAGGTCGGCAACATCCTGATCAGCCGCCTGGCCGGTGCCGATGTCCGCCTGGTGCGTGCCGGGTTCGGCATCGGTGTCAAGGAGAGCTGGGAGCAGGCGCTGCGCGAGGTCGAGGAGAGCGGCGGCAAGCCGTACGCCATCCCCGCCGGCGCGTCCGACCATCCGCTCGGCGGTCTCGGCTTCGCCAACTGGGCCTACGAGGTCGCCGAGCAGGAACGTGCACTCGGCGTGTTCTTCGACACCGTGGTCGTCTGCTCGGTGACCGGCTCCACCCAGGCAGGCATGGTCGCGGGCTTCGCCGCGCTCGAAGAGGCGGGCGCCCGTCCGCGGCGCGTGCTGGGCATCGACGCGTCGGCCGAACCCGCTCGTACCCGTGAGCAGATCGCCCGGATCGCGGCCGGCACCGCACGGCTCATCGGGGTGCGCCGCGAGCTCACCGTGGACGACATCGAGCTGGACGAGCGCTACCACGCGGGCACGTACGGCATCCCCGACGACACCACCCTCGACGCGATGCGGCTCGCCGCCCGTACCGAGGGCATGGTCACCGACCCCGTGTACGAGGGGAAGTCGATGGCGGGGACGGTCGACCTCGTGGCGCGCGGCGAGATCGCCCGCGATTCCACCGTTCTTTACGCCCATCTCGGCGGCCAGCCCGCGCTCAACGGTTACAGCGCCCTGTTCGCGGACGCCTGAGTGCAAGGATTTCGTTAAGGATTTCGTGGCTTTCTCGGCCGAGCGCAGGAGATTGCGGGGCCACGCGGCTGGTGGGTCTGCGGCTTCCATACGGAACGCTTACGATCCTCTGCGTGTCCAAACTGACCGACCTGCCCAAACGGATCCTGATCGGACGGGCGCTGCGCAGCGACAAGCTGGGAGAAACTCTCCTCCCCAAGCGCATCGCACTTCCCGTCTTCGCATCCGACCCGCTGTCATCGGTGGCGTACGCACCCGGAGAAGTTCTCCTGGTGCTCTCCGTCGCGGGCGTGTCGGCCTACAACTTCAGTCCCTGGATCGCGCTCGCCGTCGTGGTGCTGATGTTCACGGTCGTCGCCTCGTACCGGCAGAACGTGCACGCGTACCCGAGCGGTGGTGGTGACTACGAGGTCGCCACCACCAACCTCGGGCCCAAGGCCGGTCTCACCGTGGCCAGTGCGCTGCTGGTCGACTACGTGCTGACCGTCGCCGTGTCGATCGCCTCCGGGGTGGAGAACCTCGGGTCCGCGATCCCGTTCGTCGTCGAACACAAGACGGCGTGCGCGATCGCGGCCATCGTGCTGCTGACACTGATGAATCTGCGCGGCGTCAAGGAGTCCGGCAAGCTCTTCGCCATTCCCACATACCTCTTCGTGGCCGGCGTCTTCATCATGATCATCTGGGGCGCGTTCAGGGGCCTGGTCCTCGGTGACACCATGCACGCCCCGACCTCGGGTTACGAGATCAAGGCCGAGCACCAGGGACTGGCCGGCTTCGCACTGGTCTTCCTGCTGCTGCGGGCCTTCTCCTCCGGCTGTGCGGCCCTCACCGGCGTCGAGGCGATCAGCAACGGCGTGCCCGCCTTCCGCAAGCCGAAGAGCAAGAACGCCGCGACCACGCTCGCGATGATGGGCCTGCTGGCCACCACCATGTTCTGCGGCATCATCGGCCTGGCCATGGCCACCGATGTGAAGATGGCGGAGAACCCGGCCAAGGACCTGATCAACAACGGTGTCCCGGTCGGCTCGAGCTTCGTCCAGGACCCGGTGATCTCCCAGGTCGCGGCCGCCGTCTTCGGCGACCACACGTTCTTCTTCGTTGTCCTCGCCGGGGCCACCGCACTCGTTCTCTTCCTGGCCGCCAACACCGCGTACAACGGCTTCCCGCTGCTCGGCTCGATCCTCGCCCAGGACCGCTACCTGCCGCGCCAGCTCCACACCCGCGGTGACCGGCTCGCCTTCTCCAACGGCATCGTGCTGCTGGCGGGAGCCGCGATCCTGCTCGTCTGGATCTACGGAGCGGACTCGACCCGGCTCATCCAGCTCTACATCGTCGGTGTCTTCGTCTCCTTCACCCTCAGCCAGACCGGCATGGTCAGGCACTGGAACCGCCACCTGGCGACGGAGAAGGACCCGGCCAAGCGCCGCCACATGATCCGTTCCCGTGCGATCAACACCTTCGGAGCCTTCTTCACCGGCCTGGTGCTCGTCGTGGTTCTCGCCACCAAGTTCACCCACGGCGCCTGGGTCGCGTTGCTCGGCATGGTGATCTTCTACGGGACGATGACCGCGATCCGCAGGCACTACGACCGGGTCGCCGAGGAGATCGCGGCGGAGGAGACCCCGCTCGACGAGACGATGCGGCCCTCCAGGGTCCACTCGATCGTCCTGGTCTCCAAGCTCCACCGGCCCACGCTGCGCGCCCTCGCCTACGCCAAGCTGATCCGCTCCGACCGCCTGGAGGCGCTCTCCATCAGCGTCGACGCGGCCGAGACCAAGGCACTCAAGGAGGACTGGGAGCGGCGCGGCATCGACATCCCGCTGAAGATCCTCGACTCCCCGTACCGCGAGGTGACCCGCCCCGTCATCGACTACGTGAAGGGCCTGCGCCGGCAGAGCCCGCGCGACGTCGTGAGCGTGTACATCCCGGAGTACGTGGTCGGCCACTGGTACGAGCATCTCCTCCACAACCAGAGCGCCCTGCGCCTCAAGGGACGGCTGCTGTTCACCCCGGGCGTGATGGTGACCTCGGTCCCGTACCAGCTGGAGTCCTCCGAGGCGGCGAAGAAGCGCGCCAGGAAGCGCGCCGAGTGGAACGCACCGGGCTCGGTGCGCCGCGGCCCCGTGGAACGCAGGCCCAAGGAACCCGCGAACAAGGGCTGACCGCGTCAGTCGTGGCCGGCGCCAACCGCGGCCGACCCGCCACATGGGCTGACGGCGCCCGCCCGCTTGTGGTAAACGGCCGGACGACACCCACGTAGACTCGTGGGTTGTTGTCCGGCCGTTTTTCCCTTGATCTCTGGAGCCACCCCCTCATGCAGAACGAACCCACGTCGTCGCTGGTCGGGGAGGAGTACGAGGTCGAGGTCGGGCCCGTCGCACACGGCGGCCACTGCATCGCCCGCACCTCGGAGGGCCGGGTCCTCTTCGTACGGCACACGCTGCCCGGCGAGAAGATCATCGCCAAGGTCACCGACGGCGAGAGCGACTCGCGTTTCCTGCGCGCCGACGCGGTACGGATCATCGAGGCGTCCAAGGACCGCGTCGAGGCGCCCTGCCCGTACGCGGGTCCCGGCAAGTGCGGCGGCTGCGACTGGCAGCACGCCAAGCCCGGCGCCCAGCGCAGGCTGAAGGGCGAAGTGATCGCCGAACAGCTCCAGCGCCTCGCGGGCCTCACCCCCGAGGAGGCGGGCTGGGACGGCACCGTCATGCCGGCCGAGGGCGACAAGCTCCCCGCGGGTGAGGTCCCGGCCTGGCGCACCCGGGTCCAGTACGCCGTCGACGAGGACGGCCGCGTCGGCCTGCGCAAGCACCGTTCGCACGACGTGGAGCCCATCGAGCGCTGCCTGATCGCGGCCCCCGGCGTCACCGAACTCGGCATCGAGAAGCGGGAATGGCCCGGCATGGCCTCGGTGGAAGCCATCGCCGCCACCGGCTCCCACGACCGCCAGGTCATCCTCACCCCGAGGCCCGGCGGCCGACTGCCCCTCGTCGAACTCGACAAGCCCGTCTCGGTGATGCGCGTCGACGAGCGCGACGGCGGCGTCCACCGGGTGCACGGCAGGGCCTTCGTCCGCGAGCGTGCCGACGACCGTACCTACCGCGTCGGCTCGGGCGGCTTCTGGCAGGTCCACCCCCAGGCCGCCAACACCCTCGTCCGCGCCGTCATGCAGGGCCTCCTGCCCCGCAAGGGCGACAGCGCGCTCGACCTCTACTGCGGCGTCGGCCTGTTCGCGGGCGCCCTCGGCCAGCGCATCGGCGAGAAGGGCGCGGTCCTGGGCATCGAGTCCGGCAAGCGCGCCGTCGAGGACGCCCGGCACAACCTGAAGGACCTGGAGCGGGTCCGCATCGAGCACGGCAAGGTCGACCAGGTCCTGCCGCGCACCGGCATCACCGAGACCGACCTGATCGTCCTCGACCCCCCGCGCGCAGGCGCCGGCAAGCAGACGGTCAAGCACCTGACCGGCCTCGGCGCCCGCCGCATCGCCTACGTCGCCTGCGACCCGGCGGCCCTCGCCCGCGACCTGGCGTACTTCCGCGACGGCGGCTACAGGGTGCGGACGCTGCGGGCGTTCGATCTGTTTCCGATGACCTCGCACGTGGAGTGTGTGGCGATTCTTGAACCTGCCACAAAAAGCCTCTGACCTGCTGGTTCTTCTTGTTCCCAGGTTCTGGGCGGGTGGGGCCGACCTGTTTCCCGGGGTGCAGGACGTGAACGATGTGGCGAGACTGGGAACGGGCGGCTGACCTGCGGTTCTTTGGACGGTGTACAGCATGAGGATGCCTTGCCCCTCACTCCGAGAGTGTGGGCGTCAAACGTGCTGACGCTCGTTTGACGCCGGTTCCGACGAGGCGTCAGGTATCCCCGCCCGTACCGAGCGGGGACGGCCGAGCCGCTCGGGGGCGGATGCTCAGCTCCTGAGCCGCAAACGCTGCCCGCTACGGTTTTCTGGTGCCGGTCGGCGGAGCCTGGAGCTCGCTCCTGTAGTGGCCGGTGGTGTGGTCCGCTGCGGACAGATGACCACCGACGCCACCCGCTCTCCGGCCCGGCACGGAGTCGAGGTGGGCGTATACCCGCGTACCACACCGGATCAAGGGGGACATGGGCAGCGCCGTCGGTACCCAGTCCGTCCGCGAGCTGCCCCGGGGGACGGACGTGGTGAACGCCACGACATATGGCCACATTGCTGCCATAGGTGCGTACGTGCGATCAGCAAGATGAGAAGTTCGCCTGGGCAACTGGCGCCGCCGTGGTGCAGACCTACCTTGCGTCTTCGGTGCCAGGATGCGTACCAACCGTCGTTTCCCGCCCACAAAGCCCAATCGAATGCTTGATCTGTCGGCTGCCCGGGTGGGTGGTTCTGCCATCGGATGCCAGCAGCGCGGGAGACCCGCACCTGCGCTTCCTCAGGTCGGCGCGTCGAAGCCGCTGGCCCAGTACCGGCCGTGCAGACCCAGGTCGAGCAGCATGCGTACGACGTCTTCGGCCGGCATCGGCGGTGTCTCCTGCTCCGCCCACCACCGCAGGACGGCGATTTGTTCGCCCACCCAGACGCGGGCGAGGAGACCGGGGTCGATTCTCGGTTCGACCGCGTTGCGTTCTGCGCGGTCCCGGAACTCCTCGGCGGTCGCGTGCGCGAGGGTGTCCATGAACATCTGGAGCGGCTTGCCGTCGCCTTCGCCGCGCAGAACGATCCGGTAGACGTCGCGCTCGTCGCGGGCGTGCCGCAGCATCTCCAGGACGGGCTTGCCGGTGAAACCGACCGGGCTGTCTGCCATCGCGGGGCGCAGCCGCTCGGCGAGCTCGTCCAGGAGGTTGCCGGTCACCCGTGCGAAGAGATCCTCCTTGTCCCGGAAGTGGCTGTAGAACGTGGCCCGGCCGACGTCGGCGCGCTCGGTGATGTCCTCCACCGTGAGCGGGCTGAAACCGCGCTCCAGCACCAGCTCCACCAGGGCCGCACTCAAGGCCCTGCGTGTGCGCCGTGTGCGCCTGTCCTCGGCCATGGGCCCCCCTCGTCGCTCTGTGCCGTTGATCGCGGACGAGTCTAGGCGACTCTTGACACCTCACATGTTACCGAACAAGCTGTCTGGAAACGTTCAGCCTGTCTCCAACTGGTGGAGGCGTGCTGTTCCCGGCTCTGGAGTACGTCCATGAACCTCGGCACCTATCTCGCCCGCAGCGCCAGCTACTGGCCCGACGAGACCGCACTCGTCTGCGGAGACCGCACCTGGACCTTCGAACAGTTCGACCATGCCGCCAATCAGCTGGCTTCCGCGCTGATCTCCCGCGGCTTGCGTCCCGGCGACGCCGTCGCCTCCCTCGCCTGGAACCGGGGTGAGCTGGTGGAGGTCGAGTTCGCCCTCTACAAGGCGGGGCTGATGCGGGCGCCGATCAACGCGCGACTCGGCCGCGGGGAGATCGCCCACATCCTTCGCTATGCCCCGGTACGGATGCTGATCTTCGATGCCGCGCACCGCGAGGACGCGCTGGCCGCGATCGCGGAGGCGGGGACGGACTGCGTACCGGTACTGATCGATGCCGCTCCGGCCACCGACCATGATGTCCTCACCTACACCGACCTGCTGTCCGAGGGCGCCCCTGTTCCGGTTGCGGTCGAGGTCTCCGAGGACACCGCTGCGGTCCTGAACTTCACCTCTGGTTCCACCGGCGCCCTCAAGGCGGCCGTGCAGACCGTCGGGAACCGGCTGGCGAACATGCGCAAGCAACTGATGAGCGACGAGTCGCGGCCCCGCCCCGGCACCCGGTATCTCGCTTGTGGCCCGATCACCCACGCCACCGGAATGGGCCTGCTGGCCGGCGTCTTCGGAGGTTCGACCACCTACGTCCTGCCGGCCTGGAGCGCCGAGGCGTTCCTGGACGCGGTCGAGAAGGACCGCATCACCGCCACCTTCCTCGTCCCGGCGATGCTCAACATGGTGCTGGCCCACCCTGGGGTAGCTGATCGCGACCTGTCGAGCCTGACCAGCGTCCGTATCGGCGGCGCCCCCGTATCGCCCCAGCGGCTGCGGGACGCCGTCGCCCTGTTCGGTCCGGTCGTCGCGCAGGGGTACGGCCTGGGCGAGACCACCAGCGTTGTCGCGGGACTGACCGGCGCCGAGATCGCCCGGGCCGTCACCGACGACCCCGAGCTGCTCCAGTCGTGCGGCCGGGCCTCGTACGACACCGAGATACGGGTTGTCGACGAGGCCGGCCAGGAACTCGCACCGCGCGCCGTCGGCGAGGTGATCGTCCGCGGTCCCGACTGCGTCCGCGAGTACTGGCAGGAGCCGGAGCTGTCGGCCGAGGCTTTCCGGGGCGGCTGGGTCCACACCGGTGACCTGGCCTGGATGCGCGAGGACGGCTTCCTCTTCATCGTCGACCGAAAGAAAGACATGATCATTTCGGGTGGCTTCAACATCTACTGCACCGAGGTGGAGGGCGCCCTGTACGAACACCCCGCTGTCCGGGAGGCATGCGTCATCGGCATCCCCGACGAGAAGTGGGGCGAAGCGGTGAAAGCTGTCGTCGTTCCGCACGAAGGGCGAGGCGCGACAGAGGAAGAGCTGATCGAGTTCTGCGCCCGGCGACTGGACCGCCTCAAGAAGCCCCGGACCGTGGACTTCGTGGCCGAACTGCCCCACAACCGCAACGGCAAGCTCGACCGCAAGGCCGTCCGTGAACCGTTCTGGGCCGACGCCGCCCGCCGCGTGAACTGACCCGCCGCCCCGGAACGAGGAGAAACCCCCCCATGACGTTTTCCCTGCGCCCCACCTACGACGACCCGCACCTGGCTGCCCTCGTAGACAAGCTCCGCAACTACCTGGAAGGCGAGCTCGCCGACTACGAGCGCGACCGCGGCATCACCCCTGCCACCAGGCTCACCCGCGCCGACCTTGAACCCGTCTGGCAGCGCAGTCGCGAACTCGGCTTCTACGGCATCCACCTTCCCGAGGAGCACGGCGGCCAAGACCTCACGTACACGCAACTCGCCGCCCTCAAGGAAGAGATCGGGGCGAGCGGCCGGGTTCTGGGCCACAGCGTGCTCGGCGACATGGGCGGACCCCTGCGCGCCGGGGACATCCTGCAGCACGCCACCGAACGGCAGCTGAAGACCTACTTCCTGCCGGTGGTCCGAGGTGAACGCGCCTGCTGCTTCTCGCTCACCGAGACCGACGCAGGCTCCGACGTCCGGTCCATGCGCACCACTGCCCAACGCGACGGCGACAGCTACGTCCTCAACGGCCACAAGGTCTTCTCCTCCGCCGGCCCCTTCGCGGACTTCGCCATCGTCGTCGCCCGCATGGCAGGAACCGGCGAGGCCGAGGGTGACAAACCGCTCTTCTCGGCCTTCCTCGTCGACCTGGACAGCCCCGGCTGCCGGGTCGAGGACGGAGCCACGCCCATGTCCGGCGAGCACATCGAGAGCGACATCATCCTGGAGAACTGCCGCGTCCCCGCAGAAAACCTGCTGGGGGAGGAGGGCAAGGGCATGCGGATCGCCCTCGGCAGGGTCACCGTCAACCGGCTCCTGCACTGCCCCACCGCCCTCGGAGCGACCAGGCGGGCCCTCGACCTCACTCTGGAGCGCACCCGCCACCGCAAGGTCGCCGGCCAGCCGCTGCTGATGCTCCAGGCCATCCAGCACAAGGTCGCCGACATGGCCACCGAGCTCTACGCCGCCCGCTCCATGACCTACGCCGCGCTCGCGGCTCTCGACCAGGGCGCGGATGTCCGCACCGAAGCCTTCATGTGCAAGCTCTTCGTCGCCGAATCCGCCTTCCGCATCCTCGACGAGGCCGTACAGATCCACGGCAAGGAAGGACTCACCCAGGGCAACGAGATCGAGTACCTCTTCCGCAAGATCCGCATGTTCCGCATCCTCACCGGCACATCCGAGATCCAGCGCAACGGCATCGCGCACAGCCTCGCCTTCCTCGCCTGACACCGTCGAAAAGGATGTCCCCCATGACCACCCGGTGGAAGAAGGTCGGCATCGTCGGCGGGCTGGGACCCCTGGCCTGCGCGTACTTCTACGCCCGCCTCGTCGAACTGACCCCGGCCGACGGCGACAGCGGGCACCCCGAAGTGATGCTGCTGTCGAGCCCGGACGTTCCCAGCCGACTTGCTCACCTGTTGGAGGGCGGACTCAGCCCGGTCCCGGCACTTCAACGCGTCGCCCGACGGCTCGAGCGGGCCGGGGCCGAGGTGATCGCCGTTCCGTCTCTCACGACCCAGGCATTTCTCGACGAGATAGCGGCAGCGGTCGCCATCCCGGTGCTCGACATGCTGACGGCGGTAGCTGAGCAATTGCGCACCGCCGGCGTACAGCGACCTGCTCTGGCCGTCACCGACGGCACCCGCAGAGCCGGCCGTCTCCACCAGGCGCTGACCGCTGCCGGTCTGACCCCCGTCTATCCCGACCGGCACGACCAGGCGCGAATCCAGGAGTGCGTGACGCTGGTCAAGGCGGGCCGATCCTGTACGGCCCGGGTGCGATTGCGTTCCCTCGCGTCCGCTCCCTGGGCGGCGGCCGGGGACGCCTTCGTCATCGGTTGCACGGATCTGTCTCCGCTGCTGTCCGACCTTCCGCCAGGTGGCCATGACGTCGGTGACCTCTACGCCCGCGCCGTCCTGGCGCAGGCGGCCACCCCTTGAAACCACGGTTCGTGAAGCATCTCCTGTCCACCCTCACCAGCTCGGTGGCCTGACAAGGGCTGCATTCATTGAGAGGGATCCCATGACCACGGACACAGCTGTCGCGTCCTCCCCGCTCGGCCGAGGCAAACGCAGGAAGAACCTCACGTTGCTGACTGCGTCCACCGCCATGGACAACGCCGAGAGCAGCGTGGTGACCGTCTTGTTCCCCCTCATGCGTGAGGCGATGGGGCTCACCTCGTCGGCCCTGGGCACCATCGTCGCGGTGGGCAAGGTGGTCGGTATGGTCTCCGGCGTCCCCTGGGTCTTTCTCGCTCGGCGGTACTCGCGCAAGGTGGTCCTGGCCACCTGCTCCGGTTTCTGGGGCCTCTGGGTCATAGCCGCGGGTTTCTCCACCTCCTTCACGCAGTTCGTTCTCCTCTACGCCATCGCAGCAGCGGGCTTCGCCGGTGCCGGCCCCATCGCGCTGGAGATTCTCGGGGACATCTACGGCGACAGCCGTCGCGGCGGCGCGACCGGACTCATGTACGGCGGCGTCGCCCTCATCGCGGGCGTGAGCGCACCGCTCTTCGGCCTGCTCTCCCACAGTGCCGACGGATGGCGTTACGGGTACGTAGCCTCGGGCGCGATATGTCTGGTGGTCGGTCTGCTCGTCCTGATGCTGCTGGACGACCCCGACCAGGCCGATGACGAAACCCGCCCCGCTCTGGACGCCGTCGAGCGCAGAGCCCGATCCGTGCGCAGTGGTCTGCGGGAACTGTTCGCCACCGGGACTTTCCGCCTCATCCTCGTGCAGCGACTTTGCTCCGGCCAGAACGTCATCATGAGTTTCGGCGTGGTCTTCCTGGTCGAGGAACGCGGCTTTTCCACAGCGACCGCCTCAGTCGTCGCCCTTCCGTTTGCCGTCGGCTACCTCACCGGCACCGTCCTCGGCGGCCGGATCAACGACCGCGTGCACCACCTCCGGCCCCACAGCGGACGGATAGTCATGCTTCAGGTCAGTCAACTCGCCTTTGCCGTGGTCGCGTTCGCGACCACCCAGGTGGCCTGGGGCGGCGGCATCGCGGTCTACGCTGTGCTCTTCGCGCTTCTCGGCCTTCTCCAGGGCCAGGTCCCGATCGTCAACCGCCCGCTCATCATGGCGGTCGTCCGCCCCGAACTGCGCGCCCTCGCCTTCGCGGTCTCCGTCACGACCGTCGAAGCTCTCGCTTATGCCGGCTACGCGCTGCTCGTCGGCCACCTCGGCGACACCATTGGGCTGCAAAAGGCCCTGCTGGCCATCACCGTCCTGCTGACCGCCGCCAACGGGCTGGCCTCAGCAGCCCTTTACCGGCCCTACGCCCGGGATACAACCGCCATCGCCGTGCCGCGAACCACCAGCCTCAGTCCACGACCGCCCTCTCTATGAGTGCAACTCTCCCAGCAACCCGTCTGACCACTCGCACAGCGCATCGAAGGAAGTTCCAGTCCCGATGAATGACAAGACCTCGCACGACCTCGTCATCCGCAACGGCCAGCTCATCGACGGTACCGGCACCGCGCCCGTGCCGGGTGCCACGGTCCACGTCGTCGACGGCCGCATCGCCTGGGCGGGCCGGGAGAACGACGCGCCTCGGGCGCCGGGAGGAGCGGCCGTGATCGACGCCCAGGACGGCACGATCCTGCCCGGCTTCATCGACTGCCACGTGCATCTCGCCGCACCCGGCGGCGAGACGAGCCGCGTAGCACTCGCCGCGATGCCGACCTCCCTGCGCACGTATCTCACCACCCCGAGGCTTCTTGCCACGTTGATGTCGGGCGTGACCACGGCCCGAGACCTGGCGGGACTCGACGCGGGCTTCAAACAGGCGGTGGAGCGTGGCCTCGTCGTGGGCCCGCGTCTGCACGTTGCCGTGGCCATGATGTCGACCACCGGCGGCCACGGCGACTTCCGGATGCCCACCGACAACGGTCTGGTCGAAGCCTCCGTCAGCCGTATCGCGGACGGTGTGGCCGAATGCCGCCGCGAGGCACGAGACCTCCTCCGGCAGGGCGCCGACCTCATCAAGATCGCGGCCACCGGAGGAGTCGGCAGCCCCACCGACCAACCGGACGACGAGGGCTTCACCGAAGAGGAGATCCGGGCCATCGTCGGGGTGGCCCGCGCCCACCGCGGCAAGCGGGTCGCCGCCCACGCGCAGGGGCGCGGCGGAATCCTCAACGCCCTGCGCGCAGGCGTCGACAGCATCGAGCACGGCTACCAGCTCGACGACGAGATCATCGACCTCATGCTCGCCCGGGGAACCTACCTCGTGCCCACCCTCTCCACCGCCACCCACACCTTCGACCCGGCCACCACACCGCCGTGGACCCTGGCGAAGAAGAAGCAGTGGCAGGGACACGCCCTCGCCTCGGTTCCCCGGGCCATCGAGCGCGGCGTGAAGATCGCCATGGGCACGGACTGCGGTATCGCCGCACACGGAAACAACCTCCGAGAACTCGGCCACCTCGTCGACCACGGCATGGCACCCATGGATGCGATCCTCGCCGGTACATCGGTCGCCGCCGAACTCCTCGGCCTCTCGCACGAGATCGGAACCCTCGAAGCCGGCAAGCGCGCCGATCTCGTCATCGCAGCCTGCGACCCGCTCGCTGACATTCATGCACTGGGCGACGCCACGAACATCCCCGTGGTCGTCAAGGACGGCGAAGTCTTCAAGAACACCCTCGACCACTGACCCTGCGAAGCACACTGGAGAACGCGCCCATGTCCCTCGCCCGCACCGCCCTGGAACTCGCAGCAGCGCACGACTCCGCCGCCACCCACCACCTCTACCGGGATCTGCACGCACATCCGGAACTGTCGGGAGCCGAACACCGGACCGCAGCCCGGGTCTCCACGGAGCTCCGTGCCGAAGGTATCGAGTGCACGGAGGGAGTCGGCGGGACCGGGGTCGTCGGAGTGCTGTCGAACGGCCCGGGACGCACCGTACTCATCCGTGCCGATATGGACGCACTGCCCGTCACCGAGAACTCGGGCCTCCCTTATGCGTCCACTGTCGGCGGGGTCATGCACGCCTGCGGCCACGACGCGCACACCGCCATGCTGGTGGGCACCGCCCAAGCCCTGGCGCGCGGTAGACAACACTGGAGCGGAACCGTCGTCTTCGTCGCCCAACCCGCTGAAGAAACCGGCGAAGGAGCGCTGGCCATGCGCGACGACGGACTCCACGAGCGATTTCCCCTCCCCGACGTCCTCCTCGCCCAGCACATCAGCGCCGGCCCCATCGGACTCGTCGCTCACGTGGAGGGCCCTGTCCTCGCGGCGTCGGCCTCCATCGACATTGTTGTCCACGGGCGCGGCGGTCACGGCTCGCGCCCCGACACCACAACAGATCCCATCGTCATCGGCGCAGCGATCGTAGGTCGGCTGCAATCCATCGTCGCCCGCGAGATCGCGCCCCGGGAGACGGCCGTCGTCACGGTCGGCCGCTTCCGCGCCGGCACCGCCAACAACGTCATCCCCGCTACGGCCGAACTCGGACTCACCGTGCGATCAACTTCCCGCGAGCTGCAAGAGCAGATCCTCGCGGCGGTTCGACGCATCGTGCGCGCCGAATGCGAAGCAGCCGGCGCGACCACGGGACCCGAGATACGCATAGTGAAGTCGATGCCCGCGACCGTCAACGATGCCCGGGTGGCCCGGAGTGTGGCGGACATCCACACACGCATGTTCGGAAGCACTCGGATCATCGACCCGGGCCCGGCGATGGGAAGCGAGGACTTCTCCGAACTCGCGCTCACCCCCAACGGGCAGGCCATTCCCTACCACTACTGGTTCCTGCCCTCCACGCCCATCGCCGTCTGGGACGCAGCCCCCGGGCAGTCACCCATGGCGAAGTTCGGCAACGTGCCCAGCGCCCACAGCCCGAACTTTGCGCCCGACCCGGCGGTCCTCGACCACGGAGTCGCTGCAATGACGGGAGCCGTCCTGGCCGAGCTCACAGCCGACCCCGCCTTGAAGGCCGTCTGACCTGCAACTTCGTGGGGAGGCGCGCGCATGGGTAAACGCCGTCGCGGCCTAGTTGGAAGCTTCTCGACGCTTGGCTCTGGGTCAACTGCATGGCTCTGCCCACCATGGTGGTCGCGGAGGGATCTCGGTAGCGCGGACCGCGCGCCGGGGACCTCAGTTGTCGGAGCCCTCGGTGTGCTTCGGATCGGTAGACAGCGGTGAGGCCGCAGGCGTCCGGCGCGACTCAGTGCACCAGGGTGGTCCGTTCAGCGCGGGGTACGTGACCAACCCTCCCTCAGAGCCCCGGGCACGACCTCGCCGACCGGCCCTGACAACTACCCAGGCTCTCCCGCAGGTGCCAGTCCTCTCCCGTGGTCACGACACGATCGCGTCCCATGGCGCCGAGCCATGCGGCTGAGGGCTTGGGTGTCCGGGCGAAGGTCTCACGATCGACAGCGATCAGCCCGAAAGTAGGGGTGAAGCGACCCCACTCGTAGTTGTCCAGGGCGCTCCAGTGGAAGTAGCCGCGGACGTCGATGCCGTCGTCCATGGCGCTGGTGAGGGAGTCCAGAGCGCCTGAGGTGTACTGGATGCGGCGGGTGTCGTCGGCGGTGG
The DNA here is from genome assembly GCF_042884935.1 of Streptomyces sp. NPDC058092. NCBI lineage: Bacteria > Bacillati > Actinomycetota > Actinomycetes > Kitasatosporales > Streptomycetaceae > Streptomyces > Streptomyces sp. NPDC058092. Next base: position 188,078 of record NZ_JBHVSY010000004.1, read on the forward strand.
CGATGCCGTTCTCCGTGACGATCAGCGGGACGCCGGGGGCCAGGGCGGCGCTGTCAAGCACGGCCTGGGGATAGAACTCCCGGCCCGAGAGGGTGTTTTCGGCTTCCTCGGGGACGGGCAGTGGGCCGTCCGGGCCGATGCGGGTGCGGGTGTAGGACCGCACGCCGAGCCAGTCGTCGCCGCGAGCCGCCTCCAGGAAGACGTCCTCCATCCGGTGGCGAATGGGTGCGGCGATCGCCTCCGCCCCGGGAAGCGGCTCGTACGCCTGATTGGCCACGGACCATCCTGTACGCACCTGCGGGGCACGGGACTTGACCGTTTCAACGGCGCGCGCATGGGTCCGTATCAACGCCTCGGATGTGGCCCCGTCCGGCAGTGGTGTCCCGGTTGCGGGCAGTGGCTCGCGGGAGAGCGAAGGGCCACGTCACGTGTCTCGGCCGGAGCGAGGGGGTACCGTGCGCTCACTCACACGGATGCGACCGGGAAGGCGGGCGCGGCGGAAGTCGGGGCCGTGCGGCAGCCGAGTTGTTCGCTGTCATGCTCCGGCGATGCCAGGCCCCGTGTTGACCGTGACGCTCATTTGACGCTCCAGGCCCCGAGATAGAGCCTCCGGATCCGAAAAGCCAGCTCTGACCTGCGGTTTCCTTCGCCCCGTTCGCTGCGACATCTTTCCGATGACGCACCATGTGGAGTGCGTGGCGATTCTGGAGCCGGCCGCGAAGGGCGTCTGACCTGCTGTTTCCTCTGGTTCTTCAGGCTGCTGGAAGGCCGCCGACCTGTTTCCGCGTGTGCACGACGTGGAACGTGTCGGGGGACCAGGGAGAGGGATTGACCTGCGGCTTCGTGAACGTCGTGCGAGACGGTGGACGCGTTGTCCCTACTCCGCGGGGCGTATGGGAAACCGTCCTGACGCTGGTTCCGACGGAGCGTCAGACGAGTAGCCCTCTGGTCCGCATGGTCGTCTGCCGCCCATGCCGTCTTTCCCCTGGGCAGATGGTGTCAGCGGAAGAGATCGGCGGGGCAGGGCTCAGCGACCGATCGTGCCGCGAGCGGCATGGACTCCGTTCTCGACGATTCCTCTGAGCCAAGAAAAGTCGTTCACAGCCACCCGCACCGCTTCCCGCTGCCGGCCCCCGTCCGGGCCTCCCGAGTCCCTCTCAAGAGGACCTGCCTGGACGGGGGCCTCGTCGCCTGTGCCTGTACGGGCAGCCCGACCCCGCGGGCCTGGCGGATCGGCCCCAGCGGCTCGCGCTCCGCCGGACGCTATTCGGTGCGCAGCGCCGTGGCCGTACGGGCCCTGGCCGCCCAGCCGGCCGGGATCAGCGCGCCCAGCACCGCGATCACGACCCCGCCCAGTCCCAGCAGGAGCAGCTGAACAGGCTCGTACACATCGAGGACCGGCGACGGCAGACTGGTGCCTACGGCACGCCCCATCACCGGCATGACGAGGCTGTGCAGCGCGTACCCTGCCGGCGCGCCGATCAGCTCGCCGATCACGCCGATCGCGGTCACCGAGGAGAGCACGAGGCTCATGGTCTGCCGCGGCGACATGCCGATCGCCTTGCAGACGCCCAGGTCGTGGATGCGTTCCCGGGTGTCCAGGACTACGGAGTTGAGTACGCCGAGGCCGGCCACGGAGACCAGCATCAGGGTGAGCAGCACCGCCATCGCGGACATGATGAGGATGACGCCCTCCTGCCCCGAGGGGGCGTTGGGCGTGGCGTCGCCGCCCAGCGGCTGTACGACCGCGGCGACCCTCTCGGCGTACTCGTCGCCGGAGACGCCGGACTTCACCTCGACGAGGAAGGTACTGGGCTCGGCCGACGCGAAGTCGGCCATGTCCGCGTGGATCTCCAGCTCGCTGCCCGAGGTGTCGAAGGACTCGCCCACGATCCGCAGGTTCGCGGTTTCCTTCTCGTAGGTCACCCGCACCGTGTCACCGATCTTGGTGCTGGTCCTGTCCAGGGGGAAGGCGCCTTCCCACACGACGCGTACGGTGCGACCGACGAGGGTGCGCAACACCGGCCACATCTGGAGGAGCAGATCCCGGTTGAGGTAGTGGGGCAGATCATCGCGCAGGCCCTCGTGCAGGACGGTGCGGTACAGGCCCATGCGCTGGCGAGGCTTGCTCATGTCGTACGAGGTCAGCCCCGACCACGCCATGTGCAGCGGCAGCTCCACGACCCCCTGAGTGGGGCCGTGCAACTCGTCCAGCGACTGCGGCAGACGCCGCCGGAACTTCTCCCGGTACAGCGCGAGGTCCTCGGCGACTTTGCCCGAGATGTCCATCGGCGCAGGTGCGGGATGCTGTGGGCCGGAGGGCATGACTCCATCATGGCGGCCGGAGAAGGTGGTGCGGGTCATGATGTGCGAGCCGGTGTGCGGAGTGAGCGTAAGCGGGCTCGGGCAGAGAGAGCTGGTCGGGGCAGCCTGATTCCGCACCGAGGAGGGAGGGACAGCCTGTTCGTCATGATGCTCGTTTGACGCCATGGTCGCCCGCAGGCGGGACAGCGAGCCGGAAAATGGGCTCTGACCTGGTCTTTTCCGAGACTCGCTCAGGACGACATTTTTCCGATGGCCTCGCACGCGGAGTGCGTCGCGATCCTTGAACCGGTGCGGGAAGACGCCTGACCTACGGTTTTATTGGTGTGCATTATGTGCGCTGTGGGTGTTACGGGCGATATCTTGACGCTGAAATGACGCTCGTGGCGCTCATGTGACGCTCGTTCTGATGGAGCGTCACATGATTGACCGTGCAGGTCATGCGGGGCGGACGGTGCGCGGGGCTTTCTCCGTTCCCGGCGTTCTCCTCTCGGGACCGGGCGGCGGGCTCTCTGTCGTAGCGGCGGAACCGAGCATGGCACCCTCACTGCGCTCAGGCCTCTCGGCATGTTGCACAAACTCCGACGTCGCTGCTTGCCGCGATTGCGCAGAGACGGGTCTCGAACCGTGCTTCAGGATGTGCGATCAGACAAGGCGTGAGCCGGATGAAACATCCAGTTCACCGTGACGACGTCGGGAGTCCGCTGTGCTCTGGAGAAAACTGCTCGTCCCCCTGACCTCGCTCCTGCTCCTGCTGACGGCCTCTGCCGGCACGGGAGCGGCCGCGGCGTCCACCGGTTCCCCCGCCGGTGCCAGTGCCGAGGCGGCCGCGGCCGACTACGGCGCTCCCGGCCCCTACACCACCGCGGTGGAGGTCGGGGTGGTGACCACCCTGTACTACCCGCGTGACATCGCGACCAGCGACCGCCGCCACCCCGTGATCGTGTGGGGAAACGGCACCTTCGCCTTCCCGGTCGTCTACCGCGACCTGTTGCTCCACTGGGCCAGTCAGGGCTTCATCGTCGCCGCCGCCAATACCCCGCAGTCCAACCTCGGCATCTCCATGCGCGCCGGGATCGACCTGCTCACCCGTCGCAACGCCGACCCCGGCAGCCCCTTCCACGACCGTGTCGACCTGGAGCACATCGGCGCGTCCGGTCACTCGCAGGGCGGCGCCGCCGCCATCGTCGTCGGCGCGGACCCGCGCATCGACACCATCCTGCCCATCCAGCCCGGGCCGCTCGCCGACATCGACGACGTACACGTACCCGCGCTCCTCCTGGCCGGGCAGAAGGACAGCATCGTCTTCCCCTTCCTGGTCAAGACCTTCTACAACGACGCCGACCACATACCGGCCATCTACGGGGAACTGCGCGGCGCCGATCACCTCACGGTCGTGGGCGACCCCGGCCCGTTCGCCGCGCCCACCACCGCCTGGTTCAAGGCACACCTGATGGGGGACCAGACGGCGCGTGCACAGTTCTTCGGGGCCGGCTGCGGGATCTGCACCGACAGCGGCACCTGGTCCGACGTCCGCCGCAACGGCCTCGCAAACCGGTGACCCGCTCCCGGAGATCCCTTCCGCCGTGACCGGCGGCCGTCCCGATCCACGCCGCCCGCCCCTGACGCTCCCGCGACCAGGGGCGGCCGGCCCCCGTTCGCACATGGAAGGACCGCCATGGACCTCATCGCGACCACCGGGCAGGGCAAGGTCCGAGGCCGTTTCCACAACGGGATCGCCACCTTCCTCGGCATCCCCTACGCCGCCCCGCCCTTCGGCGCCCACCGCTTCCGCGCTCCCGCCCCGGTCGAGTCCTGGGAAGGGGTACGAGACGCTCTGGAGTACGGGCCGACCGCCCCCAAACGCCCCTACCGCCCGCCCCTCGACCGGCTGATACCCGATCCGAGCATCGCCGGGGACGACTGTCTCAACCTCAACGTCTGGACCCCATCCGTCGGCGAGGGCCGGCTGCCCGTCATGGTCTGGATCCACGGGGGTTCCCTGCGCAACGGCTCGGCGAACCTGCCGCTCTACGACGGGGGCGCCTTCGCGCGCGACGGGGTGGTCCTCGTCTCCGTCAACTACCGGCTCGGCGTCGAGGGGTTCGGGGTCTTCCCCGACGCCCCCGTCAACCGGGGCCTCCTCGACCAGATCGCAGCCCTGATCTGGGTCCGCGACAACATCTCCGCCTTCGGCGGAGATCCGGCGAACGTCACCGTGTGCGGGGAGTCCGCCGGCGCGATCAGCGTCGCGGCCCTCATGACCAGCCCCGGCGCGGCCGGGCTGTTCCACCGGGCGATCCTGCAGAGCGGCCCGCCGCACACGATGTCGCGCCGCGAGGGCGCGAAGACCGTACGGTCGATGGCGAAGAGACTGCGGATCCCGGCCACCGCCGAGGCGTTCGCGGCGGTGGACCGAGACCTGCTGCTGGACGCGCAGGCCGCCGTCGTCGACCGGTCCGACCCCATCGGCGGCGGTCCCGGCTTCCACATCGTGGTCGACGGCGACGTGGTGCCCGCCGCCCCGCCCCTTCCCGAGGCCGACCTGCTGCTGGGCTGCAACCGGGAGGAGTACCGGCTGTGGTTCGTACCCGGCGGAACCGTGGACCGGATCAGCCGGCTCACCCTGCGGCTGGCACTGCTGAAGATCCGTGTCCCGCAACGCGTGGCACGCCTGTACCGAGCCACCCGGCCGCACGCCAAACCCGGTGAGATCCTGGGAGAGATGGCCACCGACCTGCTGCTTCGGGGGCCGCTCAACCGCCTCGCCGACTCCCGGCCCGCCCGCACCTTCGTCTACGAATTCTGCTGGCGCTCGCCCGTGATGGGACTCGGCGCGTGCCATGCGCTGGAACTCGGCTTCGTCTTCGACAACCTGCGCGCCGCCGAGGACCTGACCGGGCCCGGCGCGCCCCAGCCACTGGCCGACGCCATGCACCGGGCCTGGGTCGCCTTCGCCACTACCGGACAGCCGGGCTGGTCCGGCTGGAACGCGGACCGGCCCGTCATGGTCTTCGACCACCCCGGCGCCGGCCCGGTCCTCGCACCCCGGCACGAGGAACTCGGCGCCTGGCTCTGACAGATGACAGGCCGAGCGCTCGCCGACGCCGGCCGTGGTTCATCCGCTTTCCGCTGCTCCTGCGGATCCCTGCCATCCGGTGACCCCGCGGTGATCCGCGGGCCCGGCCAGGTCCCTGGCGACGAGCGCCGCCTGGATCAGCCGCGCCTGCGCGGGAACCGCGAGGTCGAGGCCCGTCAGCGCGCTCACTCGCTGCAACCGGTAGTCCAGGGTGTTGCGGTGGACGCACAGCTCCAACGCCGTCTGGCGGCGGTTGAGCCCCCGCTCCACGAACACGCGCAGCGTCTCAAGCAGGTACGGATGCTCCTCCAAGGGGTCGAGTTTGGCCGCCAGCCGCACCAGGCCGTCCCCGGGGCGCGCGAGCTGGTGCTCCAGCAGCACGTCGTCGAGGCGGTAGCACCCGGGCGGGCGTCCCAGGCGCCGGACGAGATCCAGCACGCGGCCGGCCTCCTGCGCCGCCGAGGAGATGGCCGCCGGTGCGGAGGAGCGGGCGGCGGCGGCGCGCACGGGCTGCCCCACGTCCTTCTCCAGCCGGGCCACCAGGCCCGGCACGTCGGACCTGCCCGGCAACAAGGCGATCCGAGCGACGTGGTCCATCAGCACAGGGATCCCGGTGAAGGCGTCGAGCGAGGACTGCACCAATCTGCTCGGCGGGTCGGACTCGAACGCGAAGGCAACCACCTCGTACTCACCCACCACGGCCACCCGCGCCACGCCCGCCAGCTCCTCGTACGGCCGTCCTGCCAGCAGGGCGCCGAGCAGGGCCCGCCGTACGCGCTTGTCCTCGCTGTGGAGGTCCTCCTGGGCGTTCTGGTGGGCGAGGACGACCGCGGGCAGCGCGGCGTGCAGGCAGGCGAGCAGCTTGCCGCCCGCCCCGGCCAGCTCACCGGGCTCCGCGACCTCGGTCAGCGTCTGCCACCACACCTCGGCGCCGATCAGGTACGCGGCGATCACCGCCTCCAGGGGGACGCGCTCCTCGGCCCGGCGCGCCGACCACTCGATGAGCCGGGTCAGATCGCCCGGCCCCATCGGACCCCCGCCGCCGCCGTCGCGCAGTGCCCTGAGCAACAGCGCGTGCACCGCCGCGATGGACCGCGCCACCTCGCCCTGGAGGGTGGCGCGGGGCAACGCCCCGTAGAACGGCGCCTCCGCCGCGCAGCGCGCGACCACGACGGCCGTGAGGTCACCGACCCGGGCGGCCATCCGGGCGTGCAGGTCCGACATCGGCGCATCGTCACACCGCCCCGGCCGTGCCGTCAATCGGAGCCCCGGGTCCGGCGGCGCGGGCAGTGCGTCGGGCGTGTCCCCGAACCGCTCCCGGCCGCCAACTCGTCGACGAAAGAGGCGACGTCACGTGGCACACCCGTAGCACTCTGTGGGGCACTACTGTCTGGACAGCGACAAGCTCGACGTACACACCGTTGCGCTTCCCCGGTCAGTACTTCGACTCGGAAACAGGACTCCACTACGACTACTTCCGCCACTACGACCCCGAATCCGGTCGACGGTGGCTGGCGCCCGGGGGTGAGCATCGACCGGTGATTCCGCACATCTGACGTCCTTGTTTCCGGCAGTGTGCGGGACTGCCGTCGACACCCGTCGAGCAGGGCCGACCCGTCTCGGCCGTGACGCTCGTTTGACGCTCCGGGCACATGCAGGCCGCTTCTCGGGAGAGGTCATACTGCGTCTGACCTCCAGGTTCCCTGAATGTCAATTCCGGTGGCGTGCTTCCGATGACCGCGCACGTGGAGTGCGTTGCCGTCCTTGAACCGGCCACGAAGAGCTCCTGACCTGCGATTTTGTTGCCGGAACGGGTCGCTCGACCTATTTCCCTACACTCCGGCGGGAGTTGGCCTGGGTGGACGAACGAGCCGGTTCAACCGCCGCCCCGTCCCACCGTCGATACCCCGCCAGGTATGGATCAACGACCCCGCCAAGCGAGGCCAAACCGAACAAGTGAGGCCAAATCGAACAGTAGAGTCCATAGCATCACATTCGTCTCATTTGCCTTAACAGGCACCGTCGCGACTGTCAGCCGATCGCGAGGGCGGCCGATGCGTCGATGAGGGCGAGTTGGCCCGGGCCGGCTCTCCGGGTCCGGGCCTGTTCCACGAAATGGCCGAGCTCCGCGCGCGTCAGAGGTCAGGAACGGACGTAGAGCGCGGACCGGCCCGCGTACTGCGCCTGCGAGCCCAGCACTTCCTCGATGCGGATGAGCTGGTTGTACTTCGCGGTCCGGTCGGAGCGCGACAGGGAACCCGTCTTGATCTGCCCGCCGCGACTTCCGCGCGGTACGCCCGCTGGGTCGCCACAAGGCGTTCCGGGTGCTCCCTGACGATCCCCCCCTCTGAAGTCGGTGGCGTGTGTCTGAGGCGTCGTCTTCGTTGGCCGTGACGCTCGTTTGACGCTCAAGGGCGCCCGCGAACCCGCCGATAGGGCGGAGAAAACCGGGCTGACCTGCCGTTTTCTCTGGGTGCGTTCCGGCCGACATGATCGCGATGACGCATCATGTGGAGTGCGTGGCCATCCTTGAGCCGGCCGCTAAGGGCTCCTGACCTGCGGTTTCGTGCCCCCGGTAGTACGTTCGACCTGTTTCCACCTGCGGAACGGGTCGAACGGGCGGCCCGCCCGTCCAAGCTTGCCTGACCTGCGGTTTCAGGGCGCGTCGAGGATCGTGCGAGTGACGACGGCGAAGCGGCGTTCATGATTCTTGACGCTCGGATGACGCTCCATCGAGGAGACTGACGCAGGGCCGCATTGGGCTGGCGACAAGGGAAACCGGGCGCCCAGCGGATGGCCGTCGTCCGCAGTGCCATCCGGTGCGCACTTCGTGATCTGTCACCGTCTGCTGACATACGCTTGCTGCGGTGACCGGTCCGGTGGCGGCAGGTCGAGGGTGGTCGCGGCTTGGGCAAGGGGCCTCTGTCCGACCGGGCCGGGTGGAGGCAGCCCCTGTGACGTTTGAGGCTGGGGGATCGCTTGGTTGGAGAGGGGGCGGATGGAGTTCCCCGCCGGGCGCTCCGCGAGGATCCCGGCCGCGCGTGAGGTACGGGGTTGCGGTGGGTTCAAGCGCGGATGGCAAACAGCTCCTGACGCCCGGTGAGATTTTGGCAGGGGTCCGCGGAATTCATACGGAGAGTTACGGTGCGTAACCTTTTACCTCTGCACTGCTCGATGGCGAGCCTGCGTGTGGTGGACCACATCGTCGACGGGCTCCGTGCTGTTGGACCGGAACAGGGGACCGTGGCGCGCGAACTGTTCTGGCTCGGGGCTTGCGCGGGCGAGGTGTTCGTCCGGCGGGCCGGCGCCGAGTGGGTGGACTTGACTCCGGTCCAAGTCTTCGATCGGAATGCGAAAAAAATGTGGATCGAGCGAATCGCTGAGGCCGTGAACTGGGAGCCGCTTCGGCTCGAGATTCCGTGGAGCAGCGTTGAGGAAGATCTCGGTACGGCACTGCCCGAGGATTACAAGAAGCTTGCCGAGGCGTTCGGCAAGGGAGAATTCTCGGAATTCTTGGATGTTTTCACCGTCGATAGCACGAGGCAGTTCGACCTGGCCAGAATCTGGAAGAAGTATCTCGACGGCGCCCCGGAGGGCGGGCCCGATCCGCTCCTCAAGCCCTATCAGATGTACCGGCCCGGTCGGCGGGGGCTCATTCCTTGGGCGTTCGGTGAGATGGAGTGCAACTACTTCTGGCTGGCGTCCGCGGAGGAAGATCCGGCGAGCTGGCCCATCGTCACGCAAGGCGATCCGTACCCCTGGCAACAAGTGAGCATGTGCACCTCCGAGTTCGTCTACCGAGTATTGACGGATCCGGAGTTCGAGCCGTTCTCGATCGCGAGGCTGTTTCCGGAGCCTGACTTCTACCCGATGGATTGAGTCGCGCAGCACTCTTGCGTTCGACGTGAGTTTTCCGTGACGGCGCCCAGGCCCCGTGGGGGCCGTCATGTGCGTCTCGGTATAATATCTGGCTGAATATGTAGAATGTCCGTCTTCTCGTGTCCCGGACTCGTGCTCCTGTACAACCAGCTCCCTTTGTATGTACGGGGATTCGGGAGCGGAACATGGCGGCCCATCGCGGGCGCCGATGGCGCAGGCCGCCGTGGTGTCTGTTGTCGTGGCGTTGAGCGGGTGCTCCGGAGACGGGGGAGTGCAGGAGCCTGCTGGGTCGCGACGCTCGTTTGACGCTCCTGACGGCCGACGACCTGCCTGCATAGCGGCGTAACCCCATCTGGCCTGGATGTTGTCGCCTGCGCGACCGCGGCCTCCTGAAGGTCAGCCGCGATGGCGGTGACGTGCAAGCGGATGTCACCGAGGCCGGCCGGTTCTACCTTCGGCGTGGTCACCATCCCGACGACCCGGCGTTTGCAGACGGAGTCGTCCAGGCGCTGTCCGCCGGGCCTCCGGGGTCGACGGGCAGCGGCGGGCGTTCCCCAGGCTACGGACCGAAAGCGCAGTCCGACGCCTTGCAGCGAGTGGCCCGTTGCCCGTGCCCAGCGGGCGAAGGCATGGCAGTTGGTCGACCCCTTTGTGAAGGCCCACAAGCCAACTCGCGGAGCCAGCGGCCGAAGACGGGCATCTCGGCGGTGCCTGTTCCCGCACGACTGAGTTCTCCTCATCGAGCTGTCGCTGCGATCAGGGACCATGAGGGGCAGCTGGTGATTCCGCCTGCGCTCCGCCGTAAATCACTCCTGATACTGCTGGCCCTGGCTGTCGAGGCGATCCGGCGAGGGTGCGAGGTGAGGGAAGGGCGGTTGTACTACTCGCGGCGCGAAGGCGGAGAGGACGTGCTCCGCTGGTCACACCGGCGCCGCCGACACCAGCATCGGGCCGCCGACTGCCACCGCCGCTGGAACAACGTCATGGCAGTGGCCATCGCATGACAGGAACCTCACGAGTCACGAACTACAGCTGCCGTGTCTGTGCGATCGCCGTCACGCTTCGGCCTGTCCGGCTGCCGTGGAGGATCGTGATTCGGGGGGCGGGTCCTCCCAGGTCGTAACTGGTCCCGCTCAGGAGACCTTTACTGAGGCGGGCAGCGTGCTGGGCACGACGGGCTCGTTCTGGCAATCGAGTGTGCTGGCCATGACGCGGGCCGAATGGAGGAGGAGCGTGAGGTGGTCTCGAACGGTCACACCGTCGGTGAGCGTGTCGGTCAGCTCGCCCGTCAGAGGGACTTCGCGCTCCTGTCCTGCCGGGGTATCCGGTACCTTGCACTGCACGTAGACCTGGTATCTGGCTTCCCTGTATTCATCGGCCCCGTAAACGAGCTTCACGTCCGAATTGACCTGCGTCAGACGAGGCTCCGAAAGGATTCCGTTCTTGGTCCCTTTGTCGAACGCAGTATCGAAAGGGAAGGGGGAGGGTTTGTACGTGAGGCCGATTTGCATCCCCGTGGAGATGTCGGTCCGGATCATGCACATATTCGACGCGACGTACCGGGTTGGCTTACTCTCGGGAGTCCACTTCCGGACTTGATCATGGTGGCGAGATCGGGCATCAGCCAGAGAGGCCGGGCTCCTGAAACGCAACTCTTCGGATCCTTCGACCCCACGGCCTATCTGTTTCAGCCCGGACGTGCCGAACAGTTCCTGGCATGCCTTGCGCTGTGCGGCAGCCACATCCGCATCTGTTTCATTCGTCGTTTCCGAGCAGGCGCTCACTCCGAGAGTCAAGGAACACATCAGGAGGATGTGGACAGGTGTAAGTGTCCGCATACGTCACCACCCCCGGGCGTCGTCGGTGTCGCTGAGCCGTCCGCCCCTGTTGTACGAGTCCTCGGCCGTCCCCATCAGTTTGCGGACCTCACCGCTCTCCATGTTGTGTGCCTCCACGTAGTTGAGGAGGGGCCCCATCGCGTTCTGCCGCCCTTCAGCCTTGGCCTTGTCGATTCCCTGGGCTGCTTCGTCGTGGTTCTCGAACTCATGGTCCTTGAGCCACTGCATGGTTTCGTTGCCGAACTGTGTGTTGGCAGCGCCGCCAATGGTCTCGATGGCCAGAGGAACAGCAACCACGGCTATTGGTCCAGCGGGAACTATCGCCGCCGTCGTGACACCCACCGCAACGCCGATCGTGGCCTCGGCAGCGAAGTCGCGCCATGCGCCCTGTTGTTCCAGCTTCAGGTTACGTTCGGTCTTGTCGTCCGCGAATTCTTTGCCTATGGCCTCGATACGGGATTCGTCCAGCATGCCGTGCATCTTGACGCTGTGCAGGCCGGCCGCGACGGCGGAGTCGCTGTCGTCGCCTTGAGCCGTCATGAGGCTCGACCCATAGACCTGTTGGGCCACGGAGAGGGTCGCGTGCGAATCCTCGTCGGCTCCCAGGGCCCGCATGAACTGCATGCTGCCCGTCTCGCCGAAACCACGGAGACGATGGGTGTCCTTCCCGAACAAGCCGTCTCGATCCACGAGATCGCCACTACCGCCCATGTTGTCCATGGAGTAGTTCAGGCTGTCGATATGGCCTGCCGCCATGTTGGTCAGGCTGTCGCGGATTCCGTCCTGCTTCTCGATCGCGTCGGCGGTCTTGTAATGGTCGACGACCTTCTCCATGAGCTCGGTTCGCTCGTCGCGCGCCGCGTTCTGCGCCTCGGAGCCCAGCTCTGGAATCGAGGGCGGCGAGGCATCGTACGCGTACCCGAGTGTTGCCGACTTCAGGGCGTGCCCGAGGTTCGTGTAGCCGGTCGTCTTGCCGTCGTCGTCGAGCGGCCAGGTGCGGGCGTCCTCGCTGTCCTTGTCGACCAGATAGTCCCAGTTGCTGACGGTGTCCAGGCCGTCCTTCTCGCCCTTGCCGGACGAGCCGTTGAAGAAGTCCAGGGAAGCCTTTGGGGTTGTGCCCAAGCGCCTCCATGAACCCGGCGACCGGGTCGTTGTCCGGCTTGTTGGTGTTCGGGGGGAGTCGAGCTGAGCCGTGTGGCCCGGGTTGCCCCAGAGCCAGTCCGGGCCGGCCCGCTTGTTGCTGCGTTCGAACGCGATCAGACTGTCGCCGTAGTCGTTGAGGAAGGCCCCGTCCCACTTCCCCTTGGTCATCAGACTGCTCATGACCTGATATCCGTACGGGGCACCCATGATCCCCGGATGCTTGATCCGGTCATCGCCCGCGGCGGTGATCCCGTCCTTCCACTCCTGCATGGCAGGCGAGTCGACACGTGACGCGGTGGCCAGCGTCAGGCCGAGATTGTCCTGCACCGTGGACAGGATCTTCGCGCGGTCGCCGGTCGGGGCGTCACCGTGGCCGGGATCGGCAAGGCTGCGCCAGAACTGGAGCGTGCCCTCCGGCCCCAGCTTCGTCGCGAAGCGTTCGGCGAAAGCCGGATTGTCCCGTTGGTACTTGGCGACCTCGTTGAAGTGCTTCAGCTGCGCGTCGGTCATCCCGTCGGCCTTGGCCGCGAGCTTCAGCATCGCATCCGCGTCCTCGATGCCCTGCTTGCGGTCCGCGTCCTCCAGGCCCTTGTAGCCGGCCTCGCTGAAGTTGTACTTCCCCGCCGCGTGCTTACGCAGGGCACGTGCGGCGATCCTGTCGATCTCGTCCGCCGCCGAGAGGATCCGGCCCACCTCGGCGGCAGCCGTGTCGACCTCGTCCTGGGTCGCCGGCTCGATCTTTGCTGTGCCGGCCGCCGCTCCGGATGGCACGGAGCTGACCGTCCCACCGTCCTCGTTGATGTGCACATTGCGCCTTGCCCACCGATCGATCGTGGTCTGAAGGTCTTCCTTGTGCTTCTTGAGATCGTCATGGGAGTCCTGCAGAATCTTGTGTACGCTGCGCGCCTCGGTCACCACATCGGTGAACTCCGCCGCGGTCTTGGTGACGAACTGCCGCGTGACACTGGCGTTCTGCCCTTCCCATTCGGCGGTCTCCGCCTGCATCCTGAGCTCCGAGGCGTTCACGCCACCGGTGCCCGCGGAGCCTTCGCCGGTGGCCAGGGACTGGAGCTTGGAGACCATCTGCCCCCAGTCGGCCACCGCCGAATGCAGCTTCCCCAGGCGCAGGTTGAGCAGTTCCGAGACCTTCAGCATGCTGCTTCCCCGTCTACTTCCAGTAATCCTGTATGCGTGACTCCAGTCATGGGCGTTCCCTCTGCATTCCGCATCTTGGTCGCGATCTGCACTTCGTCCTCGCCGTGCTGTGCTCGCGAGTAGTCGAGATGGTTGGAGATGTGGGCGCAGGCTTCCTTGAGCGTCCCGACCTTGGTGCTCCACGCGTCGTGGAGCTCGGTGAGGGCGGAGCCCATGTCCAGACCGTCGTTGAAGAGCTCGATGGAGGCGTCGAAGGTGTTCTGACGCGCATGATCCGCGTCAACGCGCAGACCCTCCCGCAGCGTTTAGGCGAGGTTGCCGAGCTTTCCCAGCTGGTCGTTGTGGACAACCAGATCCTTCTGGCTGCCCCCGCCACCGCCGCCTGAGGCAGCCGCCTGATTCAGTTGCATTTGCGACGCGCTACGTTTCGCCGCACCCTCGGCCTTCACCTGGTCCCACTCGTCCCATGCCATGCGACAGCCAGCTCCCCCGTGCGCGATCAGAAAGTCCGTGCGCACGCCAACGTATCAAGGAGCCCCTTCCGGCCTGACGGTATGGACCGGGAGGTCGGCGGCCCAGTGGGCGGGGTTGCCGAAGACGGGGGCGGTGGTTCTGCGCGGACATGAAGGAGACCGTGCCGCCCAGCAGCTGGCCCTCGGTGGTGCCGTCGCCCGCGACGGCCAGCAGCACACGGGCGTATCCGTAGAGTCAGGCAGCCGACGGCTGACGCCGTCGGCTGCCTTGGGCCGGTTCCAGAGGCTGGTGCTGACGGGTGATCTACTCGGTGTGCAGCACGGAGGCGTTGGTCATCCGGGCCGCCGGCCGGGCCGGGACCAGGGCGCCGAGGACTGCGATCGCCACACCCGCCAGGAGCATCGCGGTCAGCTGCGGCGCGTGCCACACGTCCTTCATATACGCGGGGAAGTCGGACCACCCCGACGTTGTCCACGACGAGGCGGTGCGCCACGATCCCGAGCGGGATGCCGAGCAGCCCGCCGAACGCGCCCGGCCCGGCGACCGAGGTCACCGTCATCACCACCACCTGCCGGGGGGTCATCCCGATCGACTTGAGCATGCCCAGGTCCCGGCGCCGCTCACGGGTGTTCAGGAGAACGGTGTTGAAGACACCGAGCGACGCGACGAGCGTCAGCAGCACCGTGAACACCGTCGAGAAAGGTGATGACGGTGGCGGTGCCGGCGTTGCCGGAGTCCATCACCGACGCATGCAGGCCCGAGTTGAGCGCCGCGACCGCCTCGGCGTAGGCGCGCGCGTCGGCGCCGGGGGCGAGCCGCACCATGTATTCGGTGGCGTGGGCGTCCGGTGCGAGTTGGGCGAAACTCTCCCAAGCGGCCTCCAGGGCCCGGGCGTTGCCCTCCATGAGCTGACCCACGACGGTCGCGGTGATCTTCCTGCCGTTCAGCTCCAGCGTGACCCGGTCACCGAGCTACTCCCACACCGCGGTCTGACGAAGTCGTGCTCCGCGGCCAGCCGCTCCGTGATCCGCACGATCGTGTGCTTCTGTTTCGGCGGCGCGTCCAGGTCCTCGCGCAGCATCGCGTCGATGAAGCCCTTCACCGGCTCCAGCACACTCGGCCGCGGCGGCGGCGACTTCCGCCTCGGCGGCAACGGCGACGTGATCGCCTGCCGCACTGTCCGCCGCGACACCTTGAACCGGGCGGCCAGCTCCCGCCCCGACAGCCCCTGCTCACGATGGGCCCGGCGGATCCTCTCGAACAGCACCTCAGGCGACCTGTGCACCAGCGGTCTCCCTGACCTGGACCGTGATCAACAAGCACAGCGTGACGGCCAAACGGCCCACCACCCCCGATTACTCCGAAATGTCACCCACCATCACACAAGCTGGCTTCCAAACCCACCGAAAATCCGCCGGTGCCGAATCCCGGCGGAAACGTGGCCCCTATACACCCCGATGAAATCACCCAGTGATCACACAGGCTGTCAGTGCCAGGGCCGTGTGCTCTGCGTGGGCAGTGCGCGCAGTGTGGGCCATCGTTCCAACAGGCGTACGGCCAGAGCCCCCGGGATCACCCTGGACGTGCGGGAGGCCGCCCAGGACCGCATCGAAGCCGATCTCCTGGACGATCGGCTCGACCTCGGCATCGCCTTCGCGGGCACCCACCTGCCGGGCATCGAGGCCACGGCGCTGTTCACCGAGGCCCTCAGCCTCGTCGTCGGCCCCCACCACTCCGGCACCGGCCATCCCGGCACCGGCCATCCCGGCACCGACCATCCCGGCCCCATGACCATCCACGATCTGCACAATCACCAACTTGCCCTGCTCAGCGGTGACGTCGCGACCAGGCGGCAGATCGACGAACACCTCGGCAAGTACCAGGGAAGCCCGCGGATCGCGGTGGAGGCCAACTCGATCAACGCACTCATCGAGATCGTCCAGCGCACCGCGCTGGCCACCGTCGTGACGGCCGCACCGCGTACGCCACGGGCGGCTTCACCCGCGACGGCTACTGGGGCGGCATCACGGTCGTGGACCTGTCCTTCGGCACCAACCGGCACCAACCGGCGCCTGACGGCCGGCGAACGCTCACTGGGCATGGCGCTGGCCATCCTCATCGACGCCACCGTTGTGCGCGGTGTACTGCTGCCGGCCGCGCTGTCCCTGCTCGGCGAGCGGGCCTGGAGCCGCAGGACCGGCGTGATCGGACGCACCTCATCGAGCAGGAAGCCTTCAGGGGCGGATGGGTCCTGATGCCCGCCTCCTAGGGTCCGCCCGGTGCCCGGGCGGGGCAGCCGGCAGGCTCGTGGGCATCCATGAGGGCCAGGCCGGTGCCCCGCCCCGAGAGCGGTGACGGGCTGTAGCCGGCGTCTCCGAGACGGCGGCTACGACCTGCGAGCGGTGTGCGCGGGGTGTCAGCCGACCTTGTTGGCGGGGCCGACCTCCAGCTTGGGACCGCTGTCGGAACCGTCGGTGGCGGGGAGCGAGCCCGCGGGCCACTGCACGGTCGCCTGATGCGTGTCGTTCGGGGGTGTGACGACGATCTGGGTGGGCCGGACGCCGGAGCCGCCCGAGTTGTTGACCGGGAACTGGATGTTGAAGGCGGCGGACTCGCCGGGCTTGAGGGTGGCCGGGTACGGCTTCTCGCTGTTGCGCGGAACCGACATGCTTCCGGCATTGGTCTTCAGATCGACGCCGGGGAAGCCGCTGACGCGACAGTTCTGCCCGCCCTTGTTGAAGAGCTGGACCGTGACGGTGCCGGTGTTCTTGCTGTCCGCGCCTGCGCTGTTGTCGGCGGCGGTGACGCGGAGGGTGGAGGTGGTGCAGATGGGTGTCTTGGAGCTGTTGCTGCCGCCCGTGCTGGAGCTGTCGTTGTTGCCTGTGCTGCCACCGGTGCTGGTGCCTGTGCTGCCGCCGGTTCCGGAGCTGTCGCTGCCTTTGCCGGTGGCGCCGTTGCCGTTGTCGCTCTGGTCGGCGGACGTACTCGCTACGGGAGTTGACGCGCCCGCCGCGGCGTCATCGCCGTTGCAGGCAGTGAGAGCGAGTGCGGAGACGAGCGTGATGCCGGCGAGAAGGCTCTTGGTGAGGTGCGTGTACTTCATGGGTCCCCCGGTGCGCGGTGTTCTTCGGTCGTCCGGCGTGGCCGCCGGGTGCTGTCCTGAACTGTGGGGGACGGCTGGGGCGTTGATCAAGTCGGCACGCCTGATTCGGGACTCTGGAACGATTCCATCCCCCTGGCCTGGGGAAACAAGTGGTCCTTGGAACGCCTGGATGGGAGGCCGGGATGGTGGACGCGGGGGTGCGTGGGGACGTGGTACGCCGGCCCGATTCCGGCAGGCCGGCGTACCACGTCACGTCACGCGGGCGATCCGGTCAGTAGTCGTAGTAGTCGTTTTCGATCACTCGGAAGCTGCCCCCTACTCCGTTGCTGACGAACACGCCCCCTTCGACGCGGTTCGGGAACACACCTTGGGTGGCGCCGCGGGGGCCGACGGTGGCGACGGGTGCGCCGTTGTCGCAGGTCGCCCCGCTGAAGACCTCGACCGTTCGCCGGCTCTCGTTGAAGATGTTGAAGCTGGTGGAGCCCAGGCCGCTGGCCACGCTGACGCAGCCGCCGGGGGAGGCGGAGTACGTGCGCTCGTTGAAGTGAATCCTGCCCTCGTCGTAGTCCCGGCCTCCGTGGCCCCGGCCTCCGTAACCGCGGTCCTGGTCGCCTCCGCGCTCGTCGCCGCCCCTGCCTTCGTCGCCGCCTCGGCCCTGATTGCCGCGGCCCTCGTTGTCGCCGCCTCGGCCCTGATTGCCGCGGCCCTCGTCGTCGCCGCCTCGGCCTTCGTTGTTGTTGCGGCCTTCGTTGTCACTCCGGCCTTCGTTGCTCTTTCCGGCGTCGCCTCTGTCCTTGGGGGCCGCAGCGGGGGCTGGGGCTGGGGCGGCGGCGGCCTGCCGGACGACCGGGGCGGCCTGGGGCGGCTCGGTCGTGGCGGCCGAGGTGAAGGTGCTGCCGGTGGCGGTCAGGGCCGCGGCGGCGGCGATGGCGGCAGTGAGGACGGTGGAACGTGTGGTCATGTCGTTTCTCCTGTCTCGGAGTGAGGTCGGCTGAGCAGCGGACCCGTGATTGAACGTACGTAGGGACTCCATGGCTGTCATATCGGGGCATACCGAAATGCCGGTGCCGGGGCATCGGCTGGGACGGCAGTCACTCGTATGCCATTCGGGTGCAACCTGACGTGCTGTCAATAGCGTCGTGTGTCGGTGAATTGATGCGCCGTTCGCCCGTTTGGGTGTTATTCGGAGATTTATTCACCCTGGAAGTGGCGTGTCGTTCATTGACTCAAATCCGGGCAGGCGTTGCCGGGCTCGGTGGCGCCTGAATTCCGCCATGCCCGAGCCTTTGATGCCGCCGAGGGTGCGGGTGCGGCGTCCGACGCCAGGACGGGTGACGGCGCGGGTGCGGCGTCCGCCGGGAGCAAGCGCGCTTCGGCTCCGTCCGCGCCCGTCTCCGGCTCGCGCTGTCACACCCCGGAGCTGACCGCGGGCTTCGGCGCAGACGGCGGCGGCATCCCGGACATGAAGGCCAACCAGACCGTGGCCGCAGTCCGGCTCGAGAACGTCGGCAGCGGAACGTGCACCCTCAAGGGCTTTCCCGGCGTCGACATCCAGGACAACATGAAGGCCGGACACGTCGTGTCGCTGCCGCGCTCCTCGAAGGCCGCTGCCGAGGTCACCCTGAAGCCGGGAGCGTACACCGGCTTCCTCATCACCCTGCTGCCCGCCGACGCCACCACGTCCAAGTCGCAGCGCATCGAACCGGGCATGCTCATCGTCACGCCGCCCAACGAGAAGGAGCACATCCAGCTCAAGTGGCCCTTCGGCGGCGAGATCCTCAACCAGGAAGGCGCCACGCACCCGGGCACCTTCGTCGACCCCATCGGCGCCGGCTGACTCCGACGGCCCGGTGACCGCACCCTATTCGGCTCGGCCCCGGTGACCGTGGGCAGCCCCGTGCCGAAGCCGTTGGCGGAGCCCGTTCCGGAGTTGACTGCGGTCCCGCGGACGTCAGGGGCGCCATCCTGAGCCCGCCCCGGGCCCTCACCTGCGGCCGCCAGGAGACCTCCGGTGCACCCGGCAGTACGTCCTCGGAGACCGGATGGTCACCGGAGCAGCACGGCGAGAAGGAGGGCGAACTCGACGCGGCAACTACTCCCCGCCGCCGGAAACACTGACCGACACCGATCCGGGGTGCCGGACTTCCCCCTCGATTCGCGCGGTATTCATCCGGCGCGCCAATACTCCGAGCGGCGACGAAAGGAAGAACCGTGCCCGACACCGGCGTCTCTGTTCAGCCCGGCCCTTCTTCCGTGGCAGCCTCCGCGGGCACCGGCCCCGCCGCGCGTCGGTGCACCGCGGCCCCGCGCCGACTGCTGATGGGTGCACCCAGCCACTTCGGCGTCGGGCGTTCTCGCAGGCCGGCAGGGTGTGTTGCCGCAGTCCGCCCACCGAATGGAGAACGGCAACCCAAGCTCTCGACAACCAAGGCAGCGGTCACCGGCAACCACGTGACCAGCACTTCGCCGCACGAAATCGTCGGCACCTACGGCCGCGACCGCCGCCCCTTCCTCGGGGAGAGCCGGTGAACCCCTGGGCGGTCGAGCCGGTCTGCACACCGGCTTGCGCGAAGAACGCGAGGAACGCGAAGAACGCGGCATCCGGCGTGCCGTTGCCCGAGGCGGTCCGCCGCTACGCATCCGTCGCCGGCACCGTCATCCACAGCGCGGCGGCGGGCAAGCGGTTGGCCGGCCCCGAAACCTTGCGCGCCGAGGCCGGGGCCGTCCTCACCGCCCTCGGGATACGACTGGACCTGGAGCAGGACATCGGCCTGGGACAGGAGCAGCGGCAGGGGCAAGGGCAGGAGTCGCTGACCGTACCCGGGCCGACCGGGACCCTGGTCGTGGCCAACCACATCTCCTGGCTCGACGTGGTCGTCCTGCTCGCGATCGAGCCCGTGACACTGCTCGCCAAGCGCGAGGTCGGCGCCTGGCCCGTCATAGGGACGCTGGCCCGGCGCATCGGCACCCGCTTCATCGATCGCGAGGGCCTGCGCGAGCTGCCGTCCACCGTTGCCGAACTGGCGCGGACGCTGCGTTCCGGGCAGTCCGTGATGGTGTTCCCGCAGGGAACCACCTGGTGTTCCGTACCCGGCGGCACGTTCCGGCGCGCCACGTTTCAGGCGGCCGTCGACGCGGGCGCCCCGGTACGGCCGGTGACGATCGACTACTTCCAGCAGGGCGTCCCCAGCACGGTCGCGGGCTTCCTCGGCGACGAGGGGTTCGCCACGTCCCTGCGCCGGGTCGTCGGCGCCCGGGAGCTGTCCGTACGGGTCACCACGCACCGTCCGCTGACCGGCGGCGACCGTCGCTCACTGGCGGCCGAGGCCCAGCGGGCCGTGTCGGGATCCAGGGCGCCCGCCCACGCCTGACTCGCTCCCGACCCGGCCGGTCGAGCTGCTGCGGCGTCGCTGGACCCGCCCTGGCCGTGGCTGACCTCTTCCTGGTGGCTGGTCTTCACGCCCTGCCGCACGCGTGGTCCCTGTTGATCGCCGCCCGCCTTCCGCCCGGCGGAAGCCCGAGCCGCAGATAGAAGCCCTCGGGGCCGTCCTCGCCCGGGTGCCAGGTGGCGGTGAGCCGGGTGCCGCCGCGGCGGCGGATTTCAGCGGCCACGGACTCGACCGCGAAGCGGCCGTAGCCGCGGCCCTGCTCATCCGCCGCGATATCGAGACGCCTGAGGCCCGAGCGGATGTCGGCTGAGGCGGCTGTTCCCCATGGTGATGGTTGTACAGTCCCGCAATACAGCAAGTGTGTCTGTGTGGGCGTTGGGTGCCCGGCGATGGTCTTCGATGCCTGTACCGCAGAGGGGACGAGGGGAAGTTCCGTGCGATCGAGCGGAGCTACGCGTCCGGTCGGGCCGGCATCGCCGTCCGCTACGGCGTCGACAGCGTCTGAGCGGCTGTTCTCCGCAGGTATGTAGGGTTCGTCCACCGCAAGGTGCGGGGACGAATTACGGGGCGAGCGAGCGGCCGCAGGGCCGGGCGCGGAGGGTCAGCGTGAGCAAGGAACGCAGGAAGCCGCGAGGCGGGGCGGGGCACAGGGCCGGCGAGAAGCCAGGGGGGCGACTCACGAGACGGGGCAAGATGTTCGTCCGCGGCGGGGCCGTGCTGGGCGTGCTGCTTCTGGTGGGGGGCGGCGTCGGCGCCTGGATCTATCAGAGCCTCGACGGGAACATCCACTCCGCCGACATCGACGACAAGCTCGGCGGCGACCGGCCGGCCAACATGAGCCCCGGTTCCAAGAACATCCTGGTGGTGGGCTCGGACTCGCGCGACGGCGACAACGGGAAATACGGCAAGGGTCTGACCACGATGCAGTCGGACACCCTGATGGTCATGCACGTGGCAGCCAACCGGAAATGGGCCACCGTCGTATCGCTTCCGCGCGATTCGTGGGTGGGAATACCGGCCTGCGACCGGGGCGACGGCACCCGGTCCACCCCGCATCACTTCAAGATCAATGAAGCCTTTGCCGTCGGCGGAACGAGTGGTGAGGTCGCAGGGGCCGCGGCCTGCACCATCCGGACCGTCGAACAGAACACCGGCCTGCGCATCGATCACTTCATGTCGATCGACTTCCAGGGATTCAAGGGCATGGTGAATGCCCTGGACGGCATAGAAGTCTGTCCCGAGACGGCGATCCACGACAAGAAGGCCCATCTCGATTTGGAGGCGGGGTGCCAGACGGTCAGGGACGAGAAGGCCCTCGGCTATGTCAGGACCCGCTACAGCGTGGGAGACGGCTCCGACCTCGGCAGAATAGGGCGTCAGCAGGAATTCATGGAGGCCCTGGCGGCCAAGGCGCAGAAGAAACTCACCAGTCCGGCCTCCTTGTACGGCTTCCTCGATTCGGCGACCAGTTCACTGACCACGGACAAGGAACTGGCAGGGCTCAAGCCGCTCTCCGGGCTCGCCTCCGAACTCAAGGGAATCCCGAGTGACCGACTGACCTTCCTGACCGTGCCGAATTACGCGCGTCAGGCGGATGTGCCCACCGACAAGGCCAATGTGGTGTGGCAATACCCGCAGGCGGCGGACCTCTTCGCTTCGTTGGCCGCGGACAAGGAAGTTGACAAGGAGTCACTGGAGGCCCGCAGCAAGAACCCCGTGTACGCCGCCACAATCCGTGTGCGTGTACTCAACGGGACGGGAAAGCAGGGGCAGGCTTCAAAGGTCGCGGAAGCACTGCGCATGGCGGGATACACCATCGTCGGCACGGGCAACGCCCCCAGCGGCACAGCAGCGACGGCGGTCACATTTCCGCAGGGACTCGATCAGCAGGCGAAGGCACTGGCCTCCCGGGTGCCGGGAGCGCGGGCGACCCAGGACTCCGCAGCCGCTCCTGGCTCGGTGACGTTGACCGTCGGCGACACATTCGACGGCATGCGCTGAACCTGACGGATGGCGGCGGCGCGCAGGCCGCGCCATGCCAGGTCCGGACCGGAGGCCGTGATCCGGTCCCACAGCGGGCGGGCCTGGAATCCGGACCGCCGGCCGGGCGACGCCGCCGGAGGAACCGGGCCTGCCGAACAGGCCGAACCCCGCGAGGAGCTGTGTCCTGCGCCGCCCCGCCCCGACTGCCGCCCGGGGAGCTCGGACACAGCTCCGGTTCGTCACGAGAGGGGCCGGTACGGGCCGTTCCTCTCATGAGAACGTCGTCCGAAGCACAGCCGGGCGCTGTCGGAACCCCGCATTCTTTGGGCAGGCTTCAGAGACGATGCAGAAGATGGATCAACCAGCCGGCACGAGGGAGAACATGATCGAGAAGATTCTGCCGCCCCAGGTGGCCGTGGCGGAGGCGTTCCACGACCCGGTCGACGCGGCTCTCTTCCCCGGCGAGGAAGAACTGATCCGCAACTCGGTGGAGTCCCGGCGCAAGGAGTTCATCACGGCACGCTGGTGCGCCCGCCGCGCGCTCGGCGAGCTCGGTCTCGCGCCCGTCCCCATCCTGAAAGGCGAACGCGGTGAGCCGATATGGCCGGGAGGCGTCGTCGGAAGCATGACGCACTGCGCCGGCTACCGAGCCGCCGCGGTCGCCCGTCGGGAGGACCTGCTCTCCGTCGGCATGGACGCCGAACCGCACGAGCCGCTGCCCGACGGGGTGCACGAGACCATAGCCCTGCCGACGGAACAGCAGCGCGAGCGCGAGTTGTGCAGGGCGGCCCCCGAGATCCGCTGGGACCGGCTGCTGTTCAGTGCGAAGGAGAGCGTCTACAAGGCGTGGTTCCCGCTCACCCACCGGTGGCTCGGCTTCGAACAGGCCGACATCGTGCTCCACTTGGACGGCACGTTCACAGCTGAGCTGCTGATCCCCGCCACGGAGCCGGACCCGGCCGCCTGGGCGACGGTGACCCCGACAGGCTTCCGCGGCCGGTGGCTGGTCACGGACGGTCTCGTGGCGACCGCGATCGTCGTCGAGAACGAGCCGGACACGCCCACCGGATAGCGCGACGAGCCGGACACGCACGCCGGGCAACACGAGGCAGCCGCGAACGACGAGCGTCGGCGCTCGCACCTCGTCCGGCGTGCGGGTCCACCCGTACCCTCTGACCGCATGAGTGAAAACCGTAAGCGCGCACGCGAGTTGGGTATCCCGCTGACCGGGGATCCGGGGCCGTGGAACGCGATCACAGACGTGCCCGGTGTCGAGGTCGGGTACGTCACCCTTGTCGAGGGCGACGACGTACGCACCGGAGTGACGGCGCTCCTGCCACGTGGCCGGGACGGAGTCGGTACGCCCTGCGCGGCCGGCTGGCACTCGTTCAACGGCAACGGTGAGATGACCGGAACGGCCTGGATCGAGGAGAGCGGATCGCTCGCCGTCCCGGTGGTCATCACCAACACGTACGCGGTCGGCCCGGTGCACCGGGGCGTCGTCGAGTGGGTGCGGGCCCACTGCCGCGGCATGGCACCGGAGTGGCTGCTGCCGGTGGTCACGGAGACCTGGGACGGCCACCTCAACGACATCCACGGCCAGGCCGTGCAGTCCCGCCACGCGGCGGCCGCGATCGAGGCGGCCGGGTCCGGCCCGGTCGAGGAGGGATGCGTCGGTGGCGGAACGGGCATGCGCTGCTACGGCTTCAAGGGCGGCTCGGGGACCGCGTCCCGGGTGGTCGAGTACGGCGAGGACCGCTACACCGTCGGCGCCTTCGTACAGGCCAATTTCGGCGCCCGGCGCGAACTGGTGGTGGCCGGAGTGCCGGTGGGGCGTGAGCTGTCCGGTCCGGTCGGGGCACCGGACCCGGAACCGGCGCCCGGTGGGGAGCGCCCGGTGCCGCCCGGCGCGGGCTCGGTGATCGTGGTCGTGGCGACCGACGCACCGCTGTTGCCGGGACAGTGCAAGGCGTTGGCCCGTCGGGTGACGCTGGGCCTGGCCCGCACCGGCACCACCGGCAGCCACTTCTCCGGGGACCTCTTCCTGGCCTTCTCCACGGCCAACCCGTCCGCGCTGACCAGCACGTTCCCCGAGGACGACGGCAGTGCACCGTACGAGTCGATGCGCTTCGTGCCGTGGGGCCGGATGGATCCCTTCTGCAGCGCGGTGGTCGAGTCGGTGGAGGAGGCGGTGCTGAACGTGCTCACCGGCGCACACTCGATGACCGGCCGCGCGGGCCACCACGTCCCGGCGCTCCCGCTGGACCGGGTGACGGAACTGCTGGCGGTGCGGGAACGGTGACGTGGTACGGCGGGCCCGGCCGGGGAAGACCGACGCGCGGCGCGGTGGTCACTGGTCTCGTACAGGTTCGTCGGCCATACTGCCCGCCGTGGAGCAGCGCATAGATCCGAACACTCAGCCCGGGTACGCCGCAGGGACAGACCCGGCGTACATCCCTGGTCTCACGGCCCCTGCCCCTGCCGGGAAGCCGGATACGAGCCAGGAGCAGAGAGACGAGCATACGGACCAGGAACGGACGGGCCAGGAGCAGGCAGACCAGGAACAGGTAGACCAGGAACAGGCGAACGAGCCGGTACTCGACTCCGTCGCCCCCGACGATGCCCTCGCGGAGACCGTCTCCGAGGATGCGGCGGCTGACGACAAGGAGGCGGTGGACGGCCCCGTATTCGAGGTGAGCGACCGTCGCGGCTCGATCACCGCGGACCACGACGGCGTCCGGTTCCGGCTGGACGACCAGGAGGCCGAGTTCCGCTGGGACGAGGTCGGCGCGGTCGAGGTGAAGACCCCTCGGTTCGGCCGCCGGTTCACCGTCACGGTCCACATGTCGACCCGTCGATGGTTCAACGCCGAGGTCGAGGCGCCGGCCAGGAGCGACCTCAAGAAGTGGGCGGAGGACCTCGACGCGGTCCTGGACGTCTACTTCGAGGAGTCCTGACCACGGCGGTGCCGTCCGAGAGGTCGGGCCGGCGGCCGTAATGGACGTCGGCCCCCTCACGGCCGCCCGGCCGCGCCACGGCGGGCCCCGAGCCGGGGCGCCGTCGGACGCCGCCCCGATGTGCCCCGCGGAGCACGTCGGGCACGTGGGGCCGGGCTGCCGCCGTGAGGCCGCGTCCGCCACCGGGTGCGCGGAGGCGGGAGCCGGGCCCCCGTCGGGAAGCCGCGGCCCGTCAGGCGTCCGCGAGGACCACCGAGCGGGTCAGGTGGCGCGGGCTGTCCGGGTCCAGACCGCGGGCGGCGGCGCGGGCGATCGCCAGCCGCTGGACGCGGACCAGCTCGGCCAGCGGGTCCAGGTCGCTCTCCACCCAACGGGCACCGGTCGAGAGCACCTGCTCCGCAAGCCCCTCGGGGGCGGTGCCGAACATCCAGGTCGCGGTGCCGGTGGTGGCGATGCTGATGGGGCCGTGACGGTACTCCATCGCCGGGTACGCCTCCGTCCAGGACAGCGACGCCTCCTTCATCTTCAGCGCTGCCTCGTTGGCGAGCCCCGCCGTCCAGCCGCGGCCGAGGAAGGTGAACTGGGTGCAGTCCAGCAGGCCTTCGGGCAGCGGCTCGGCCAGTGCGGTCTCGGCGTCGCGGACCACGGCGTCGGTGTGCAGACCGAGGTGCGCGCGGAGCAGGGTGAGCAGGGTGGTCGCGAACCGGGTCTGCACGACGGACTGCTCGTCCGCGAAGTCGAGTACGACGACCTCGTCGGCGGACGTCATGACCGGGGTCTTGGGGTCGGCGGTGATGGCCACGGTGCGGGTGACACCACGCAGCCGGTCGAGCAGCGCCAGCACCTCGGTCGTGGTGCCCGAGCGGGTGAGGGCGACGACCCGGTCGTAGCTGCGGCCGAAGGGGAACTCCGAGGCGGCGAAGGCGTCGGACTCGCCCTGCCCGGACTCCTCACGGAGGGCGGCGTACGCCTGGGCCATGTAGAACGAGGTGCCGCAGCCGACGACCGCGATGCGCTCGCCGGCGGCGGGCAGAGCGGAGGCCTGGGTCCGGGCCAGCTCGGCGGCGCGGCGCCAGCACTCCGGCTGACTGGCCGTCTCGATCTCGACAAATGACACTTTTGCACTCCGTACTCGTAGTGGGATGCTCGTTTGTGCACGTTACACAGGACGTGCGAGCATTATCAAGCATTTATCATGCAGGATGCTTGACTGGGCGGAGCCTTGTGCCACGCTTGCGCGTGTCCGGTGACCGTACCCAAGGGGATGGGTGCCTGAAGCCCGGGCTCGTAAGGAGAGTTCTCTTGTCCAGGGATGCCCGGTGGAACGCGCTGCTGGAGCTTGTCGGTAAGAACGGCCGGGTGGAGGTCGAGGACGCCGCCGCCAAGCTGGACGTGTCGGCCGCGACCATCCGCCGTGACCTGGACCAGCTCGCCGAGCAGCAGCTGCTCACGCGTACCCGCGGCGGCGCGGTCGCGCACGGTGTCAGTTACGAACTGGCCCTGCGCTACAAGACCGGCCGCCACGCCCCCGAGAAGCAGGCCATCGGCCGCGCCGTCTCCGACCTGGTGGCGGTGGGTGAAGTGGTGGGGCTGACCGGCGGTACGACGCTGACCGAGGTGGCCCGTTCGCTGGCGGTGCGCTCCGATGTCGTCGGTGACACCGCGGCGGGGATGGGCGGTCAGCCGACCCTGACCGTTGTCACCAATGCCCTCAACATCGCCAACGAGTTGGTGATCCGGCCGCAGATCAAGATCGTGGTGACCGGTGGGGTGGCCAGGCCGCAGTCGTACGAGCTGACGGGGCCGCTGGCCAGTGGGGTGCTGGGCGAAATCACGCTGGATGTCGCCGTGCTGGGCGTCAACGCGATCGACACCGAACGCGGTGCGTACGTCCATCACGAGGGCGAGGCCAGCATCAACCGGCTGCTCGCCCAGCAGGCGCAACGGGTGGTCGTGGCGGCCGACTCCTCGAAAATCGGCAAGCGGGCCTTCGCCAGGGTCTGCGATCTCGGGCAGGTCGACTTCCTGGTCACCGACAAGGGCATCACGCCCGAGGCGACCGCCCGTTTCACGGAGGCCGGCGTCACCGTCATCGCCGTCTGAACCGGTCGGACGAATCGGCGGGTTGCCACCATCGAGGTGGCGGCCCGCCTTTTCCGTGGGCGTGTGGGCGTGTGGGCACGTCGGCGAAACCGAAACCGGCGACGGCCTGTTCACTGTCACCAGAGCGCTAGTGTGGTGCCAATAAATGTTTGTTACCCCGGTAAAATGAACAACTCTTGCCATTCGGGTGCGCCTTCGTGAACGATGTGCCTGTCGCCGTAAAGGAGCGCCGCACCACCAGTACGGACAGAAGGGACCACCGTGTCAGACCTGCGACTCGGCGTCATCGGGCTCGGCCTGCGCCGTTCCATCGCGATGTCCGCCCACCACCCCGGACAGGGTTCGGCGATCACCGCCGTCTGCGACCTCGACCCCGAGGTGCGGCAGCGTGAGGCAGAGCGCTTCGGCACCGATGCCGCGGTCGAGGACTACAAGCTGCTCCTCGACCGGGACGACCTCGACGCGGTCATCGTCGCCACCCCGGACGACACCCACGAGACCATCGCCATCGACGCGCTCCGGGCCGGCAAGGCCGTCTTCGTCGAGAAACCGCTCGGTATCACCGTCGAGAGCTGCGACAACGTCCTGCGTGCCGCGTACGAGACCGGGACCCGGCTGTACGTCGGACACAACATGCGGCACATGGGCGTCGTGCGGCTGATGCGCGACATCATCGCCCGCGGCGACATCGGCGAGCCCAAGGCCGTGTGGGTGCGGCACTTCGTGGGCTACGGCGGTGACTACTACTTCAAGGACTGGCACGCCGACCGGACCCGTACGACCGGTCTGCTGCTCCAGAAGGCCGCTCACGACATCGACGTCCTGCACTGGCTGGCCGGCGGCTACACCCGGCGTGTCAATGCGCTCGGTGACCTCCTCGTCTACGGCGACCTGCCGCGCCGCGAGCCGGACACCCCGCGCCCGGCGAACTGGCTGCGCGAGTTCGACTGGCCGCCGACGGCCCGCAAGGACCTGCACCACATCGTGGACGTCGAGGACGTCTCGGTGATGAACATGCAGCTCGACAACGGCGTCGTGGCCGCCTACCAGCAGTGTCACTTCACCCCGGACTACTGGCGGAACTACACCGTCATCGGTACCGAGGGCCGTCTGGAGAACTTCGGTGACGGCCCCGGCGACGAGGTCAAGGTCTGGAACACCGGCCCCAGCGGATACCGCGGCGACGCCGACGTCACCTACCGGGTGCCGGATGCCGGTGGTTCGCACGGTGGCGGTGACACCCGGATCATGGAGGAGTTTTGCCGGTTCGTGCGCGACGGGGGTGTCACCGACACCTCGCCGGTCGCCGCGCGGATGAGCGTCGCCGCCGGCGTACTCGCCACCCGTTCGCTCCGTGAGGGCGGCGCACCGTACGACGTACCGGCCCTCGATCCGGAGCTCATCGCGTACTTCGAACGCGGTCAGGTCCGCTAGGAAACCGGCACGACCGG
Organism: Streptomyces sp. NPDC058092; assembly: GCF_042884935.1. NCBI lineage: Bacteria > Bacillati > Actinomycetota > Actinomycetes > Kitasatosporales > Streptomycetaceae > Streptomyces > Streptomyces sp. NPDC058092. Next base: position 216,954 of record NZ_JBHVSY010000004.1, read on the forward strand.
CACGACGGGCCCGAAACCTTTCGACGGCCCCTCGGTGGCCGCTCGACGACCTCCGGTGACCGTGCGTCCGGCACCGCCACCGGAGGTCTCGGTGCAGCAGTTTTCAGTCATGCTCGTGGGTATTCGGCTCATTCCGGTTTGGTGCCTGCTCGATGGTTGTCCGCCGCGCGGGGTGACGGCGCCGGGTGAATTAAGAGAAATCGTCCGGAAGGTGCCGTACGGGGATGCGGGGCGCCGGTCTCGTAGGGTCACCGAGCCGCCGCCGCTGAGAGGTGTGAGCGACGATTTTGCGCCAATGGAACATCATGGTGGCCGAGTGTGAACGCATGGCCGGATCGTGGTCGGCATAATCGCGTCCATGTCGATCACGGGTGGGGACGTCGTTGACCTGGGGCGGGGCCTGTACGCATGGCTCCCGCCGAAGCGGGGCTGGGGGCTGGCCAACTGCGGACTCCTCGTCTCGCCCCGTGGCGCGCTGTGGATCGACACCCCGTACGACACCGTGCTGGCCGGCCAGTTCCTGGCCGAGTCCACGAAGCGGCTGCCCGACGGCGTCTCCATCGACCGGGTGATCGTCACCCATGCGAACGGGGACCACTTCTGGGGCGCGGGTGTGCTCCCGGACGCGGAGATCATCGCGACCCGCGAGGCCCGGGAACACATCCATTACGAACCCACGCCGAAACAGCAGCACGCGCTCGTCGCCACCGGCGATCCGGCCACCCCGCTCGGGGCCTACCTCGGACGTCACTTCGGCCCCTTCGACTGGTCGCACACCGAGCCGGTGCAGCCGACCACGTACTTCACCGGGGAGCTGGAACTGACCCTGGGGGAGTACCCGGTCCAGATCTCCGCCCTGCCGTCCGCTCACACCACCGGCGACCTGATCGTCCATCTGCCCGCGCAGCGCGCGGTGTTCAGCGGAGACGTGATCTTCTCCTCCGCCCCTGCTCAGCCCGGCGATCACCCGGTGCACTGGGCGGGTCCCCTCAGCAATGTGATCGCGGCCTGCGAACGGGTGCTGGCCACCGGCGCCGAGACCGTCGTCCCCGGACACGGACCGGTCCTCGACCGGGCCGGGGTGCGCGATCACATCGTGTACCTGGAGTATGTGCGCGAGCGCGCCCACGCCTTCCACGCCGCCGGGGTCCCGGCTCTTGAGGCGGCCCGCCGGGTCATCGGCGAGGCGCGCTATCCGGAGCTCGGCCTCCCCGAGCGGCTGGTGGTGACCATCGGCAGCGAGTACCGGCAGCTCGACGGCTCCGAACTGCCCGGAGTGCTCCAGGTGATGACCGACGTCGCCGTGGTCGCCCAGGAAGTGGAGCAGTCCCGTGAGCCCGCGGGCCCCGCGGAGAAGTAGGCGGAGCAGTCCCGCAAGATCCAGACCCTGCTCAATCAATCCCAGCAGCTGCTGCACGAGCTCCAGCACGAGTACGACGACCCACGGATCCTGCAACTACCGGCCCACCGCGCTCTTCAGGTGCGGCAACGTACACACCCGCTACCGCGACGCCATCAACGACAGCCTCGCCCTGATCGAGCCGCACATCCTGCGGGCCGAGGTCGCCCGCGTCGCTCAGCGGCTCATCGGGGAATTCGCCGCCACCGGCAGCGGCGATCCGATCGCCCAGTACGCCCGACGGCTCCCGGTGCACGTCTTCGTCACCTGGTTCGGCGTCCCGCCGGGCGACAGCGAACGCATCGTCAACGGCATCGCCGGCATGTTCAACTCCGCCGAGGACGCCGCCACCGCGTACGCCGATCTCGTCGAGGTCGTCACCGAGCTGGTCGCCGACCGGCGTGCCCGGCCGCGCCGCGACCTCACCTCGTACCTCCTCGCCCATCCCGCCGATCTCGACCATGACGAGACTGTGCGTCAGATCACCCTGATCACGTGCGCGGGCCACGATCCGACGACCGATCCGATCGGCAACGCGCTCCTGCACATGCTCACCGACGCGCGCTACGCCGGCTCGCCGCACGGCGGCGCGATGACGGCGCACGAAGCGATCGACGAGGTCCTCCGGCAGGACCCGCCGCCGGCCAATCTCTCGGCCCACTACCCGCGCAACGACATGGAGTTCCACGGCGTCCGGCTGCGCGCCGGACAGCTGCTCCTGGTCTCCTGCGCCGCGGCCAACACCCAGTCCCCGCCCGGTCTTTCGGATCCCGGGATCCGCTCGGGGGCAGTGCCCATCCGGCCTGGTCGGCCGGTCCGCACCGGTGCCCGGCGAAACATCCGGCGCTGCTCATCGCGATGACCACGATCGAGCAGCTGACCAGTCAGCTGTGCGACGCGGAACTGGACGTTCCGATCAGCGGACCGAGGTGGCGGCAGGGGCCCTTCCACCGCGCCCTGGTCCGGCTTCCGGTACGTTTCACCCCCGTCGGCATGACCGCGGAAACGGACCGGCGTGAAGCCGCCGGGAGTGCGTCGGACGGGCCGTCGGCGGTGTCGATCAGCCCGTGAACCGTGTCGGTGGTACGCCGAACGGGTGAGGGACGAGAGAATTGCCCGATGAACAGCGAGCGCAGCCGGCGCAACGCCGACCGAAGCACAGACGGGGTGGTCCGGTGAGCAGGTACGACAGGTACGACGTCACGGACGAGCAGTGGGAGGGGCTTGCCCAGGTCGTACCTCTGCGCAGCCGCAACGAATGGCCGTCCCGGGTAGACCACCGAACGGTCCCCGACGAGAGCGCGGAAGCCGAACAGCGACGCCTCGTCGTGCTGCGGGTCCAGGTCTTCGCGGACGCGCGGGAGGTGGCGGAGTACCTCGTCGCGCAGGTCCCGGTGCTGCTCGACCTGACGAGCGCGGAGACGGATGTGGCCAAGCGCATCCTGGACTTCACCAGCGGGGTCGTCTTCGGGCTCGGCAGCGGAATGCACCGGGTCGACCGGAACGTCTTCCTGCTGTCCCCGATCGGCATGGAGGTCGAGGGGGTCGCGGCGGCGGGCGTACCCGGTTCGTAGAGCGGGCGTACCCGGTTCGCAGGAGGGCCCCGGGGTGAGTGGTGGCCGGTGGATGGTGTGTCGGTGGGCGGTGTGTCGGCGGGCCCAACCCCGTTCGTGGGAATGCCGTTCGGCCGGGTTGCCACGGCGGGCGTAGCCCGATCGTAGGAAGGTCGTTAAGGCGGAACGGTTCTCCGCCCCGAAGCCTGCTTACGGTCCGCCCATGACTGCATTCCCCCCGGAAACCACCACCCCTTCACCACTCGCCGGTACGTCCGTGCCTGATGGTGTCCACGCGGCTACCGGTACGGGCGCGACGTCCGTGCCCGACGGCCCCCGTCGCGCAGCCGTTCCGTCGGCCCGCCCGGCAGCCGTGCCGCGCTCCGGTGGTCCTGTCCGCTCCGCCGGCCCGGTCGTCACCGAACTACGGCTGTCCGCCTTCGCCTCGCACCGGGGCGCCACCTTCCCCATCGGCCCCGTCACGCTCTTCGCCGGACCCGGCGGCAGCGGCAAGTCGAGTGCCCTGCGGGCGTACGAGGCGCTGGCGCGGCTGGGCAGCGGTGACCCGCTCGACGAGGTGTTCCCCGACCCGGCGGGCTGCGTGCCGGAAGGGGCCGCGGCCGATGCGCAGGGCCGCCGGGGATTCCGGATCGGCTGCACGACGGACGGCCCGTCGGGCCCGGTGCGGCTCGACGTCGCCGTCCAGGCGGAGCCCACCCTCCGTATCGTCGGCGAACGGCTCACCGGCGGCGGCGAGATCCTGCTCACCACCGCGTTGCGCGACCCGGGGCGCTCGACGGTCCAGGCGGCCTGGTACACCGCGGGCGCGGTCCCGGTGACGCGTGCGCCGCTGCCGGACGACCGCCTCGGAACGGCGCTGCTGCCGCTGCGGGTTGCGGGCAGGACCGAGGGGCAGTTACGGGTCCTGGCCGCCGCAGAACAGGTGGTGGTGGCTTTGCGGTCGGTCTTCGCCTGCGAACCGCAGCCCTCGCGGATGCGCGCCCCGGTGCCGACGGGCGACGGCCGGCTGCGCCGGGGCTGCGACAACCTCGCCGCGGTACTGGAGCGTACGTACACGCAGTGCGGCCAACGGCATGCCCGGCTGGTCACAGCCGCTCACGCCGGATGTGCGGGGCCGGTGACGGAACTCGGCGTGGAGCGGTTGACGGACGGGTTGCTGCGCGCGGTGGTCGGGCGCGGCGGGGGCCGCCTCACGCCGGTCGGCCGGCTCGGCGACGGTGAGCTGAGGTACCTCGCGCTCGCCCTGGTGCTGCTCACCGGGCCCGGGGTGCTGGCGGTGGACGCCGCGGGCGAGGTGCCGTCGGCCATGCAGACGCTGACCGTGCTGGCCGACGGACTCGACCGGGACCTGGACGGACGGCAGTTGCGCGAACTGGTGGATCTGGCGGTGTCGATCGGGGCGGCCGGCCACCTCAGGCTGGTGGGCACGGTCACGGAATCGGGTGCGGTGCGGGCCCGGGAGACGCCCGGCGTGACGGTGGTAGACCTGGAGTCGTGACAGAACTTGATGTACGAGCCCTGCAGCAGCGGCTCGCCGCGTTCGCGGCCGCACGGGACTGGGAGCAGTACCACACCCCGAAGAACCTGGCGACGGCACTGAGCGTCGAGGCGTCCGAACTGGTCGAGATCTTCCAGTGGTTGACGCCGGAGCAGTCGGCGCGGGTGATGGAGAGGCCCGAGACGGCGCACCGGGTGGCGGACGAGGTCGCGGATGTTCTCGCGTATCTGCTGCAGTTCTGCGAGGTGTTGGGGATCGACGTGCTGTCGGCGCTGGCGGAGAAGATCGACCGGAATGAGACCCGGTTCCCGGTACCGGAGCCCCCGGACACCTCCGAACCCCGAGATCGTCACTCTTCGGAGTGATCAACTTATGCACATTCGATTTTGTGTCCACAGATTTCCGAATTCCCCTGGCTTTTCGGTGCTGGCACCCTCACTGTGGGTAATGGATGAGTTGAGCGGCTTTTCGTACGGACGGGGGTAACGCATGGAAGCGGAGCGGCTTGTAGGAGTCAGCAGACGTGCGCTGGCGCAGAGCCGGGGCACGCCGGACATCATCGCCGAGGCATGGCAGGCCCAGGCGCTCGCTCAGGCGATCGGCAGCCGGCTGGCGGCGGACGGGCCCAAGGAATTACGGGGCGAGGCCCGCGGGCTCAGCGAGATCGGTGGGAGAAGCAGCGGGTCGCTGGACCACCCGGCGGCGCGGGCCGGAGTGGCGCGGGCCGCGCAGCTCTCCGGGCTCGCCGAACCGCGGGCGACGCTGACGGGGCTGGGCATGCTGCTCGGGGAGGTGGGGATGGCTCTGGTCGGGGTGGCCTGCGAGACAGACGAGCAGGGGCTCTACTGGCAGTGCATGGAGGCGATCGACGCGGCCGACGAGTCCTTGGACCGGGTGCACGGAATGCTCCGGCGCCTTGACGAGCAGGAGCGGGAGCGGCAGCAGGATCTGGAGCGCGGCCGGGAGCGGGACGGCCCGTACGGCGCGGTCCGCGGACCGGCGGGCTCGGCGGGCGGGCCAGTCGTGACCGCACAGCACTTCGACGGTGACCGGTGGCGGTGACGGCGCCGAGGAGAGGGGAAGGAGGGAGGAGGGGATGGCAGGGATGACCGGCGTCCGGAGGTGCAGGATGGATGCATGGATCTTCGAATCTTCACCGAGCCCCAGCAAGGGGCCGACTACGACACCCTGCTCACGGTCGCCAAGGCGGCCGAGGACCTCGGCTTCGACGCCTTCTACCGCTCCGACCACTACCTCCGCATGGGGCCGGGCGACGGGCTGCCCGGTCCGACCGATGCCTGGATCACCCTGGCCGGGCTGGCGCGCGAGACCAAGCGGATCCGTCTCGGCACGCTCATGACCGCGGGTACCTTCCGGCTTCCCGGTGTGCTCGCCATCCAGGTCGCGCAGGTCGACCAGATGTCCGGCGGCCGCGTCGAGCTCGGCCTCGGTGCGGGCTGGTTCGAGGAGGAGCACAAGGCCTACGGCATTCCGTTCCCCAAGGAGAAGTTCGGCCGGCTGGAGGAGCAGCTGGCCATCGTCACCGGGCTGTGGGCGACCGGGACCGGCAAGACGTTCAGCTTCGACGGCAGGTACTACCAGCTGACGGATTCGCCCGCGCTGCCCAAGCCGGCGCAGGCCAGGATCCCGGTCCTGATCGGCGGTCACGGTGCCACGCGTACACCGCGGCTGGCCGCCCAGTACGCGGACGAGTTCAATATCCCCTTCGCGTCGCTGGAGGACAGCGAGAAGCAGTTCGGCCGGGTCCGGGAGGCGGCAAAGGTGGCCGGCCGCGGACCGGACGACCTGGTGTACTCCAACGCCCTGGTGGTCTGCGTCGGCAAGAACGACGCAGAGGTGGCGCGCCGCGCCTCCGTCATCGGCCGCGAGGTGGCGGAGCTGAAGGCGAACGGGCTCGCGGGCTCGCCCGCCGAGGTGGTCGACAAGATCGGTCAATACGCTGCGATCGGGTCGTCCCGGATCTACCTCCAGGTCCTGGATCTGGACGACCTGGAGCACCTGGAGCTGATCTCTTCCCAGGTCCAGACCCAGCTCACCTGAGCCGGGCGGTTCCGGCTCGCCCGAGCCGGGGTCCGGTCCCAGTTCACCGAGCCGGGGCATGGTCCGGCACATGAGGGAGTCACCTGTGCAACCCGTGCGGTCAGCCGATGCCCCGCCCGCCCGCGCCCTCGGGCAGGCCCTCTCGGAGGGGGCGCTTCTGCTCGACGGCGGTCTCTCCAACCAGTTGGAGGCGCAGGGCTGTGACCTGTCCGACGCTCTGTGGTCGGCCCGGCTGCTGGCCGATGGGCCGGGGCAGATCGAGGCGGCGCACACGGCCTATGTGCGGGCGGGCGCACAGGTGCTCATCACGGCCAGCTACCAGGCGACGTTCGAGGGATTCGAGCGACGGGGGATCGGACGGGCCCGGGCGGCGGAGCTCTTCGCCCGCAGTGTGCGGCTGGCGCGGCGGGCCGCGGGTGGGGTGGAGCGGGAAGTCTGGGTCGCCGCATCCGTCGGCCCGTACGGGGCGATGCTGGCGGACGGCAGCGAGTACCGGGGCCGCTACGGGCTCTCCGTCCGGGAGCTGGAGCGGTTCCACCGTCCCCGGGTCGAGGCGCTGGCCGCCGCCGGGCCCGACGCGCTGGCGCTGGAGACGATGCCGGACATCGACGAGGCCGAGGCGTTGCTGCGGGCGGTCGAGGGTTGCGGGCTCCCCGTCTGGCTCTCGTACAGCGTGGCGGGGGACCGGACCCGGGCGGGGCAGCCGCTGGGGACGGCCTTCGCCCTCGCCTCGGAAGACGACCGTGTCCTGGCCGTCGGGGTGAACTGCTGTGATCCGGCGGACGCGGACCGGGCGGTGCGGATGGCGGCGGACGTGTCGGGCAAACCGGTCGTCGTCTATCCGAACAGCGGCGAGCAGTGGGACGCCGGGGGCCGGGGGTGGGTCGGCGACGCCACGTTCGATCCGGGGAGAGTACGGGCCTGGCAGGAGGCCGGCGCCCGGCTGGTGGGCGGTTGCTGCCGGGTCGGCCCGGACACCATCGCGGAGCTGGCTGGGCTGCTCGGAAGAACGACCGCAGACGAAGGGCGGCGAGACAGAGGAGGCAGATGAAGGGAGACGAGGCAGATGGGGAGAGCCTGAGAGAGTCCCAGGAAGTCCAGGAAGTCCAGGGAGCCCGGGGAGTCCCAGGAAGTCCGAGGAAGACGAACGGCTGCGAAGGGAAGGTGGGACAACGGTGTCCGGACACAGGGAAATACGCTGGTGGGGCGCGTGCGAGCCGGACCATACTCGGATGTGTGTTCCTGACAATCAGCACGACCGGCAATCCGGAACGTCCCGCTACCGACCTCGGCTTCCTGCTGCACAAGCACCCCGAGAAGGCGCAGACGTTCTCCACCTCCCATGGCGCCGCGCATGTTTTCTATCCCGAGGCATCCGCCGAGCTCTGCACCGCGGCGCTCCTGCTGGAAGTGGATCCCGTGGCGCTGGTGCGGCGCGGCAAGGGCAAGGGCCGGGGCGGTGCTCCCGACGCGGCGCTCGCGCAGTATGTCAACGACCGCCCGTACGCGGCGTCCTCGCTGCTTTCCGTCGCGATGAGCACCGTCTTCAAGTCCGCGCTGAACGGGGTGTGCCGCGCGCTGCCCGAACGGGTACAAGCCCCGCTTCCGCTGCGCATCGAGGTACCCGCACTGCCGGCGCGTGGCGGCGCGGAACTGGTGCGCAAGCTCTTCGGGCCACTCGGCTGGACGAGCGTGGACGCCGTGGCCGTACCTCTGGACGAGCAGTTCCCGGAGTGGGGTGACTCGCGGTACGTCCGGCTGGTGCTGGAGGGCGAGTTGAGACTGGCGGACGCGTTGCGGCAGGTGTACGTCCTGTTGCCGGTGCTCGACGACGCCAAGCACTACTGGGTCGCGCCGGACGAGGTGGACAAGCTGTTGCGGGCCGGCGAGGGCTGGCTGGCCGCCCACCCCGAGCAGAAGCTGATCACCAGCCGTTACCTGTCCCGGCGTTGGGGACTGACCCGGGAGGCGATGCAGCGGCTCGAACTGGTGCGGCTCGCCGAGTCGGACGACCTCGATGTCGAAAGCATCGACAACGCGGTGGACGAGACGACCGACACCGAGGAGAAGCCGGTGCCGCTCGCCGAACAGCGGCGCACCGCGATCATCGACGCGCTGCGCGCCGCCGGGGCCGGCCGGGTCCTCGACCTCGGCTGCGGGCAGGGCCAGTTGGTGCAGGCGCTGCTCAAGGACGTGGGCTTCACGGAGATCGTCGGCGTCGACGTCTCCATGCGCGCCCTCACCATCGCCTCGCGGCGGCTGAAGCTGGACCGGATGGGGGAGCGGCAGGCCGGACGTGTCACGCTGCAGCAGGGCTCTCTCACGTACACGGACAAGCGGCTCAAGGGGTATGACGCGGCCGTGCTCAGCGAGGTCATCGAGCACCTCGACCTGCCGAGGCTGCCCGCGCTGGAGTACGCCGTGTTCGGTTCGGCCCGTCCGCGGACCGTGCTCGTGACGACGCCGAACGTCGAGTACAACGTCCGCTGGGAGACCCTCCCGGCCGGGCATGTGCGCCACGGCGACCACCGGTTCGAATGGACCAGGGCCGAGTTCCGCGCCTGGGCGGGTGAGGTGGCACAGCGGCACGGATACGAGGTCGGCTTCGTCCCCGTGGGGCCCGACGACCCCGAGGTCGGGCCACCCACACAGCTGGCCGTGTTCACGATGACCGCAGCCGATGAGACCGCGAAGCAGAACAGGAACGAGACCGTGAAGGAGGCGAAAGCCGCATGACCAGTACCTCGCGCACACTGCCGGTGACCGACCTCTCCCTCGTGGTCCTCGTCGGAGCCAGCGGTTCCGGCAAGTCCACCTTCGCGCGTAAGCACTTCAAGCCCACGGAGATCATCTCCTCGGACTTCTGCCGCGGCCTGGTAGCCGACGACGAGAACGACCAGAGCGCCAGCCGTGACGCCTTCGACGTCCTGCACTACATCGCGGGCAAACGGCTCGCAGCCGGGCGGCTGACCGTCGTGGACGCCACCAGCGTCCAGTCCGAGAGCCGCAGGCAGCTGGTCCAACTGGCCAGGAGTCACGACGTGCTGCCCATCGCGATCGTCCTCGACCTGCCCGAAGAGGTCTGCGTCGCGCGCAACGCGGCCCGCCCCGACCGCGCCGACATGCCGCGCCACGTCATCCAGCGCCACCGCCGCGAACTGCGCCGCTCGTTGCGGGGCCTGGAGCGCGAGGGCTTCCGCAAGGTGCACATCCTGCGCACCGAGGAGGAGGTGGAGCACGCCGAAGTGGTGCTGGAGCGCCGCTACAACGACCTGCGCCACCTCACCGGCCCCTTCGACATCATCGGCGACATCCATGGCTGCCGTTCCGAGCTGGAGGCCCTGCTCGGCAAGCTCGGCTACGTCGACGGCGCGCACCCCGAGGGGCGCACGGCGGTCTTCGTCGGCGACCTCGTGGACCGCGGCCCCGACAGCCCCGGGGTGCTGCGCCGCGTCATGTCCATGGTGTCGGCGGGCAACGCCCTGTGCGTACCCGGCAACCACGAGAACAAGCTCGGCCGCTACCTCAAGGGCCGCAAGGTCCAGCACACCCATGGACTCGCCGAGACCATCGAGCAGTTGGACCGGGAGGACGAGAAGGACCCGGCCTTCCGCGAGCAGGTGCGGGAGTTCATCGACGGGCTCGTCAGCCACTACGTGCTCGACGGGGGCAAGCTCGTCGTCTGCCACGCCGGACTGCCCGAGAAGTACCACGGGCGCACCTCCGGCCGGGTCCGCTCGCACGCGCTGTACGGGGACACCACCGGCGAGACCGACGAGTTCGGCCTGCCCGTGCGCTACCCGTGGGCGGAGGAGTACCGGGGCCGGGCCGCCGTGGTCTACGGCCACACCCCGGTGCCCAACACCTCCTGGATCAACAACACCATCTGCCTGGACACCGGTGCGGTCTTCGGCGGGAAGATGACCGCGCTGCGCTGGCCGGAGCGCGAGCTCGTCGACGTACCGGCCGAGAAGGTCTGGTACGAGCCGGTCAAGCCGCTGACCACCGAGGCACCCGGGGGCCGGGAGGGCCGGCCGCTGGACCTCGCCGATGTGCACGGGCGCCGGATCGTGGAGACCCGGCACATGGGGCGCATCTCGGTCCGGGAGGAGAACGCCGCGGCGGCGCTCGAAGTCATGAGCCGGTTCGCCGTCGACCCCCGGCTGCTCGGCTACCTCCCGCCGACCATGGCGCCCACCGCCACCTCGCACGAGGACGGCTATCTGGAGCACCCGGCCGAGGCCTTCGCCCAGTACCGGGCGGACGGTGTCGCACAGGTCGTGTGCGAGGAGAAGCACATGGGCTCGCGTGCGGTGGCACTGGTCTGCCGGGACGCGAACGCCGCCCGTGAGCGGTTCGGCGTGGGCGGCACCCCCCGCGCCTGCGACACCTCCGACGGTGAGGGAGGTCCGACCGGGGCGCTGTACACCCGCACCGGACGGCCGTTCCTCGACGACGCCGCCCTCACCGAGGTGATCCTCGGCAGGCTGCGCACCGCCGTCACCGCCGCCGGACTGTGGGAGGAGTGGGACACGGACTGGGTGCTGCTCGACGCCGAGCTGATGCCGTGGTCCCTCAAGGCGGCCGGGCTGCTGCGCACGCAGTACGCCGCGGTCGGCGCCGCATCCGGAGCCGTCTTCCCGGAGGCCGAGGCGGCCCTCGCGGCAGCGGCGGCCCGTGGGGTGGACGTGGGCAGTCTCGCGGACCGCCAGCGGGGACGGGCCGGGGACGCGGCCGCGTTCACGGAGGCGTACCGCCGCTACTGCTGGAGCACCCAGGGCCTGGACGGAGTGCGGCTCGCCCCGTTCCAGATCCTCGCCGTGCAGGGCCGCTCGCTGGCCTCCGTACCGCACGACGAGCAGCTGGCCTGGCTCGACCGGCTGGTCGAGCACGACCCGACGGGACTGCTCCAGGTCACCCGCCGGCTCGTCGTCGACACCGGTGACGAGGCGTCGGTGCGCTCCGGCGTCGACTGGTGGCTGGAGATGACCGGACGCGGCGGCGAAGGCATGGTCGTCAAGCCGCTCGCCGCGCTCGTACGGGACGACAAAGGCAGGCTGGTCCAGCCGGGCATCAAGGTGCGCGGCCGGGAGTACCTCCGGATCATCTACGGCCCCGAGTACACCCGCCCGCAGAACCTGGAGCGGCTGCGCGGCCGGTTCCTCGGCCACAAGCGGTCGTTGGCGCTCCGGGAGTACGCGCTGGGGCTCGAAGCGCTGGACCGGCTGGCCGACGGGGAGCCGCTGTGGCGGGTGCACGAGGCGGTGTTCGCGGTGCTGGCCCTGGAGTCGGAACCGGTCGACCCGAGGCTGTAGAAGGGGGCGGCAGCGGGTTTTCCGTGAGATCGACGATGAGATCAACCGTGAGATCGACGGTGAGATCAACAGAGAATCCAACGGTGGGATCCACGGAGAGACAGACAGTGGGATCCACGGGAAACCCGCTGGCGATTCACCGGGTGAACGGCGCTCCGCACGGTGAGGATGGAGATATGGGATTCCACGTCGACTCCGAGGCCGGGCGGCTGCGCCGCGTCATCCTGCACCGCCCCGATCTGGAACTGAAGAGACTCACCCCCGGCAACAAGGACGCGCTCCTGTTCGACGACGTGCTCTGGGTGCGCCGCGCCCGCCAGGAGCACGACGGCTTCGCGGACGTGCTGCGCGATCGCGGGGTGGAGGTGCACCTCTTCGGCGATCTGCTCCGTGAGGCGCTGGACATTCCGGTGGCCAGGCGGCTCGTCCTGGACCGGGTCTTCGAGGAGAAGGAGTACGGTCCGCTCGCCACCGAGCATCTGCGGGCCGCCTTCGAGGAGTTGCCCAGCGCCGAGCTGGCCGAGGCGCTGGTCGGCGGGATGACCAAGCGGGAGTTCCTGGACCGGCACAGCGAGCCGACCTCCGTCCGCTTCCATGTCATGGACCTGGACGACTTCCTGCTCGGCCCGCTGCCCAACCATCTCTTCACCCGGGACACCTCGGCCTGGATATACGACGGCGTGTCCATCAACGCGATGCGCTGGCCGGCCCGGCAGCGCGAGACCGTCCACTTCGAGGCGATCTACCGCCACCACCCGCTCTTCACCGGCCCCGAGGCGGGCGCCTTCCACCACTGGTCGGAGGGGCAGGACGACTACCCGTCCACCATCGAGGGCGGCGACGTACTGGTCATCGGCCACGGCGCCGTACTCATCGGGATGAGCGAGCGCACCACCCCGCAGGCGGTGGAGATGCTGGCCCGCGGGCTGTTCGACGCCGGTTCGGCGCACACGATCGTGGCGCTCGACATGCCCAAGCGCCGGGCGTTCATGCACCTCGACACCGTCATGACGATGATCGACGGTGACACCTTCACCAAGTACGCGGGGCTGGGCATGCTCCGCTCCTACACCATCGAGCCCGGTGACGGGCCGAGGGACCTGAAGGTCACCGACCACCCGCCCGAGCACATGCACGACGCGATCGCGCACGCCCTGGGCCTGGACTCGATCCGGGTTCTCACGGCCACCCAGGATGTGCACGCCGCGCAGCGCGAGCAGTGGGACGACGGCTGCAATGTGCTGGCCGTCGAGCCGGGCGTCGTCGTCGCGTACGAGCGCAACGCCACCACCAACACCTACTTGCGCAAGGAGGGCATCGAGGTCATAGAGATCCGCGGCAGCGAACTGGGCCGGGGCCGGGGCGGTCCCCGCTGCATGAGCTGTCCCGTGGTGCGCGACCCGGTGTAGTGGCGCGCGGACCGGACCTGAGGGGGATCGCCGTATAGCAATGCATAGTGTCGTATAGACTTCCATGGTCAGTGCACGTGCGATCCTCGCCCTACCCAGGAGCAGTCCCATGGCCATAGACCTCGCAGGCCGCCACTTCCTCAAGGAGCTGGACTTCACGGCCGAGGAGTTCCGCGGCCTGATCGACCTCGCGGCGGAGCTCAAGGCCGCCAAGAAGTCGGGGACCGAAGTACAGCGGCTGCGCGGCAAGAACATCGCACTCATCTTCGAGAAGACCTCGACCCGCACCCGCTGTGCCTTCGAGGTGGCCGCCGCCGACCAGGGTGCGTCCACGACGTATCTCGACCCCTCCGGCTCGCAGATCGGGCACAAGGAGTCGGTGAAGGACACGGCACGCGTCCTCGGCCGGATGTTCGACGGCATCGAGTACCGGGGTGACAGCCAGGCGGCCGTCGAGGAGCTGGCCGCCCACGGCGGCGTTCCGGTCTTCAACGGACTCACCGACGACTGGCACCCGACCCAGATGCTCGCCGACGTCCTCACCATGACCGAGCACAGCGAGAAGCCGCTGGAGCGCATCGCCTTCGCCTACCTCGGCGACGCCCGCTTCAACATGGGCAACTCCTACCTCGTCACCGGCGCGCTGCTGGGCATGGACGTGCGGATCGTCGCGCCCAAGTCGTACTGGCCGGCCCAGGAGATCGTCGCCGAGGCCCGCGCGCTGGCCGAGGCGAGCGGCGCGACGGTCACTCTCACCGAGGACGTCACCGAGGGCGTCAGGGGTGCGGACTTCGTCGCCACCGATGTCTGGGTCTCCATGGGTGAGCCCAAGGAGGTCTGGGGCGAGCGGATCGGGGCCCTTGCGCCGTACGCCGTGACCATGGACGTCCTGCACGCCACCGGCAACGCCGACGTGAAGTTCCTGCACTGCCTCCCGGCCTACCACGACCTCGGCACCAAGGTCGGCCGGGAGATCGAGGCCGCCCACGGGCTGACGGAGCTGGAAGTCACCGACGAGGTCTTCGAGTCCGCGCACTCGGTCGTCTTCGACGAGGCCGAGAACCGGATGCACACGATCAAGGCCGTTCTGGTGGCAACCCTGGCGGCCTCGCACTGAGCACTGCATGAACATGCACCCAATTGGGTGAACATGCACGAAGGCGACTATTATGTTGCCTCCTGGTGGGGTTCGGGCTCGCACGCTCGAACCCCATTTTCGTGCGGCCCATGCTCCCGAGCCCTGAGCCCGGAGCCGGAGCCCCCCACAGGCCCCGGGGCGCACCTCCCCCACATGTTCCACCAGAGAAGAGACCATCCCCGTGAGTCCGCTGCGCCCACCGAGCCCCACGCGCCCGTCCGGGCCACGCATCAAGAACCCGCACCAGTTGATCGCCGAGTCCGGCGCCGACCTGGAGGGGCACGGCCTCAAGCGCTCCATGGGCCTCTTCCAGCTGGTGTGCTTCGGTGTCGGCGCCGTCGTCGGCACCGGTATCTTCGTCGGCCTCTCCGACAGCGTCGCCGAGGCCGGCCCCGCCGTCGTGCTGTCCTTCGTGCTCGCGGCGATCACCTGCATCTTCACCGCGTTCTCCTTCGCCGAGCTGGGCAGCGCGATCCCGGTCTCCGGCAGTTCGTACTCCTTCGCCTACGCGACGCTCGGCGAGCGCATCGCGTTCCTCGTCGGCTGGTGTCTGCTGCTGGAGTACGGCGTCTCGGTCTCCGCGGTCGCCGTCGGCTGGAGCCAGTACGTCAATGAGCTGCTGAGCAGCCTGTTCGGTCTGCAGCTGCCCGCCGCTCTCTCGGCGGGGCCCGGTGACGGCGGAGTGATCAATCTGCCCGCCGTCCTGGTGATCATGATGGCCGCCACCCTGCTGGTGCGCGGCGTCCGGGAGAGCGCGGGGGCCACCACCGCGATGGCGATCCTCAAGATCACCATCCTGATCATGTTCTGCGTCATCGCCTTCACGGCCTTCGAGCACGGGAACCTCACGCCGTTCATCGCTCACGGAGCGGGCGGGGTCACCGCCGGTGCGTCGCTGGCGTTCTTCTCGTACATCGGCTTCGACGCCATCACCACCGCGGGCGAAGAGGTCAAGAACCCGCGGCGGAACATCCCGATCGCGATCATGATCTGCATCGGCCTGGTCACGCTGCTCTACTGCGCCGTCGCGCTCGCCGCCATCGGAGCCCTCGGCCCGGAGGCCGTCGCCGACCGGCCGGCCGCGCTCTCGATCGTCGTCGACCAGGTCACCGACTCGAACGTCGGCGGCGGGATCGTCGCCTTCGGCGCGGTCGTCGCGATCGCGTCCGTCGTGCTCGCGGTGATGTACGGGCAGACCCGCATCCTGATGTCGATGTCCCGCGACGGCCTGATCCCCCGGGTCTTCGAGCGGGTCTCGCCGCGGACGGCGACGCCGGTCGCCAACACCTGGATCGTGGCGGTCGTCTTCGCGGTCCCGGCGGCCTTCTCCTCGCTCGACGTAGTGGTGAATCTGACGACCATCGGCGCACTGGCCACCATGGTCGCGGTGAACATCGCGGTGATCGTGCTGCGCCGCCGCAACCCTGAGGTGACGGGCTCGTTCCGGGTGCCGTTCTACCCGCTGAGCCCGGTCCTGGGCGTCGGTTTCTGCCTCTATCTGATCTACGGGACGGGCTGGGCGACCTGGGTGCAGTTCGCCGTCTTCCTGGCCGTCGGCGCGGCGGTCTACGCCTTCTACGGCCGCAGCCGCTCCCGGCTGGCCGCTGCCGACGCGGGGTGATCAGGGGGACCGGGGTGGTGCGGGGGCGGCGGGTAAGTTCTGAGGCGTACGGGACGGCAGGGTGAACCAGACCGCCTTGCCGTGCTCCGTCGTGCGGTGGCCGCAGGACGAGCTGAGCGTACGGATCAGCAGCAGCCCCCGGCCGTGCTCCTGCCAGGGGTCCGGCTCGCTGCCGGGCCGCGGATGCGAGAGATCACCCGGCGGGGCGGGGTCGCGGTCGTGCACTTCCACCTGGCAGTGGGTCGGCAGCAGCTCCACCACCAGCTCGATCGGCTCCTCTCCGCGGGTGTGCTCCACCGCGTTGGTGACCAGCTCGGCGGTGAGGAGCTCGGCAGTGTCCGAATCGGCCGGTGCGCCGATGTCCGCCAGCGCCGTACGGATCAGGGCGCGGGCGACCGGTACGGCCACCGTCGAGTGCGGCAGGGCAATCCGCCAGGAGGCAGGGAGGGGGGCATCGGGGAGCACGGCAGGGTTTCCGTTCCGGAGTTGGGTGGACTTTCTGGACGTCAACACTTCTTTCGATTCAACCTTTACGAAGTGCAACGAGTGAGGACAAGGGTCTGCCGACCGGCATGAAGGGGACGTTCGGCACTGCTCTCTCACACTCCGCGTATCGCGTGCCGGTGACGGGAGTCACGTACGAGTGATAAGTTCGGTTGCAGGTACTCGCAGGCAGCGGCCCGACGGCTGAAGGGGAGCCCCCTCCATGAGTCCGTTTCCCAGCTCCGCCCCCCGTACGGATGACTGGCGTCATCTGCGGCTGACGACGGACGACGGAGTTGCCACCGTCACCCTCGCCCGCCCCGAGAAACTCAACGCGCTCACCTTCGGTGCCTACGCCGATCTGCGCGATCTGCTTGCCGAACTGTCCCGCGAACGCACCGTGCGCGCGCTGGTGCTCGCGGGGGAGGGCCGCGGATTCTGCTCGGGCGGAGATGTCGACGACATCATCGGCGCGACACTCGCCATGAACACCGCCCAGCTCCTCGATTTCAACCGCATGACCGGGCAGGTGGTGCGGGCCCTTCGTGAAACCCCCTTCCCCGTCATCGCCGCCGTACACGGTATGGCCGCAGGTGCCGGCGCGGTTCTCGCGCTGGCCGCCGATTTCCGGATCGCGGACCCGTCCGCCCGCTTCGCCTTCCTCTTCACCAAGGTCGGTCTCTCCGGTGGCGACATGGGCGCCGCCTACCTGCTGCCGCGCGTCGTCGGGCTCGGTCACGCCACCCGGCTGCTGATGCTCGGCGAACCGGTCCGCGCGCCCGAAGCGGAACGGATCGGACTGATCAGCGAGCTGACCGAGGAAGGCCAGGCGGACGTGCGCGCGGCGGCGCTCGCCCGCCGCCTCGCCGACGGACCGGCCCTCGCCCTCGCCCAGACCAAGGCACTGCTCACCGCCGAACTCGACATGCCGCTCGCCGCCGCGGTCGAGATGGACGCCGCGACCCAGGCCCTGCTGATGCACGGCGACGACTACGCCGAATTCCATGCCGCCTTCACCGAGAAGCGGCCACCGAAGTGGCAAGGCCGGTAGCGCGATGCCGCCCGACACGAGCACCACCGGCTCGGGGCCATCCGCCGCGACGGCACCCGGCGCGATTCCATCCGCCAGGACGGCGACGGCGCCCGGCGCGCATCCCTCCACCACGAAGCCGACCGGCGTGAAACGGATCGCGGTCATCGGCGGCGGACCCGGTGGGCTCTACGCCGCGGCCCTGCTCAAGCGGCTCGATCCGGAACGCGACATCACCGTCTGGGAGCGCAACGCACCCGACGACACCTTCGGCTTCGGCGTCGTCCTCTCCGACGAGACCCTCGGCGGCATCGAGCACGCCGACCCCGTCGTGTACCGGGCGCTCCAGGACGAATTCGTACGGTGGGACGACATCGACATCGTCCACCGCGGCGTGACCCAGACCTCCGGCGGCCACGGCTTCGCGGCGCTGGGCCGCCGCAGGCTCCTGGAGATCCTGCACGACCGCTGCGAGTCCCTCGGCGTACGCCTCCGCTTCCGCACCGTGGCCCCGCCGGCCGCCGAGCTGGCCGCCACCCACGACCTGGTGATCGCCGCCGACGGAGTGCACAGCCTCACCCGCGCCGCGCACGCCGACACCTTCGGCCCCCGCCTCACCGACCACCGCTGCCGCTACATCTGGCTCGCCGCCGACTTCGCCCTCGACGCCTTCCGCTTCGAGATCGCCGAGACCGCGTACGGGGTGATGCAGCTGCACGGCTACCCCTTCTCGGCCGATGCCTCCACCGTCATCGTCGAGATGCGCGAGGAGGTCTGGCGGGCCGCCGGATTCGACACCTGCGACGTGGAGCACTCGACCGTACGCTGCGCCAAGATCTTCACCGAGGCGCTCGGCGGCCGGCCGCTGCGCTCCAACAACTCCTCCTGGCTCACTTTCCGCACCGTCGTCAACGCCCGCTGGTCGCACGGCAACACGGTCCTCATCGGCGACGCCGCCCACACCGCGCACTTCTCCATCGGCTCCGGCACCAAACTCGCCGTCGAGGACGCCCTCGCGCTCGCCGCCTGCATCGAGGAACAGCCCGACCTGCCTGCCGCGCTGTCCGCGTACGAGGCCGAGCGCCGACCGGTCGTCGAATCGACCCAGCGGGCCGCCGCGGCCAGCCTGCGCTGGTTCGAGGAGCTCGGCACCTACGTCGACCAGCCGCCGCGCCAGTTCGCCTTCAACCTCCTCACCCGCAGCCGCCGCGTCACCCACGACAATCTGCGGCTGCGCGACGCCTCCTTCACCGCCGCCGTCGAGGAGGAGTTCGGCTGCGCCCCGGGCACCCCGCCGATGTTCACCCCGCTGCGGCTGCGCGGCCTCGCACTCCGCAACCGCGTCGTCGTCTCACCCATGGACATGTACTCGGCCGTCGACGGCGTCCCCGGCGACTTCCACCTCGTCCACCTGGGCGCACGCGCACTCGGTGGCGCCGGGCTCGTCATGACGGAGATGGTGTGCGTCAGCGCCGAGGGCCGCATCACCCCCGGCTGCACCGGGCTCTACACCCCCGAACAGGCCGCGGCCTGGACCCGGATCACCGGTTTCGTCCACGCGAGCGCGCCCGGCACGGCCATCGGTGTCCAGCTGGGCCACTCCGGACGCAAGGGTTCCACCAAACTCATGTGGGAGGGCATGGACCAGCCCCTCGACCACGGCAACTGGCCGCTCACCGCCGCTTCCCCGATCCCGTACGCGGACGGTGTCAACCAGGTCCCGCACGCCCTGGACAGGGCCGGACTCGACGCCGTACGCGAACAGTTCGCGGCGGCGGCCCGCCGTGCCGATCTCTGCGGCTTCGACCTGCTGGAACTCCACTGCGCCCACGGCTACCTGCTCTCCGGCTTCCTCTCGCCGCTCACCAACCGTCGCACCGACCGGTACGGCGGATCGCTGGACAACCGGCTCCGCTTCCCCCTGGAAGTCTTCGACGCGGTCCGCGCCGACTGGCCCGACGACCGGCCCATGACCGTCCGCATCTCCGCCACGGACTGGGCCGAGGGCGGCACGAGCGCCGAGGACGCCGTCGAGATCGCCCGTGCCTTCGTCGCGCACGGAGCCGATGCCATCGACGTCTCCACCGGCCAGGTCGTCCCCGACGAGCGCCCCGAGTACGGCCGCTCCTACCAGACCCCGTACGCGGACCGGATCCGCAACACGCTGTGCGTGCCGGTCATCGCGGTCGGCGCGATCTCCTCCTGGGACGACGTCAATTCACTGCTGCTCGCGGGCCGGGCCGACCTCTGCGCCCTGGCCCGCCCCCATCTCTACGACCCGCACTGGACGCTGCACGCGGCGGCCGACCAGGGCTACAGCGGTCCGGGCGCGCCCTGGCCGCTCCCGTACCGCGCGGGCAGCCGCACCCCGCCGACGGGCCGCACGGACGCACCGAAGCCGCGGCTCACCCTGGGGTGACGGGCTCCTCCGCCGCGCTGATCAGCAGCCGGTCCGAGACCGCCCGGAAGCCGATGCGCCGGTACACGCCGTTGCTGGTCGGGTTCGCGAGGTCGGTGAAGAGCAGCACCTCCTGCGCGCCCGCCTCCCGTGCCGCCCGGGCGACCTCCGCCGTCACGGCGGCCGCGTACCCCCGGCCGCGGTATTGGGCAGGTGTGTAGACCGCTGTGATCCGCACCGTGCCGGCGATCCGCGGTGAGACGCCCGCCATCGACACCGGGGCGCCGTCCGCCTCCCAGAGCGTCAGTCTGCCGGACGCCGTCTGCTCGTCCAACAGCCGTTCGGTATGGGTACCGGGCCGGCCGGTCTGGTCGGCGAACGCGAGGAACCAGCGCACCAGCAGTTCCCGGTCGGCGGCGGTGGCGGCCCTGGGCCTCCCCGACGGTGCCCCGGAGGGCGGGACCAGTGTCCCCAGCCGGTAGAGCCGCTGCTCCTGGTCGACCCGGTGGCCCGGCCAGGTGGCGGCCAGCGCCTCGGCGGTGGCCCGGTCCGCGTTGATCCCGGTCAGCGGGAGCGCGGCGGCCAGCGGGGCGAGCGCTTCCGGGGCGACGGTCCCCAGCAGCGGCCGGTGCGGCGGGGTCTGCACCAGCGTCCCCGCGACCTCGCCGTCCGCCCCGCGCCACCAGCCCAGCAGCGGGGCGGCGTCACCATAGGCGTGCGGGCCGCGGCGCCGCAGGGTCGCGGTGACGGTCAGCACCAGGGTGTTCTCGGCGGGCCGGGCGGTCAGCGAGGCACCGGCCGCGTCCAGAAATACGTCGACGTCGTCGGTGAAGGTCCAGGTCATGCTTCATCCTGCCGGGTGCGGATGGCGCGAAGCACCCGGTATTTCCGGGTCACTCGTCCCGCAGCCGGAAACGCTGCAGCTTCCCGGTGGCGGTCCGGGGCAGTGCGGGCAGGAACTCGACGACGCGCGGGCACTTGTGCGGGGCCAGCTCGCTCTTCATGTACGTACGCAGCTCGTCGGCCGACAGTTCCGCGCCCTCGCGCAGCACCACGTACGCCACCACGATCCGGCCGCGCAGCTCATCGGCCCGCCCCACCACCGCGGCCTCGGCCACCGCGGGGTGACGCAACAGGGCGTCCTCGACCTCGGGGCCCGCGATGTTGTAGCCGGAGGAGATGATCATGTCGTCGGCGCGGGCCACGTAACGGAAGTAGCCGTCCGGTTCGCGCACGTACGTGTCACCGGTGATGTTCCAGCCGTGCGCCACGTAGTCCCGCTGGCGTTCGTCGGCGAGATATCGGCAGCCGATCGGACCGCGTACGGCAAGGAGTCCGGGCTCCCCGTCCGGCACCTGTCGGCCCTCGCGGTCCACCACCCGGGCCTGCCAGCCGGGCACGGGAACTCCGGTGGTGCCGGGGCGGATCGCGTCGTCGGCGGCGGAGATGAAGATGTGCAGCAGCTCGGTGGCGCCGATGCCGTTGATGATGCGCAGACCCGTCCGCTCGTACCAGGACCGCCAGGTGGCGACCGGGAGGTTCTCGCCGGCCGAGACACAGCGCCGCAGCGCGGTCAGATCGTGCTTGTCGATGTGGTCGAGCATCACGCGGTACGCGGTCGGCGCGGTGAACAGCACCGAGACACGGTGGGCGGCGAGCGCGGGCAACAGCTGCACCGGGCCGGACTGTTCGAGCAGCAGGGAACTGGCACCGGCCCGCAGCGGGAAGACCACCAGACCGCCGAGCCCGAAGGTGAAGCCGAGCGGCGGACTGCCCGCGAACACGTCGTCGGGCGTCGGGCGCAGGACATGGCGCGAGAACGTGTCGGCGATGGCGAGCACGTCCCGGTGGAAGTGCATACAGCCCTTCGGCCGCCCGGTGGTGCCCGAGGTGAACGCGATCAGCGCGACATCGTCCGCCGCCGTGTCCACCGGACGGTACGGACCCGGCCTGGCCTCGGCCAGCCTCAGCAGGTCGTCCGGGGCGTCACCCCCGTACGCCGTGATCCGCAGTCCCGGTACCTGAGCCTTCACCAGATCGTCGATCGCCCGGATGTCGCACAGCGCGTGGCTCACCCGGGCGATCGAGCAGATGGTGGCGAGCTCGGCGGACCGCTGCTGGGCCAGCACCGTGACGGCGATCGCGCCCGCCTTCAGCACCGCGAGCCAGCAGGCGGCCAGCTGGGGCGTGGTGGGGCCGCGCAACAGGACGCGGTTGCCGGGGACGACCCCCAGATCCGACGTGAGGACATGGGCGATCCGGTCCACCCGGTCCCGCAGTTCCCCGTAGCTCCACACTCCGCCGTCCGGGGTACGGAAGGCGGGGCGGTCGGGGCCGAAGCGCTCGGCCGTACGGTCCAGCAGCTCCGCCGCGCAGTTGAGGCGGGCCGGGTAGTTCAGTTCGGGCAGGTCGAAGAGCAGTTCCGGCCACTCGTCCGGAGGTGGCAGGTGCTCCCTGGCGAAGCTGTCGAGGTGCGCTGAGGTCTTCGGGTCCATGACGGATCGCCCCCTTGTCGCCTCCGGAGCGTATCGTTTGGGTGACGGTAGTCAACGGTCCGCGATAAGAAGAGGAAAACGAGATGCGCCCGCCGGGCGCCTCGGACACCGACAAGAGAGGCGCCGGTATGACGGCATTCTCGCTCGATCCGGCACAAACCGCCTGGTGCGAGGAGCTGAGAGTCCTTGCCGAGCAGCAACTGCGCCCCCTCGCCGAAAAGGGCGACCCGGGCCACGTCAACCGCCCCCTGATCACCGCACTCGGCGAGTCGGGCCTCCTCGACCGGCTGCTGAACTCCGGCGCCCTCGACCTCTGCCTGCTCCGCGAGTCCCTGGCCCGCGGCTGCACGGAGGCCGAGACCGCACTGGCCCTCCAGGGCCTCGGCACCCACCCCGTGGTCCGGGCGGGAACCCCGGCCCTCCGCGAGCGCTGGCTCCCCGAAGTGCGCGCCGGCCGCGCCGTCGCCGCCTTCGCACTCAGTGAACCGGGCGCGGGCTCCGACGCGGCGGCCCTCGCCCTGAACGCCGAACGCGCCCCCGACGGCTGGCGCCTGACCGGCGAGAAGTGCTGGATCTCCAACGCACCCGAGGCCGACTTCTACACCGTCTTCGCCCGTACGACCCAGGGCGCCGGATCCCGTGGCGTCACCGCGTTCCTGGTCCCCGCCGACCGCCCCGGGCTGACCGGCACCGCCCTCGACATGCTCTCGCCGCACCCCATCGGGGCCCTGGTCTTCGACGGCGTCCCGGTCACCGCCGACGATGTGCTCGGCGAACCCGACCGCGGCTTCCGGGTCGCCATGGACACCCTCAACCTGTTCCGCCCCAGCGTCGGCGCGTTCGCCGTCGGCATGGCCCGCGCCGCCCTCGACGCCACGGTGACGCACACCGCCGGACGCACCGCCTTCGGCGGCCCGCTGAAGGACCTTCAGGCCGTCTCCCACCAGGTCGCCGAGATGGCCACCCGTACCGAAGCCGCCCGGCTGCTGGTGTACGCGGCCGCCTCCGCGTACGACGCGGGCGAGCCCGGCGTACCGCGCCGCGCGGCCATGGCGAAGCTGTACGCCACCGAGACCGCCCAGTACGTCGTCGACACCGCCGTCCAACTGCACGGCGCCCGCGCCCTGCGCCGCGGCCACCTCCTCGAACACCTGTACAGAGAGGTCCGCGCCCCACGGATCTACGAGGGCGCCAGCGAGGTCCAGCGCACGATCATCGCCAAGGAGCTGTACGCGAACCGGGAGGCCTCCGCATGAGTCCGCTCCACCGGATCAACCCCGCCGAGCTGTCGCCGCCCACCGGCTTCTCGCACGCCGTCACCGCCACCGGCGGCCAACTGGTCTTCCTGGCCGGGCAGACCGCACTCGACCAGGACGGCAAGGTCGTCGGCGCGGCCCTGCCCGAGCAGTTCGCGACGGCGCTCACCAACCTGCTCACCGCGCTGCGCGCGGCGGGCGGCGCCCCGGCGGACCTGGCCCGGGTCACCGTGTACGCCACCGATGTGGCCGACTACCGCACCCATGCTGTGGAACTGGGCCGGATCTGGAGGCAGTTGGCGGGCCGCGACTATCCGGCCATGGCGGTCATCGGCGTGGCGAGGCTCTGGGACGAGCAGGCACTGGTCGAGATCGACGGGGTGGCGGTGCTGCCGTGAACGTGCCGGGCGGGCCGGGCACACGGTGCCCGGCCCGCCCGGCAACGCGCGGATCGGCGCGGATCAGTACGGCTTCACCAGCACATGCGCCGCGCCCGGAATGCCGATCTTCAGCAGCTCGTCCTCCTCGGGCGTGGTCTCGCTGCCCGTCTCCTGCTTGAGCACCGCACGCGACATGGCCTGCACCCACATGGCCCGGGGGCGGCGGCGCGCCTCCCACGCTTCGAGGGCCGCTGCCACCTCGGCCTCGGCGTCCAGCGACTCGGCGAGCACCAGCGCGTCCTCGACGGCCATCGCCGCACCCTGCGCGATGTGCGGGGTGGAGGCGTGCGCCGCGTCACCGGCCAGCACCACCCGGCCGACGTGCCACGGCTCCTCGACCGTCACCTGGGAGATCCGCGAGTACACCACCGCGGCCGGGTCGGTGACGGTGGCGAGCGCCTCGGCGACCGGACCGGAGAACATCGCCAGCCGCTCCGTGAGCTGCTCGTGGGCCCGCTCCGGGTCCGGCCGGAAGTCCTCCGACTCGGCGAACACCGCACCCAGGTACATCAGTTCCTCGGTGATCGGGGTGAGCAGCGCCTTCGCGGCCCGGCCCGCGGTGCCCATCACCACACCCCGCACCCGGGGCTGGCGGTCCACCGTCACCCGCCAGTTGGCGAACCCGGTGTACTCGGGGACGTAACGCTCCCCGTACAGCCGGGTGCGCAGCGGCGAACCGATGCCGTCGAAGCCGACCACCAGGTCCCAGCGCCCGGTGGCGCCGTCGGAGAGGGTGACGTCCACGCCGGAGCCGTCGTCGGCCAGTTCCGTGATGGTGGTGCCGAAGCGGATCGTGGCCCCGGCGGCCACCGCGGCGGCGTTCAGCACCTGAGCGAGGGCGGGGCGCGGGATGCCGTTGTTCGAGGGGACGTCGCCCATCCTCGGCTGCGGAATCTCGGCGAGTGTGTGGCCGGCCGGGTCGGCGATGGTCAGGATCTCCCACTCGAAGCCCGCCTTGAGGCAGTCGTCGAGCACCCCGATCTCCCGCATGACGTGGAGGGCGTTGGACGGCTGGATGATGCCGACGCCGAGCGCTTCCAGCTCGTCGCGGAGCTCGGCGACCTCGACGGTGTGGCCGCGCCGGGCCAGTGCGGTGGCGAGGGTGAGGCCGCCGATGCCGCCGCCGTGAACCAGGACGCGCAGGGGTGATGCCATCTCAGATCTCTCCAGAGCGAGAAAGGTGCAGAAGGTACGGGGAGTGAGGGGAGCGCACGGTCAGCCGGCCGCGACGGGCAGGCTCATCAGGTGGTCCACCAGAGCCAGCAGCACGTCCCGGCCGAACGGCCGCTCGCGCACGTCGCCGATCAGCATCGGGACATGCGGATCGAGGTCGAGAGCGGCTCTGATCTCGTCCGGCGTACGGGTGTTGTGCCCGTGGAAGCAGTTGATCGCGACCACGAACGGGATGTCCCGGCTCTCGTAGAAGTCGATCGATGCGAAACTGGTCTCCAGCCTGCGGGTGTCGGCGATCACGACACCGCCGAGCGCCCCGTTGACCAGGTCGTTCCACATGAACCAGAAGCGTTCCTGGCCGGGGGTGCCGAAGAGGTAGACCACCAGCTCATCACTGACCGTGATCCGCCCGAAGTCCAGGGCCACGGTGGTCGTGTCCTTCCCGCCGACCCCGGCCAGGTCGTCGACACCGATGCTGGCCTTGGTCAGGTACTCCTCGGTGCGCAGTGGGGTGACTTCGCTGACCGCTCCCACCAGGGTGGTCTTGCCGACGCCGAAACCGCCGGCGATCAGGATCTTGACGGCGGCGGGGGCCGCCTGACTGCTTGTCATGTTGGTTCAGATTCTCCGGAGTCCGTCACGAACGGCGGCCAGCAGGCCCATCCGGGCCCCGCCGGCCGCCCGCGCCACCGAGAGCGGGGCACGGGCCAGCAGGAGGCCCTGGGCGACGAGGTCGGCCAGCAGGATCTTGGTCACCGACACCGGGAGGCCGAGGCCGGACGCGACCTCGGCGACCGCGGACGGCCGGCGGCAGCGCGCAAGGATCAGCCGGTGCTCCGGCTGGAGCCTTCCCGACTGGATCGGCGCACCGTGCTCGTCCCGCGGGTCCTGCGCGGTCGTCAGCACGGTGATGAGGGTGAAGTCGTCCCGCCCGGGAGCGGTCCGGCCCCGGGTGATGGTGTACGGGCGCACCATCGAGCCCGCCCCGTCCTCCTCGGCCTCCTCCTCCCAGTACGGGGTCACGCGCGTTGCCCGTCCCCGGAACCGAAGGCGTCGAACTCACCGCGGGCCGGGGTGCCGAGCTTCTGGCCGACCTGCTGTACGAGGTTGTGCATGGCGAGCGACATGATCTCGGCGTCCACCTCCTGGGAGGCGATCACGGCCAGGTGGGTGCCCTGGGCGGCCGAGATGATGAAGAGCCAGAGGTCGGCGAGTTCGACGATCACCTGGTGGACGCCGCCGCCGTCGAAGAGCTGCCCGACGCCGCGGGCCAGGCTCTGCTGACCGGTGCAGATGGCGGCCAGCCGCTCGGCGTCGGCACGGTCGATGGTGCGCGAGTGGCTCACCACCAGTCCGTCGTCGGAGAGCAGCACGGCGTTCCGGGTCTCGGCCACCGAGTCCACCAGGCCGTCGAGCAGCCAGTCGAGATCCTGGTGAGTGGCGGTTGTGCGTGTCATGACCGTTCTTCTCTCGTGGGGAGGGGGGTGGCGGGTGGAGCGGGCTGCGTCGTCGTCCCGTCGGTCGCGCGGGCCGCGCGGGAGCGGCGCTGGAACGCTCCGATCGCGGCTCCGGCCCGGCGCGGGGCCGGTCGCAGCTGCGGGTTCTCGTACGGGTTCGGCGGCGTGGGCGCGGCGGACCGGGCGGCCGGGTCGATCCGCAGCTCGTCCGCCAGGCTGGCCTGTCGTACCCGGCGCGGCAGCGGGGGCTCCGCACCGGGCGCGGGAAGGGCGGGCCGGTCGGACCCGCTCTCCGGGCGGAGGGCGTCCGGCTCCGGCGGCGCCGGGTGGTCGGGCACGGACACCGGCAGCTGCGCGGGGCGGGCGACGTCCGGCCCGGCCTGCCGGGGCCCGGGGATCGGGAGGCCGGAACGGTCCGCCCCGACGCCCGAGGGGTACGGAGCGGCGTACGGCTGCTGCGGAGCCCGGTACGGCTCCTCCGGCATCGGGTACGGCGGCTGGTCCACGGGGTACTGGCCGGCCGCCGTCATGTACGGCTGTTCGGCCGCGTCGTACGGGGTCTCGTACGGGGTCTCGTGCGCCGTGTAGGGCGCGGTGGGCGCGGTAGGCGCGGGCGGTGCGGCCGGTGCGTTGTACGGGTCGGTGGGCGCCCCGTACGGCTCGTCCTGCGCCGGGACCGGGTTCTCGGGTGCCGTGTACGGCTGCTCCGGGGTGGCGTAGGGCGCGCCCGCCGTGTTCAGCGCGGTGACTCCGGCCAGTGCCTGACCCTGGACGCGGGACGGCGGCGCGTCACCCGGCGCAGGGGCCACCGCTTGGGCCGCAGCAGGCGCGGCGGCGGGGGAGGGCACGCCGACCGGGCCGGACCGCGGCTCGGAGACGGTGAGCTCGTCGGGGACGAGCACGACCACCCGCGTACCGCCGTACGCCGAGGAACGGAACTCCACCCGCAGGCCGTGCTGGTCCGCGAGCCGTGCGATCACGTACAGACCGAGCCGGATGTCGTCGGAGTGGGCGAGCACGTCCATCCGGGGCGGCCGGACCATCAGCTCGTTGGCGGCGGCCAGCTGGTCCTCCTCCATCCCCAGGCCCCGGTCCTCGACCTCGATGGCCAGACCGCGGCTCACCTTGGCGGCCCTGACCTCGACCGGGGAGGGCGGCCGGGAGAAGCTGAGCGCGTTCTCGATGAGCTCGGCCAGCACGTGCGAGACCGGGCCGACGGCCCGCTCCGACAGCCAGGGGCTGCCGTCCAGGTCCAGCACCACACGCCGGTAGTCCTGCACCTCGCCCTGGGCGGAACGCATCACGTCCAGCAGCGGAACCGGCTTGCGCCAGCGCCGGTGCGGGGAGCCGCCCGCGAGAATCACCAGGTTCTCCTCGTACCGCCGCAGCCGGGCGGTGAGGTGGTCGAGGTCGAAGAGGCCGTCCAGCACCTCGGGGTCCTCGTGCTTGCGCTCCAGCTCGTCCAGCTTCTTCAGCTGCTGGCCGATCAACTGCTGGGTACGGCGCGCGATGCGCTGGAGCAGCCGCTCGAAACCGCGGTGCTGATCGGCCTGTTTGACGGCGGCCGCCAGCGCACTGGTGCGCGCCAGGTTGAGTGCGTCGCCGAGCCGGGTCAGCTCGTCGCCCTTGTCGCCCTTGTTGCCGCGCTCGATGGCGCGGGCCTCGGCCTCGACATCGATGCGCTCGCCCTTGCCCAGCCGCTCGACGACATCGGGCAGGGCCTTCTCCAACTCCTCGGCCCGCTCCTGCAGCCCGCCGATCCGGCGGCGGAGGTTACGGGTGAGGCGCCAGGTGGTCCAGATGACCGCGATCACGGCCACCAGACCGACCACCGTGGTCAGCACCATCTTGAACAGCAGTGACATCACACTGCCCTTGCCCTCCTCGACCACGAGGGCGGTGCGGTGCTCCAGCAGCTTCTCGATCTGTGGAGAGAGCTCGTCCATCGCGCCGCGCCAGGTCTTCTCCGCGGCGCCGACCTCGACGAAGCCGGCGGCGTCGGCATCGGCCGGCCGCAGCACCTCGTTCTCCACCCGCGTCTTGGTCTGCCAGGCCGGACTGCGGGTGATCTCCTCCCACATGGCCTTCTCGTCGGACGGCAGATAGGGGACGACCTTGGTGGAGTACTGGAGCGACTGGCCGGACACCGCCTCGCGGACCTGTCGCAGGTCCTCGCTGCTCAGCTTCCCCTCGGACCAGCCGCGCGCCAGCAGGGCATCCGAACGGGAGATCATCTCCTTGGTCCAGAACAGGTCGACGAGCGGCTGCGAGAGCGTGGTGATCCGGCCGTTGTCGACATGGCTGAGCGCGGTGAAGAGTTCGAGGTCGACCGCGATCAGGTCCGTGTAGTAGCCGTACACGACCTTCTGCTGATCGTTGCCGCCCTCGTCCACGAGGGTGCGCTGGGCGGGCAGTTGATTGATCGCCTCGCGGGCCTTGCGGACCGCGTCACGGACCTCGGCGGGGGCGTCGTCGGGCGCCACGTCGGAGAGCGACTGAAAGCTTTTGATCGCTTCGTCGGTCTTCTTGCGCTGCCGCTGCAGCGCATCGGTCGAGCCCTTGTGCCGGGCGAGCGCCTCGGCGCTGAGCCGGCGCTCCTCCTGCAGGTTGTAATAGACGATGTTGGACGGCTGGCCCGCCTTCTGGGCCAACTGTCCCTGGGCCGCCTGGCGTTGGAAGTCCAGCAGGGTCTGGCCACTGGTGACGGCCCAGAGGGCGGCCAGAGCGACGCCGGGGACGATGGCCAGTACGAGCAGGGCTGTCCGCAACGACATGGTGGTCGATTCGGTCCGCCGTGAGGCGCGCGTGCGCAGGGCGTGCTCCTTGACGATGATGCCAGCCTCACGACTGGTCAAATCCGTTGAGAACTTCGACACATCGATATTAGTCACACTGCAAAAATGAAAAGAAAGTGGGCTCACAGGTGCATCACTGATCGCACACAACTCCGCCACGGCGATCCGGAGTGCCTGGTTCAGGCCGGTCCGGGCTGATCAGGGATGGGCCGGGAAGGTCCAGGCGGTCGGGGGCCGGTCCGGGCCGGTTCGAGTAGCGGGCCGGGTGATGCCGTGCGGCTGCGGACGCACCGGGAACACGCCGTACTGCGATCACGGAGGGGTCTGCGGCGGGCATGGGTGAACGGGGCGCGGGTCTGCGGCGAGCGCGAGTGAACGCAGCGCGCCGGGCGGGGCGCGGCGCGCCGTACGGGTGAAGCGCGATCGGGGATATATCTGTATTTAGTGCCCTTTGCCTGTAATGCCTCACCCGGGCCCCGGACCCCCGCCCCCCGCGGGCGCGGGACGCCCCTCGGGGCCGTATGACCGCGCTCATCGTCTGCCACTTCGTCCTGGCCGCCTGCGCGCGACCGCTGGTACGAGCGCTGGGCACGCGCGCCTTCATCGTGCTCGCGCTGCCACCGGCCGCCGCCACCGTGTGGGCGGCCACGCAGTGGAACACCGCCGCCTCCGGCGGCTCGGTCACCTGGTCGTGGCGGTGGATGCCGGCGTACGGCGTCACCGTCGATCTGAGGCTCGACGCGCTCGCCGAGCTCATGGTGCTGCTCGCGGCCGGAATCGGCACGCTCGTCCTGCTCTACTGCGCCTCGTACTTCACCGACGGAACCCCGCAACTGGCCGGCTTCGCCGGGAACCTCCTCGCGTTCGCGGGCGCCATGCTCGCCCTGGTCCTCGCCGACGACCTGATCTCGCTCTATGTGTTCTGGGAGCTGACCACGGTCTTCTCGTACCTGCTGATCGGGTACGACAGCGAGCAGAAGCACAGCCGCCGCTCGGCGCTCCAGGCGCTCACCGTGACCACACTCGGCGGCCTCGCGATGTTCGTCGGCTTCCTGATGATCGGTCAGTCGGCGGGCACGTACCGGATCTCCGCCATCCTCGCCGACCCGCCCCCGGCGAGCCTCGCCGTCTCGGTCGCCGTGGTGCTGATCCTGTGCGGGGCCCTGTCGAAGTCGGCGATCTGGCCGTTCAGCCTCTGGCTGCCGAACGCCATGGCCGCACCCACCCCCGTCAGCGCCTATCTGCACGCCGCCGCGATGGTGAAGGCCGGTGTCTACCTGGTCGCCCGGCTCGCCCCCGGCTTCGCCGACGTGCCGGTCTGGCGGCCCGTCGTGATCGTCCTCGGGGCCGCGACCATGCTGCTCGGCGGCTGGCGGGCGCTGCGGCTGAACGACCTGAAGCTCGTCCTCGCCTACGGCACGGTCAGCCAACTCGGCTTCCTCACCCTGCTCGCCGGGGTCGGCAACCGGGACACGGCGCTGGCCGCCGCCGTCATGATCCTGGGCCACGCCCTGTTCAAGGCGCCGCTGTTCCTCGTCACCGGCATCGTCGACCACGCGGCCGGCACCCGTGATCTGCGCAAACTCTCCGGGGTCGGGCGGGCGCTGCCGCATGTCTGCACGGTTGCGGTGCTCGCCGCCGCGTCCATGGCGGCCCTGCCCCCGCTGCTCGGCTTCGCCGCGAAGGAGGCCGCGTTCGAGGCGCTGCTGCACGGTGACACCGCCGACCGCTGGGCACTGGGCATCACGGTGGCGGGCTCGGCGCTGACCGTCGCGTACACCGTGCGGTTCGTCTGGGGCGCCTTCGCCCGTAAGCCCGGGGCCGAGGACACCCCGGTCCACCGGGTCGGTCCGTGGTTCCTCGCGCCGCCCGCCGTGCTCGCGGTCTGCGGACTGGTACTCGGACCCGGCGTCGGCTGGACCGACCGGCTGCTCGGCGCGTACGCGGACGCGTTCCCCCCGTCCGCGCATCCCTACCATCTCGCGCTCTGGCACGGATTCGGGACCGCCCTGCTGCTCTCGGCCGCCGCCATGGCGGGCGGCGTGGTGCTCTTCGCCGCCCGCACCACCGTCACCCGGCTCTCCCGGCGGATCGCCTGGCCCACCGCCGACAGCGTCTTCGGACATCTGCTGCTCGGCCTGGAACGGCTCTCCCTCCAGCTCACCGGCTTCGTCCAGCGCGGCTCGCTCTCCATGTACCTCGCCACCACCCTGCTCGTGATGCTGGCCGGCCAGCTCACCGTCCTCGGCGTGGACCGGCCCTGGCACGGGGCGCCCGCCCCGAAGATCTGGGACTTCCCGCTGCAGGGCGCCATCGCCGTGCTGACCTGCGCGGCCGCCCTGCTCTGTCTCACCGTCAGCCGGCGGATGAAGGCCGTGGTCCTGGCCGGGCTGACCGGATACGGCGCCGCGCTGCTCTTCGTCGTCCAGGGCGGCCCGGACCTGGCGCTCACCCAGTTCTGCGTCGAGACCGTGTCGGTGATCGTGTTCGTGCTGGTGCTGCGACGGATGCCGGTGCACTTCCAGGAGTCGGTCAGCACCTGGCGGCGTGCCGTACG
Organism: Streptomyces sp. NPDC058092; assembly: GCF_042884935.1. NCBI lineage: Bacteria > Bacillati > Actinomycetota > Actinomycetes > Kitasatosporales > Streptomycetaceae > Streptomyces > Streptomyces sp. NPDC058092. Next base: position 249,053 of record NZ_JBHVSY010000004.1, read on the forward strand.
CATTCCGGTCGCGCTGGCCGCGGCGGCGACGCTCGGCGTGGTGGTGTGGGTCGCGGCGGCCGCGCGTACGGCGAAACCGGCGGGCGCGGCCATGGTGGAGGAGACCGCCCATCACGGGCTCAAGGACGTCGTGGCCACCATCCTGGTCGACCTGCGCGCCTGGGACACCATGGGGGAGTCCGCCGTGCTCGCCGCGGCGGCGATCGGCGTGACGAGCCTGATCTATCTGCACCGCCGCGCCGAGGACCCGTCGCTGCGGGAAGAGACGCGGGGACGCACCGCCTGGTCATTGACGGCCCCCGAGATGACGGGACTTCCGCACGGCGACGAAGGGGCACCGGAGCGCGGCTGGCTCGCGGCCGGGTCCACGCTCGCCCCCGAGCACCGCTCGATCGTCTTCGAGGTCGTGGCCCGGCTGCTGTTCCACCCGGTCCTGGTGCTGTCGCTGTACCTGCTGTTCTGCGCCGAGAACATGCCGGGCGGCGGCTTCGTCGGCGGGCTCGTCGGCGGGCTCGCCCTGATCACCCGCTACCTGGCGGGCGGCCGCTTCGAACTCGCCGAAGCCGCGCCGCTGCAGCCCGGACTCTTCACCGGCCTGGGGCTGTTCATCTCCACGAGCGTCGCCCTGCTCGGCCTCGCCGAGGGAACGGTCCTGCACGCCTGGACCCATCATGGCCGGCTGCCCCTGATCGGCGCATACCACGTGGGCACCCCGGTCCTCTTCGACTTCGGGGTCTATCTGCTGGTCCTGGGCGTGGTGCTGGACATCGTGCGCGCGCTCGGCGCCAAGATCGACCGGCAGATCGAGCGCGCGGCGTTCGAAAGGGCCGCCGCCGCGCGCACCGGCACCCCACCGGGAGCCGCACCCGGAACGGGAGGCCCCACCGGATGACGGTGAGCTTCTCGCTCCTGGCCACCGCCGCGGTGCTGTGCGCGGTCGGCGGCATCCTCATGCTCACCCGGCCCCTCACCCGCATCCTGCTCGGCGCGGTGATCGCGGGCAACGGCATCAATCTGCTCATCCTCGCCGCGACCGGATCGGCCGGCCGGGAGCCCCTCCTCTACGGCGTCCCGCTGCGGGAGGTCACCGACCCCCTGCCGCAGGCCATCGCGCTCACCGCGATCGTCATCACCCTCGCCACCACGGCGTTCCTCCTCGCCATGGCCTACCGCGGCCACCAGTTGACCGGCACCGACGAGGTCCACGACGACGACGAGGACCGGCGCATCGCACTGCGCGCCGAGGTGCTGGGGGAGCGGGACGAACTGCGCGAACGGTACCGGGCCGCCCCGGACGTCACGGAAGAGGAACGCGCCCGGTACCGCGAGGAACGCCGCCGCCTGCGGGCCAGGCTGCGGGCCGATCGCGCCCTCCAGGCCCGAGGCCGGTACGCCACCGGAGACCTCTGGCACGACGTACTGGGCGCGGACCCCGAGGACTACGCCCGGAAACGGCCCCGCCCCGACACCGCCCCCGAAGACGACGCCCAGAAACGGCCCCACCCCCACGCCGACCCGGGAGACACCGGATGAACGCACTCGTCCCCCTGCCGGTGCTGCTGCCGCTCTGCGCCACCGGCCTGAGCCTCGCCGTCGGCACCCGGCTCAAGCAGATCCAGCGCCTCGTCAGCGTCGCCGTGCTCACCGCCGTGCTCGGGCTCTCCCTCACGCTGATGATCGTCGCCGACACCCGCGGCCCGCTCTCCGTCCACCTCGGCGACTTCGCGCCGCCGCTCGGCATCACCCTGGTCGCCGACCGGCTGTCCGGACTGATGCTGACCGTCTCCTCCGCCATCACGCTCTGCGTGCTGGTCTACTCCCTGGGCCAGGGCATGGCCGACCGGGACGAGGAAACACCCGTCGCGGTCTTCCACCCCGCGTATCTGATCCTGGTCGCCGGGGTCTCCTGCACCTTCCTCGCCGGTGACCTCGTCAACCTCTATGTCGGCTTCGAGATCATGCTCGTCGCCAGCTTCGTCCTGCTCACCCTCGGCGGCACCGGACCCCGCATCCGTGCGGGCTCCACGTACGTGATCATCTCGCTGTTCTCGTCGATGCTGTTCCTCACCGCCATCGCCATGACCTACGCGGCGACCGGCACCGCCAACTTCGCGCAACTGGCCGGCCGGCTCGCCGCGCTCCCGCTCGGGGTGCAGACCCTGATCCAGGCGATGCTGCTCATTGTCTTCGCCATCAAGGCCGCCGTCTTCCCGCTCGCCGCCTGGCTCCCCGACTCCTATCCGACCGCGCCCGCCCCCGTCACCGCGGTCTTCGCCGGTCTGCTCACCAAGGTCGGTGTGTACAGCATGCTGCGCACGGAGACCCTGCTCTTCCCCGGCAACCGGCTCGGCGACCTGCTGATGGCCGCCGCACTCGCCTCGATGGTCGTCGGCATCCTGGGAGCCGTCGCCCAGACCGACCTGAAGCGGCTGCTCTCCTTCACGCTCATCAGCCACATCGGCTACATGGTCTTCGGTATCGGCCTCGCCACCCGGGACGCGTACGGCGGCGCGATCGTCTACGTCGCCCACCACATCACCGTCCAGACCACGCTCTTCCTGGTGGCGGGACTCATCGAACGCCGGGGCGGCACCAACGAACTCACCCGGATCGGCGGACTGGCCAAGGCATCCCCGCTGCTGGCCGTCCTGTTCTTCGTCCCCGCCTTGAACCTGGCCGGCATCCCGCCGCTGTCCGGCTTCATCGGCAAGCTCGGACTGATGCGGGCCGGCGTCGCCGACGGCAGCGTCTGGGCATGGCTCCTCGTCACCGGATCGGCGGTGACCAGCCTCTTCACGCTGTACGTGATGGCCAAGGTCTGGAACCTGGCGTTCTGGCGGGCCGCGCCCCCGGGGCAGGCCGCGGCCGGCACCGTCCTGGAGTCCGACTCCGACGAGGACGACAACGACGTCGACGAGGGCCCCGACCACATCCCCGGCAGCGGCGACGAACCGGTCCGCCCCCGCCACCAGCCCGCCGGGTTCGCGGTCGCGGCCACCCTGCACGGACACGCCGTCACCACCACGACGAAACTGCCGCTGCCGATGACCGCGGCCACCGCGGCAGCCGTCGCCCTCGGGCTCGCCTTCACCGTGTGCGCCGGACCGCTGACCTCCTACACCGACCGTGCGGCCGCCGAACTCATCGCACGTACCCCCTACGTGGAGGCGGTGCTCGGCCGGTGAAACGCATCGTCAAGCTGTCCTTCCGGAACAAGGACCTGCCGCCCTTCAGCTGCGAGTTCGGCGGGCGGGGACGCGTGCTCGACCTCCCGCTGATCGCCTGGCTCACCCTCATCTGGGTGCTGCTCTGGTCCGGCCTGAACTGGGCCAACGTACTGATCGGCGCGGTCGTCGCGGTCGCCGTCTGCCTGGCCTTCCCGCTGCCCCGGGTCGACCTCGGACTCCGCCTGCACCCCTGGGGCATCCTCATGCTCGCCGGCTATCTGCTCTACGACATGTACACCTCGGGCGTACGGGTCACCCGGCAGATCTTCGTCGACCACCCGCACCGGGCCGCCGTCATCGCCGTACCGTTGCGCTGCCGCTCCGACCTGATGCTCGCGGCCACCGCCGTCGCCGTGTCGAACGTGCCCGGCGGATCGATCGTCGAGGTACGCCGCGCCACGGCCACCGTCTTCCTGCATGTCCTCGACGCGGACAGACCCGCCGTACTCGACGCGGCGCGGCGCTCCGTCTGGCGGATCGAGGAGCTGACCGTACGGGCCTTCGGCACGTCCGACGAGATCGCCCGCGTCGCCGAACCGCCGCCACCGACCGGGCGCGACAGGGGGGACGGCGCATGAGCGCGCCGGAGAACGTCGACCGGGTGCTGCTCACCGCGGCCGTCGTCGTGATCGTCATCGCCGGTGCGGGGCTCCTCACCCGGATCTGGCGAGGCCCCTCCATGCTGGACCGGGCCATCTCATTGGACGTGTGCGCCGCCCTCATCATCGCGGGCCTCGGCGCCAAGTCCGCCTTCGCGCGCGACCCGTTCTATTTCCCGATCATGCTGGTGCTGGCCTTCCTCGGGTTCACGGGGTCGGTCGGCATCGCCCGCTTCATCGCCGCGCGCGACCGGCCGGCGCTGCGGCAGGAGGCGGGCGGAACCGGCGGCGACGGACGCGACGGACGCGACGGACGCGACGGCACGGGCGGGACCGAGGGGGAAGCGCGGTGAACGTCTGGCTCCAGATCCTCGACACGGCCGGTGCGGTGCTGGTGTTCATCGGTGCGGCGATCTGTCTGCTCGGCGTGATCGGAATGCTGCGGCTGCCGGACGTGCTGTCCCGCAGCCACGCCGCCACGAAACCGCAGACCCTCGGCATGCTCCTGGTCCTCGCCGGGGTGGCTCTGCGGCTGCGCAGCGGCATGGACCTCGCCACCCTCGCGCTGATCGGCTTCTTCCAGCTGATGACCGGTCCGGTCGCCGCCCACCTGGTGGCGCGATCCGCCTACCGGACCGGGCAGATCGACCACAGCGAGCTGCTCTTCGACGAACTGGACGAGCAGTTGACCGAGGAGAACTGACACTCTCCCGCGAGGATCTGCGCGCGGGACGAAAGTCCGGCGGCCGGCAGGTACGGCGAGCGGGCGCGGTCCGTACGGGTGACATCGGGGCGGTCCGGCGTCCTGGACACGAACCGGGGGTGCCGGTCAGTCCGTCGGGGTTCGCGCGGCCCGGCGGATGTACTGGTCCGGAGGGGTGCCCACGGTGGCGGTGAAGTCGCGGACGAGGTGGGACTGGTCGCTGTAGCCGAGTTCGATGGCCAGCTCCGCCCAGTCGACGGACGCCCGGCGCATGGCCAGCTCCGCGGCCTCGTGGATCCGGCACCGGTTGATGACCCACTTCGGGCTGAGGCCCACATGGTCGGCGAACAGCCGTTGCAGCTTCCGTGTGTTCATTCCCAGCCGCTCGGCGAGATCGCCGACCCTGGTCAGGGACCTGTCGGCGACGATGAGGCCGACCACGGCGTTCAACGGCCCGGTCGCGGGCAGGGGCTGTGCGTCCAGAGAACGGAAAAAGGTCTCGACGACGGCCGTCGCTCCGTTCACGTCGTCGGCCTCGGCCAGCACACGGGCCAAGTCGTCTGCCTCGGCGCCGAACACGGCCGACGCCGCGAACCGCTGCCCGGCGACGGCCGACACCCGGCCGCGCAGGAAGGGCCGGAATCCCGCCGGCCGGAATTTGACGCCGAAGACCTGACCACGGCGCTCCAGCCGTCGCACGAACTCATGCGGCGAAATGGCCTCGATCGTGGCGGCACCGGCCTCGAACACCAGATGTACGGCGGCGTGCGGGATCACGCGCTGCTCGTAGGACTCCCCGTCCGGCATGTCCCAACGTACGACCCAGTAGCAGTCCACCGCCCAGGCCAGGTCGGGTGAGGGCGTGTGCCGGGTCAGCTTGAAGTGCTCGAATCCCGCGCGGGGGTCGACGATGCCGCGGGTGTCCTGATCGGTCGGCCGAGTCACCGAACCATGCTAACGAGGCCGCAGTGTCGTGTTTCTTCTAGACCGCATCCCCGGCCCCGCCTAGGCTCCCGCGCATGAGTGAAGTCGATCTTCTTGCGGGTGTGCTGTCCAAGACCGGCGACGTCATCGAGGGAGTCGGAGCCGACCAGCTGAGCCTTCCGACGCCGTGCGACGACTACGACGTCGAGGCTCTGATCAATCACATCGTCGGGTGGCTCCTCGTGTTCGAGGCCGGCGCCCAGGGCCGGTCCCACGACGCCGACACGGCGAACCACAGATGCGGCGCCGACCCCGCCCGCGAGTTCCGCGCCGCCGCGGCCGGCGTCGTCGAGGGCTGGGAGAAGTACGGCTTCGACCGCCAGGTCAGCGTCACGGGCGGCAAAATGCCGGGCGAAACGGTGTTCAGCATGACCCTCATGGAGTACCTGACCCATGGCTGGGACCTGGCGGTCGCCACCGGGCAGCCGATTCCCTACACCGATCAGGAAGCGGCAAAAATCCTGGCCCGCGCGGAGGCCACCCTGCCGCCGCAGTACCGCGGCGAGAACATGCCCTTCGGCCAGATCGTTCCCGTCGACGCGGACGCGTCGGCCGTGGACCGGCTCGTGGCATTCCTCGGACGCCGGCCGGTGCCGTCCCCGGCGCGGTAGCCGCTTCTCCCGGACACGGCCCAGGATCCTGCGGCAGTTACCCCGGGATTACACGACAACGACCCCGGCAATACATGCCGGGGTCGCCCTTCCGGGCCGTGCACGTGAGCGTGCACCAACCCAAACCCCATGCTACGCCTTCGAGGCATTTCCGCCATAAGGCGTCAATGGTGCGGACAGTGCGAAGTTGCGCGAACCCGTCATCCTCGCCCACATGCTGCTCCGTGTTCCGCAACACCGCCGTCCCGATCGGTTTCTCCCACGTGCGGGTGGTGCCCGCGACTAGCCTCCGCATCATGCTGCGTATCACCGACACCCGCACCGGTCACCTCGTGGAGATCCCCGCCGCACCCCGCCGCCTGCTGCGCAGCTGCGTCCATCTGCCGGCCATCGGCACCGGGGTCGGTCCGGTGTATCTGCGGGTGCCGCTGGTGGGTGACGTACTGGCGCGCACCGCGGAGCTGAACGGCCTGCAGGTCGTCACGGTCCTCACCACCCCGGAACTGACGCACGATCAGGCCCGGGCGCTCGACCGCGTCATGGCGGGGCTCGGCATCCATCCCCCCGTCGTTGTCGGAGCTCACCATCCGGGCGCGGCACTCGGCGGCCCCGCCGACGTACACGTGTTCGCCCAGGGCGCCGATATGAGCGACGCCATGGGCGGGGTCCGGATCGATGTGGGGCAGGTCGGCACGGAGCCGCTGGACGAGGGCGTACCCGACCCGGGCCACCTCCTCGCCCCGGATCTCCCGGACGTACTCGTACCGGAGGTCGCCGATCCACTGGCGGTGCGCCTGCTGTTGCTCGGCAGCCCCTACGGCACGCCGGTCACGGTCACCGGTGGAGCACTGGCCGACGCCCGGCGGACACTGCGGCAGTGGCGTCAACAGGTGGCTGACTGGGCGCAGGAACCGTCCAGGCCGATCCCCGCCGACCTGCTGCGGCAGTCACACGAGGCGCTCGTCGACGATCTCGGCGTCGACGCCGTCCTGGATCTGATGGCCGAAGTGGCGGGACGGTCCGACGTGCCGGCCGGTGCGAAGTTCGAGACCTTCGCCCATCTCGACCGCGTCCTCGGCCTGGACCTCGTCCGCGACGTCGGCCACCAGAGCCGTCCGTAACGGCCCGCCGGGCACGTTCCAGCCGTGGCGGTCGCCCCAGTCGTTGTGGAACAGCGGCACAGTGATGCCCTGTTCGACGACGGCACTCTGCAGCTTCTCGATGTAGTCGATGTGCTTGGCCGGGTTGTCGATCTGTTCGTTCTCGACCTGGTAGGCGGTGACGCTGCCGACGCCGTCGTTGCGCGGGAAGCGATGGGTGGTGGCCGCGGCACCGGGAATCCGTCCGGCCGAGTCCGTGGTGCTTGCGGAGACCGGCAGCGGTGCCTGCGAGGGACAGCACGAGACCGGTGGCCGGGCCGCCGACGGCCGCCCGCCGTCGTGAGACGCGCGGGCGGCCTCGCAGCCGGTGGGAATGCTTCGTCATGAACGCCCTTTCGCTGGTGCGCTCATGGGGCGGTTCATCCGTGCGCGGGGGCGGGGACCTATCGCAAGCGGCTCTCCGCCTGCGCGAGGAAGGTGTCGAGCACGCCGTCACCGACCTTGGGCTGGACTCTGCCCCAGGTATTGCGCGGCGGGTCGACCCGCACGGCGCGTGCCTGTTCCCGCAGATTCCGTGATGCGGTGAGCAGTTGTGCGGCCGTGTTCTTGTCGCCCGCGCTCCAGGCGTCGAGTGCGTCGAGCATCGTCACGGCTGCGTCGCCCCACAGCCGGGTGGCGTCGAGCCAGGGCCCGGCGTCGGTGACGAATCCGGGCTGGACGGCGCCCCCGCGGATGACCGCCGGCGCGTTCCGGATCGCGGTTGCGTACGGGCGCAGCTCGTGCACGGCGTCGGCCCGGTCGCCGGAGTCCCAGGAGGCCCAGAACTCCGCTGTCCGGTGGGCGAGTTCGGGAGCCTGCGGCTGCCAGGGCGTGGCGCCGAAGGTGGGCGCCAGGTGTTCCAGGTCGCCGAACACCAGCAGGGCCTCGGTCGCCGCCCGGTCGCCGCCCGCGAGGTAGGCCATGGCGCGGCGCCCGTTGGCGCGTGCGTCGTACGCCGTGTCGTTCCAGGTGAAGTCGGCCGTGCCGAAGACGGCGACCTTGCTTGCGTACGGCTGGTTCATGGGGTTGGCCACGATGCCGGTGAGATGGGCGGAGAGTCCTGCCTCACGCTTGTCGTACGGCGCGAGGAGCAGCCGTCCGCTGGTGTTCCCGTAGTCGTTGACGGGATAGTTGTCCCACACGAACACCTTGCGTCCGAACAGCTTCGCCGCCCCTTCGGCCTGCTGGTCGGTGATGCTGGGCGGCACGACGTCGGTGCCGGTCCACATCACCTCGATCGCGGGGTCCAGCGTGGTGCGCAGGGTCTGCTTGTAGGCGGTGTCGGTCAGGTCTCCGTACTCGGTCGGCACCATCTGCAGCGGCTGCGCGCCCGGGTGGGTGGCGATGAAGGTGTGCTGTACGTCGTTGAGGAGGTCGGCCTGGGCCCTGGCGGCCGCCTGGCGGCCCGGCTCGCCGAACGCCGCCTTGTCGCCCGCGCAGTTCCAGCGGGTGTAACTGATGTCGTCCAGCGGGATGGAGAACGCCCGCGTGCCCAGGTCGTACATCGCCTGGAGCTTGGCGTCGAGGTCCTTGCGGTGGGCCGGGTCGGAGTAGCAGATCGACTGGCCGGGGGAGACCGCGAAGGTGAAGCGGACGTGGTTGGCGGTGGCGCGCCGTACCAACTCGCCCAGTTCCGCGAGCTTGTCGGCCGGGTAGGGGTCGCGCCACTTGCTGCGGTGGTACGGGTCGTCCTTGGGCGCGTAGACGTAGGTGTTGGCCTTCACGTCGCCGTAGAAGTCCATCTGGTCCAGCCGTTCGGCGTGTGTCCACGGCTGTCCGTAGAAGCCCTCGATGGTGCCGCGCAGCGGCATCGAGGGGAAGTCGGCGGCCTGCGCGCCGGCCACCTTCCAGGAGTCACCGGCGCGTACGAACAGCTGGCGCAGCGTCTGTACGGCGTAGAACTGTCCGGTGGCGTCCGTGCCGCCGAGGGCGATCGCCGATCCGGGCCTGTGCGCCGAAACCCGCAGGGCGTAACCCTCGGCGTGGTCGGGGGCGGCCGTGGTGCCGAGTTCGCGGGCGACGTCCGGGCGGGTGGCGGGCCCGAGTCGCACGGTGAGCAGGCCCGCGGCGGCCGGGGGCACGTTGCCGGGTGCGACGACGTCCACCCGCCCGGCGCCGTGCGCCTTGAGCTCTGCGACCAGGCGGTCGAGGGCTGCGGCGTCGGTCCGGTCGTCGGCCACGACAAGCACACGGTCCGTGACAACGGCGTCGGAACCGGAGCGGCTGATGGACTGCGGGTTGGGTGAGACCGGTGGGAGGGCGGCAGTGCCGCCCGGACCGGCCGCGCGGGCGGAGCTGGAGGGTGATGCCAGGCACATCACGGCGGTCGCCGTGGCCAGCAGGCAGGCGACCGATGTCATGTCGCGACGTCTCACGGATTCTCCAAGTGGTCTAAACCAGCGAAGTGTTCAGGAGAATCCCGCAACCAGGTCGGACCGTCAAGGACTTCCGTGCGATCCTGTTTGGTCCAGACGTTTAGTAATGTTGGATACCGAGACATTGGAGACAGGCGGTATCGCGTCCGGCACATCGCCCGGATCCGGCCTCCAGGCGGACGTCGACGTCGATATCACCGTGCGAGACCGCAGGGCGGTCAACAGTCCGGCAGCTACGCGGACGTGGGGGATCTGAGTTCGGCCTGTCGTATCACGCGGGCAGAGAAGCCGAGCACTGCGGCGAGCAGGCAGATCGCGCACGGGAGCGACGGGGCTGCCGGCCGAACCGGCTTCTGCGCGACCCCGCCGAGGTACCTCCGCCCTCGTCCCCTCGTCCCCTCGTCGCACACCGGGCAGTCCACGAATCCGCTGACCGGTCCGCACTCACGACGAGGAGCGGTCGGTGCCCTGTTCTGTGTGCTCCCCACGCTGCGCGACCGCGTTCGACCGTCGCCCCGACTGCTCACCTGCTCACCTGCTCACCGCCGAGCGACGCACAGGCGGAAATTCCCTGGCGTGGTGGCCGGGAAGGGCGGAGACTCGGCCACATGGCGGACATGCGGTTGTTCCTGGAGGCGGTCACCGCGTGGGCGGCCGGCGGCCCCGGCGAACCGGCGCGTGAGCTGGCCGCGCGGCTGTCCGTCCGGAAGGCCGTCCTGCTGGAAGGCCCGAGCGATGTCGCAGCGGTCAGCGCGCTGGCCGCGAGCCGCGGACGGAACCTGGCGGCCGAAGGAGTCTGCGTCCTGCCGATGGGCGGTGCGATGAGCGTCGGGCGCTTCGCCCAGCTCCTCGGGCCACCCGGCCTGGACCTCCGCCTCACGGGACTGTGCGACGAGGCGGAGCTTCGCTACTACGCCCGCGGCTGGGAGCGGGCCGGTGCGGCACAGCACGGGTTCTTCGTCTGCGCGGCGGATCTGGAGGACGAGCTCATCCGCGCGCTGGGCGTGACACGGGTGGAGGAGGTCGTCCGGGCGGAGGGCGACCTCCGCGCGCTGCAGACCTTCCTGCACCAGCCCGCACAGCGGGGCCGCACCTCGCAGCAGCAGTTGCGGCGCTTCCTCGGCACGAAGAAGGGGCGCAAGATCCGCTACGGTCGCCTCCTCGTCGAGGCCCTCGACCCCGACCGCGTACCCGCCCCACTCGACGACCTTCTCACCAGCCTCTGACCGCTGGGCGACGCCCGATACGGGCCATCGACACCGGCATTCCTTTTTGGGAGACGTGCAAGGTAGCCGCGATTGTTGCCGAGTTGGCCGGAGTCTGCCACGGAGCAGGCGGGCGATCGGCCGTCGGACTCCACTGTCAGTGCCTCCCCCTAGGGTGAAACCATCACTCGGGGAGCCTCGGAAAGGGAGTGGAAGCGTGTCCACCAACAAGATCCAGCACAAGGTGAATCACGTCGCGCTGGTAGTGGACTGTTCGGGTTCCATGCGTCCGCACCAGGGTCAACTCATTCGCGTCGTGGACGAGTTCGTGGCAGGTCTGAAAGCCGAGTCGGACAGCCTCGGCCATGAGACCCGGATCAGCCTCTACTCCTTCGACCACAAAGTGGAGAACCTGGTCTGGGACATGGACGTGAAGCATCTGCCGTCCATGCGGGGCCTGTACAAGGTCAACAACGGCGCTACGGCCCTCATCGAGGCCTCTCTGAAATCCCTGGACGACCTGGGCCATATCTGGGAGGAGTACGGCGAGCACAGCTTCCTCCAGATCGTGGTGACGGACGGCGAGGAGAACGCCTCCGGCGGCGACCGGCGACACGACGGCGACATGGCCATCCTCGGCCCCTGGCTGGACAAGATCGCGGCGAAGATGGGCGGGCTTCCGGGCCACTGGACTTCCGCGATCCTCGTTCCGAACTCCCTGGCGAAGCGAACCGCCCAGAACTACGGTTTCCCGGCCGGAAACATCGCCATCTGGGATGCGGATTCCAAAGAGGGCGTCGAGGAGGCGATCGGCACCGTGCGCGCCGCCGCCACCAGCTTCCTCCGGGGCCGCGAGCAGGGTGTGCGCGGTACGAAGAACCTGTTCGCCGTCGGCCAGGACATATCGGTCGACGAGGTGCGGGCGAACCTCGAACCGATCTCGGCCGACAAGTATCGACTCCTGAAGGTCGACAAGGAGGTCGAGATTCGATCCTTCGTCGATTCGCATCCGGGCGTGACGTACGAACGCGGTTCGTGTTACTACCAGTTGGGCACTCGGGTGCAGGTTCAGCCCAATAAGGAAGTCATCGTGGTCGAGAAGGACACCGACCGCGCCTATACGGGGGACGCGGCGCGCAGCCTTCTGTTCGGCACGGGTATCGACGGGACCGTCTCCGTGAAGGCGGGGAACAATCCCAAGCTGGAGGTATACGTGCAGAGTCGTTCGGTGAATAGAAAGCTCAAGCCGAAGACGCGTCTGCTCATCATGCTCTGAGAGTCAGGAAAAGGGTGAAGAGTGGCGGTCCAGGATCAGTCGCGAAACGTCGGCCGGTCGTGGACCTCACTCGATGCCGGCTCCGCGAGCGCGGTAGTGCACGGCCAAGAGCCGGCAGGTGAGCGCCTCCGGTAACTAATAACGGGGCATCGAGCCGACCGAGATCCCCCGGAAGGCCTGAAGAAGCCTGAGGGAGTACATATCGGCATCATGTACCGCTTCAAGGGCCTGGAATACCTGCGCGTGATCATCGCGGGCGTCTCCGAGAGCCTGGTCCCACGGGCGTCGGTGGACCAGTGGGAACGCACCGACCGCACCCGCCACAAGCGCGAACTGCAGCGCGCCAACTCGCTGTTCTTCGTCGCGGCGACCCGCGCGCGGGACGCCCTCGCGATCTCGTGGAACGGAGAGCCGAGCCGTTTCCTGACGCCCTTGCGGGCTGCCACCGATCGGAACCAGTGACCGCCACACCGCAGGACGTTGCAGCGGGATCACGAGTCGGGGCGCTGTTTGAGCATATTCGGTCCAGCATCCACACCGGAAGATCGTCACGAGTCGCATCAGCTCAACGGTCCGGTGGCCGGCCCTCTCCATGGTCAGCGAACCGTGCCAGTCTCCCGGCCCTGGCCTACGTGTTCCCGCCCACTCACGGTCCGGATTACGGCGATGGACCCCACGGTGCTAGCCGTCGCGCTGTCCCTCGTCTCCGTGGGCGCCGGGAACTCCCGGCCTCGGGCGTAAAGCCCCAGAACAGTCCCACGGGTGCCACCGCCCCCGGTGAAACCTGCATCCATACAGGTCAGATGGGGTGCGGTGACCCTTCGGGCAGGACCCGGTCAGATGTCCCGGAAGAGACCAGGCGACCCCGTGTGAGGTAGGTGTCGGTCCGGTTCAGGCTGCCGCGACGGATGTCCGGTCGTCGGCTCGTGCGGTGAGAGAGGCGGAATAGCGGCGCAGGAGCAGGATCGCAGTGGTGGCGAGGCCGGTGAGCAGGCCGAGCCAGATGCCCACGGCTTCGAGGTCCAGGGCGTAGGCGAGGAGCCATGCCGCGGGCAGGCCGACGGCCCAGTAGCCGATGAGTGTGATGCGGAATCCGCTCCTGGTGTCGTCGAGTCCGCGCAGCAGGCCGACGCCGATGTTCTGGGCGCAGTCGAAGAACTGTAGGAACGCGGTCACGATCAGCAGGTGGCCGGCGATGGTGAGCGCCTTGTCCGAGCCGGACTCCAGGAAGGGGGCCAGGACGAGCTCGGGCAGGGTGAGGTAGAGGATGCCGACGACGATCATGACGGCTCCGGCGCAGGCCAGCGCGGTGTTCTTGATGCGTCGGGCGTCGTCGTAGCGGCCCAGTGCCAGTTCGCGGCTGACGTTGATCGAGGCGGCGTGGGAGAGGCCGACGGCGACCTGGAAGACGATGTAGACGAGTTGGTTGACGGCTGTGTGCGCGGCCAGTGCGGCGGGCCCGAAGGACCCGGCCATCAGCGCGGTGAGTGAGAAGAACCCCGCTTCGGAGCCGTAGGTGGCGGCGATCGGAATGCCCAGGCGCAGCAAGCGCTTGAGGACTTCCGGATCGGCCTTCATCAGGTTCAGGGACAGCAGCGGGGCGAGGGCGGTGTCCTTCTTCGCCGACAGGTAGAGGGCGATGAAGGTCAGCAGGTAGACGCTGGATGTGGCGATGCCGACGCCGGTCAGACCCGTGCGGGGCAGGCCCCAGGTGCCGTGGATGAGGATCCAGTTGAGACCGGCGTTGACCGCGACCGAGGCGATGGTGATCTGCAGCAGCGCCTGGGGGCGTTGCATGCCGACGGTGAACTGGCGGATCACCTGGAACCAGAGGCAGGGCAACAGGCCGGGGGCGAGCGCGAAGATCACGGTCTGCGCGCGGTCGGCGACTGCGGCGTCCTGCCCGAGCCAGGGCAGGGCCCGCCCGATCAGGATCATGAGGACGGCGCCGGCGATGCCCGCGAGGGTGGCCAGCGCCATGCTGGCGCGGACGATGCCCCGCACCTCCTCGCGGCCTTGTCCCTGCCCGTCCTGGTCGGCATCCTGAGCGGCTTGTTCGGCGCGGGCTCCGGCGGCGGCGATCTGGTTGCCGACGGAGGTGACCAGGCCGACGCCCATGGTGCGCAGCTGGTTGAAGATGACGATGGCCAGGCCGCCCGCTGCCAGTTCCTGCGTGCCGAGGAAGCCCATCATGACGGTGTCCGTCGTGGTCAGGGCGACCTGTGCGAGCTGGGTAAGGATCAGCGGGACGGCGAGGGTGGCGAGGGCCCGGCTGTCGCGGAGGAGGAGGGCGAGCACGGTTACCGGTTCCTGCGGAGTTTGGTGAGGAGTTCGTCGATTGCCCGTTCCGCGTCGGGATCGAGGAGGCCGCGGGCCTGCATCCAGTCGTCGTTGAACACGGTGTCCATGTACTTCTCCCCGCCGTCATTGATCAGGGCGACCATAGTCGTCCCCGGCGGCAGCGAAGGCAGGCGGGTGAGCGCCTCGTGGACCACACCGCCGGCGGAGCCGCCGATGAGCAGGCCGGTACGGGCAACGGCCCGGCAGGTTGCGAACGCCTCGATGTCGCCGACCTTGACGCCCTCGTCGAGCAGGTCGAAGTCCACCAGGGCGCCGATCTCGGCGCCCTCGGGGGTGCCGGTGCCGGACTGGTAGTAGTCGTGAGCCGGCCCGCCGAAGGCGATGGAGCCCTTGGGCTCGACTCCGATGGTGGAGAAGCCGGGTATGAGGGTGCGTAGTTCGCGGGCGGTGCCGCACAGTCCGCCGCCGGTTCCGACGGTGTGCGGGCTGAGCAGCACACTGCTGCTGGCGCCGGTCTGCTCGCTCTCATGGCCGGGCGAGGGCAGGGCGTCACTGAAGCCGTTCGCGGCCTTCGCGACGCGTTCCAGGAGTGCGGGGGACGTCGCCGAGGTACCGAATTCTTCGAGTATCTGCTCCGCTGTCGTGCGGAGTTCACCCACGGTGTGGGGGGCGAGCTGGCGGACAGGTGTGGCTGCCGCGCTCATGGCAAGAAGATCCGTTCCGTGCGGAAATGGCAGACGGTGTCGCCGGTGCGCAGCAGGCGGCGGTCGCCAACTGGCCGTAGCGCAGGGCGATTCAGCCCGCAACTGCGGGTGCTACGGCTCCCGGCGGCGATCGAACGTTAGCATCGAATTTAGGTAAGGCAAACCTTACTTTCGAGCTATGATGGCTGGAATCCCTCAAGGCGGGATCGGCCGATGGGTGAGTGCGCAATCTCTCGCACGTGAGCCATCCCGTCTTCTCTTGCGGAAGAGATTGTCCTTAGGGTAGGCAAACCTAAGGCATCTTTGGATTGCCCGGAACATGGAGCGAGGACGTACGTGGATATCAACAGACGTCAGGTGCTGGTGGCCGGCGGGGTGATAGGGGCGGCCGCGCTGCTGGCGGCGTGTTCCTCGGGCAGCGGTGACACCGCGGCCAACTCCGCCGGCAAGGGCGGCAAGCCCCGAAAGGGCGGCACCCTGCGCATCGGCGCGCTCGGCCGGGCCGGCGCCATCACCCGCGACCCGCATGGCACGCAGGCCAATGAGAGCGACTACCTGATTCTCGCGCTCACCTTCGACACGCTCGCTGTCCCGGGAGCCAAGTCCAACACCGTGCCCAGGCTGGCCTCGTGGGAGTCCTCTGCGGACCTGAAGACGTGGCGCTTCAAGGTGGCCAAGGGTGCTGTCTTCCATGACGGCACCCCGGTCACAGCCGACGACGTGGTCTGGTCGCTGCGCCGACTGCGCAACACCCCGGCCGGCGCCGCCCGCCTGCCCGGAGTCAAGAACGCCGACAGCATCACGGCCGAGGGCGCCGACACCGTGGTGGTTGTCTCCGAGTATGCCAACGCAGAGCTCCCCCTCATGACGCGATTTGCCACGTTCGTCATGAAGAAGGACACCCCGGACAAGGCGGTGGCGAAGGCGCCGGGTACCGGCCCGTTCAAGCTGGACTGGTACCGCAACGGCAACGCCCGTCTGGTGCGCAACGACAAGTGGTACGGCGGCACCGTCTACCTCGACGCGATCGAGGTGACCATGTTCGAGACGCCGCAGGCCATGGCCAACGCCCTGTTCGCCGGGCAGATCGACGTCGCCTCCAACGCCGGCCCGGTCGCCGCACGCACCGCGGAGTCCCGCAAGGAGATCCAGGTCGTCCGCCGCCCCGACGACATGTCGATGCCCATCGTCATGCGCACCGCCGACGGCCCGTTCGCCGACCCGCGGGTGCGGGAGGCCATGCGCCTGGTGGTGGACCGCGAGGTGATGGTCAAGCAGGCCCTCTCCGGATATGGAAACATCGCCAACGACATCATGGGAACCGGCGACCCCGACTACGCCAAGGACATCCCGCAGCGCAAGCGCGACCTGACCAAGGCCAAGCAACTCCTCGAAGACGCCAAGTTCGACCTGTCCAAGACCTATGAGCTGTACACCACCGAAGACGTCTCCGGCATCGCCGACTCCGCGACCCTGTTCGCCTCGCAGGCGCGTGAGGCCGGGATCAAGATCAAGGTGGTCAAGCAGGAGTCGGGAACGTTCTACGAGAAGACCTGGCTCAAGGGCGACCTCTACACGAACTACTGGGGCACCAACGACTCGGTGGTGTTCTTCGCGTCCAAGACCCTGCTCAGCGGCGCCGGTCAGAACGAATCGGGCTTCGCCGACAAGGAGTTCGACGCCACCTACCGCAAGGCCATCGGCACCACGGACAAGCAGGCGCGGGCCAAGGCCATGCACGAACTGCAGCAGATCGAGTACGACCGTTCCGGCTACCTGCTGTGGGGCATGGCCGACGGCGTCGACCTGGCCGCTGCGAAGGTCCAGGACCTGCCGAAGCTGCCCGGCTACGGCCGCGTCCAGCTTGAGAACGTGTGGCTGAGTTGAGCCACGCACCCAAAGACAGCGCGGTGGCCGCTCCTGCCGGCACAGGGGCGGCCACCGCGCGACGCCGCCCGTTCCCGCTTCCGCTCCTCGGCCGCTTCGCTGCGGCCGTGGGGCGGCGGGTCCTCATGCTGGTCATCCTGCTCGCCCTGGTGTTCGCCGCCGTCGAGCTGCTTCCCGGAGACGCGGCCACCGCGACCTCCGAACGTGGTGAGAGCGTCGCCGACATCGCAGCCCGCCGCCACTTGCTGGGACTTGACCGGCCGGTGTGGGAACGTTTCTGGGACTGGACGACGGGGCTGTTCACCGGGGATCTGGGCGTCAGCGCGCGTGGCGAGAAGGTCACGCACATGCTGGCCGACCCATTCCCGAACACGCTGCTGCTC
The DNA here is from genome assembly GCF_042884935.1 of Streptomyces sp. NPDC058092. Lineage (NCBI taxonomy): Bacteria > Bacillati > Actinomycetota > Actinomycetes > Kitasatosporales > Streptomycetaceae > Streptomyces > Streptomyces sp. NPDC058092. Next base: position 266,447 of record NZ_JBHVSY010000004.1, read on the forward strand.
GCGGCCGTCGCCCTCGTCCTGACTGCGGCGGCATCTCTGACCCTGGGATGCTGGGCCGCCGCCCGCCCCGGCCGGCTCACCGACCAGGTCATCGGCCATGCCTCGACCTCGGCATTCGCCCTCCCCGAATTCGTCGTCTCCGTCGGCCTGTTGTTGCTGCTGTCCTTGTGGACGGGCTGGCTGCCCGCGGTGACCGTGGCCGGGGCCGACGGCAAGCCGGCCACGTGGACCATGCTGATCATGCCGGTCCTCGCCCTGGTCGTCCCGCAGACCGGATGGAACACCACCATCGTGCGCGGCGCTCTCGCCGACCAGGCGGCCACACCACACGTCGAGGCCGCCCACCTGGACGGCCTGCCGGTGCGCCGCGTCATCTGGCGCCACGCCCTGCCCGGCGCCGTCCCGGCCATCGCCACCGGCCTCGCCACCTCTACCGGCATGCTCCTGGGCGGCACCGTGGTCGTGGAAACGCTCTTCAACTACCCCGGTATCGGCAGCGTGCTCGCCAGCGCCGTATCCACCCGCGACACCCCGCTCGTCGCCGGAGTCGTCGTCTGCGCCGGTGCTGCCATCAGCCTGGTCCTGCTGGCCGCCGACCTCGTCCGTGCCCGAGTTCTGGGGAGTCACGCATGAGCACCGCCCTCACCGCAGCCCGTGCGCCGAGGGCCCCCGCAGGCCGCGGACGGATGATCCGCCGTCTGGTCCCGGGCGTCCTGCTGGTCCTGCTGGCCCTCACCGGCCCGTTCCTTGCCGCGCACCCCCTCGACAAACCGGTCACCGCTCCCTTCGCCACCGCCGGCGACGGCGTACCACTGGGTGGGGACCAACTCGGCCGCGACGTCCTCAGCAGGCTCCTTCACGGCGGAACCGCCCTGATCAGCAGCGCCCTCCTGGTCGCCGCCGTCGTCACCGCGCTCGCCGCAGTGGTGGGCTGCTTCGCCGTCCTGCACCCGGCCGTGGGGAGGGCCGTGGAACGCACCGCCGACGTCTTCATCCTGCTCCCGCCGATCCTCGGCATCATGCTCATCGCGCTGGCCTGGCCCGGCGGCGGACGATGGGCCGTCATCAGCGCCGCCATCATCCTGGGCACCCCCTACGCCCTCCGCATCGTCGCCGGCGCAGCCGCTCCCCTCGCCGACGCCGGGTACGTCGAAGCAGCCCTCGCCGGCGGCGAATCCCTCACCTACACCGCCACCCGCGAACTCCTGCCGAACCTGCGCGCCACCATCCTCGCGCTGTTCGGCCTGCGCTTCGTCGAAGCCGTCTACGTCATCTCCATGGCCGGTTTCCTGCAGATCGGTCCCCAGCCACCTGCCGCGGACTGGGCTTTGATGATCCGGGAGAACTCCTCGGGCATCCTCCTCAATCCATGGGCGGTCGTAGCCCCCAGCCTGGCCATCGCCGCCCTCGCCATCAGCGTCAACCTGGCCGCCACCTCCCTCGCCCCCCGCTCCGCACGCAAGGCGGTGACCATCCCGTGAACAGCCCCCTACCGTCGCCCACCACCAACGAGACCCCCGACCCTGCGTCGGCCGGCCAGGACAGCGCATCCGCGACAGTGGTGACGGTGACCGACCTCAGCATCCGGATCCCCGACGGACCCGTTCTGCTCCAGCCCACCAGCCTGACCGTCCGGGCCGGGGAGATCACCGCCCTGACCGGGGCCTCCGGATCCGGCAAGACCACCCTGCTGCGCACCCTGATCGGCTACCTTCCCGCCCAAGCCACCGCCCACTGCACCGCGTTCGACGTCCTGGGCCACCACGTTCCCAGCCTTGACGCGACGGCACTGCGGACCATGCGCCGCACCCAGGTCGCCTACGTCGGCCAGGACCCCGGCTCAGCGCTCAACCCCCGGATGAAGATCCGCCACCTCGTCGCAGAAACCGCCCCCACTGCGAGCGAACAGGCCGTGCTGGACCTGCTGCGCGAATGCAAGCTACCCACGGACGGCGGATTCCCCGACCGCAGACCCAACGCGATCTCCGGCGGCCAGCAGCGCCGCGTCGCCCTCGCCCGCGCCCTCGCCCGCACCCCCGACCTACTGCTCCTCGACGAACCGACCGCGGGACTCGACGAAGCCCTGCGCGACGACATCGCCAGTCTGCTGCGCCACCTGGCCACCTCGCGCGGTCTGGCCATTGTCATGGCCTGCCACGACCCCGAACTCGTCGATGCCTGCGCCGACCACGTCGTACAGCTCACCACCGCGCAACCGCGCCTCCCTCGACAACGCACACCGCTGACACAGCAGAAGGCCGAATCCGCGGACTCTCCCGCGGACGGGATCACGGCACAGTCCGTCAGCGTGACCTTCCGCGGCCGAGGAACAGCCCAACTGGCACTCGACAAGGTCGACTTCATAGCACCTTCCGGCTCGGCGACCGCGATCATCGGGCCCTCCGGATCCGGCAAGACCACCCTGCTGCGCGTCCTCGCCGGCCTGCAGCGGCCCGACGCCGGATCCCTCGTCCTTGACGGGCACCCGCTGGCCCATGCAGCCCGCAAGCGTCGTCGCGAACACCACAGGCGCATCCAACTGGTCCCGCAAAACCCACTGGCCGCGCTCAATCCGTCCCGCACCATAGGCGCGGCCCTGGCCCGGCCCCTGCGCCGCCACACCGAGCTGACGAAGGCGCAGATCGCAGCCCGGATCACCGAACTGCTCGACCAGGTCGACCTGCCGGCCGACTTCGTCCACCGCTACCCGCATGAACTCTCCGGCGGGCAGCGCCAGCGCGTCTCCATCGCCCGAGCCCTCACCGCCAACCCCGACTTCCTGCTCTGCGACGAGATCACGTCCGCGCTCGATCCCGACACCGCCATCGCCATCGTGGAACTCCTGCAACGCCTGCGCACCGAACACAACATGGCCATCACCCTCGTCAGCCACGAGACCCACCTGGTCACCGCCTACACCGACACCGTGCACATCCTGGAAACGGGACGACTCACCGCGCACGGCCCCACCACGGCACTCATGCCAACCTGACCGCCAGTAGGTGAGGACCCAAGGCTGATGGCCTTCGCGCCGGCAGCGCACCGACCATCGCACCGGGGCACCGGCGTACTGATTGCGCCAGTGCGTGCCATCGGCTCAGGTGGGGGACCGCCTGGGGCCAAAGCCCCAGCGAAGTCCCACAGATGCCGCCGCACCTCCTCTTGGCCTGCATTCGCGCAGGTCAGGAGGGGCGGCGGCCTCCGCCGATCAGATGTCCCGGAAGAGACCTGGCAGCTTTGTGACCTGCTGCGATGGGTAGTTTGGGGGCTCTGATCAGCAGGAATGGCCTTGCGCGTCTTTCACGCTCGTGCCCGCGTATGCAGCCGAAAGTCCCAGAGAAGTCCCAGGGATGCCCCATGCTCCTGGGCCCGTGACCGTGACCGTGACCGCCCGCCCGCGCGGCCAGGAGGTCGCACCGAGACGCGGTCGCGGCCGGCTGCGGTGGTCGACGGACCGCGAAGAGACCCTCTTGAAGCCGTCATCCGCGCCGCGCTGACCTGCGGAAATCGGCTGGTGGGCGTCCAATGACCAGGGTGGGCATGAAGGTCGCCTCTCAGCAGTTCGCGCAGTGCCCCCGGCTGGCCGCCGGATCCGGAGGGGTGAGGAGTCGGAAACGAAGGGGGCGAGTGTCGCCGCCTACGCTTCGGCCCACTCGAGCCATTCCTGCTCACCTGCCGGAATACGGTCGCCGTCGGCTCGATTGTGCGCCGCCAGGCACACGCGGCGAAGCCCCGTAACCGGGGGCGCCGCCGCGAGCTGCCCGTATATCCTCGACATCCCGCTGCCAGCGCCGAAGGGGAGGGCCGTCACCGTGGAGCCACTGAGCGGCCAGGACCCGCCCCGGATCGGCGGGTACACCCTGCACGGACGCATCGGCTCCGGCGGCATGGGTCTGGTCTATCTCGGCGAGTCCGAAGCGGGCCACCTGGTTGCCGTGAAGGTGATCAGGGCGGCCGTGCTCGATGAGGACACCCGGGCCAGGTTCGTGTCCGAGGTCGACAGCCTCAAGGTCGTGTATGGCCCCTTCGTCGCCGCGTTCGTGGCCGCCGACGCCCACGCCGACCAGCCCTGGCTCGCCGTCGAGTACGTCGCGGGACTCGACCTGCGTACGTACGTCACCGGGCACGGGCCGCTGCCCCCGGCCGAGACCGCCAGCCTGGGCGCCTTGCTCGCCGAGGGGCTCGGCACCATTCACGAGGCAGGGCTGCTGCACCGTGATCTGAAGCCGCAGAACGTCCTGCTCGCCGAGTACGGGCCCAAGGTCATTGATTTCGGCCTTGCCGTCCTCGCCGAGCGGCGCTCCGTACTGACCGCGACCGGAGTCGTCGTCGGCTCAGTCCTGTGCATGCCTCCCGAACAGGCCCGCGGCGAGACCGAGCTCGGCCGTGCCGTCGATGCCTACGCCCTCGGTGCCTGCCTGCTCTACGCGGCGACTGGCCACTACCCGTACACCGGGCCCAGCTGGCAGGCGGTGGCGTTGCGCATCGAGGACCCCGCCGCCGAGCCCGATCTGGCGGGTCTGGCACCGGAGTTGAAGCCAGTGATCTCCGCCATGCTGGCCAAGGACCCGGACGACCGGCCCGCACTGGAGGAGGTCACCCGGCAGCTGGTGGCCGTCATCCGGGCTCTCGGCCTTACCCCGGGTGCGGCCAAGCGCAGGCTCACCGCCCGCACTCCGGTGGTGCCTCTCCCGGACACCGAACCGCTCCCGCCGCCCGTGGACCGCGCGTACACGCCGACGGTCATCGATGTGGCCGTCGACGCCGACGAGAGCCCCGAGCCCGAACCGGAGGACGAGGTGCCGACCCCTGCCGCCGAGCAGGAACCGGAGCGCACCGCAGCCGGAACCGGCGTCCGCCTGGCCGCACCCCTGCGCATCGCCGAATCCCTGCGCGCCGCCTACGCCCGCGAGGCCCGCTTCTGAGGGTGTGCGGTAGCCGCCCGGAGCACCCCGCCCGCGTGAAAGACTTGTGAAGCACAGGGGCCCAGCGACCGACACGCATCAAACGAAGGAATCACGGGTGGCAGACCAGGGGGAGACCCGGTACCCGGCAGGCGCGCAGATCCACGTCCGTGACGAGGAATGGCTGGTCAAAAGCGCCAGAAGTACCGACCGGGACGGCGACAGGATCGAAGCCGTCGGGGTCTCGGAGTTCGTACGCGACGAGGAAGCGGTCTTCTTCACCACGATCGACGATGTCGAGCTCGTCGACCCCGAGAAGACCGTCCTGGTGCCCGACACGTCCTCGTACTTCCGCAGCAGCCGTCTCTTCCTCGAGGCAGTCCTGCGCAAGACCCCGCTCCCGCAGTCCGAGCGCGGTCTGGCCCTGGCCGACCGCTTCCTGCTGGATCCGCTCAGCTACCAGCAGCGCCCCGCCGAGCTCGCGCTCTCCATGCGCAACCTGCGCCCCCGCATCCTGATAGCCGACGTCGTGGGACTGGGTAAAACCCTCGAAATCGGTCTCACCCTCGCCGAGCTCATCCGCCGCGGACGCGGCGAGCGCATTCTCGTCGTCACCCCGCAGAGCGTGCTGGAGCAGTTCCAGCACGAGCTGTGGACCCGGTTCTCCATCCCCCTGGTACGCCTGGACTCCCTCGGCATCCAGCGGATCCAGCGCGAGATTCCGGCCGGCCGGAACCCGTTCACGCACTACAAGCGCGTCATCATCTCCGTCGACACCCTCAAGAACATCGGCCAGTTCCGTCATCACCTGGAGCGCATCCAGTGGGACGCGGTCGTCATCGACGAGTCGCACAACCTGATCAACCCGGGCAGCCAGCGCCGGGCCCTCGCCGAGATTCTCGGCCCGCGCACCGACGCACTGCTGCTCGCAAGCGCCACGCCGCACAACGGCGACAAGCAGTCCTTCGCCGACCTGGTGTCCCTCCTCGATCCGGCGGCGATCGTCGACGCGAACGACTACGACCCGGAGAAGGATCTCGGGCACCTCTACATCCGCCGTACGAAGATCAGCCCCGAGGTCCGTGACCAGATGGGCGACGAGTGGGCCGACCGGGGGCCCACCCACTCCGTGCACTGCGCCGCCACCGAGGCCGAGGAGCGGATCTTCGCCGAACTGACAGCGCACTGGCTGCCGGCCCCGCCCACCACGATCGAATTCGGTACGGCCGACCAGGACCGGGTCTCGGTCAGCACCGACCCCCTCTTCGCCCACAACGTCCTCAAGACCTTCCTTTCCTCCCATGTCGCGCTCGGCCAGATGGTCACCAACCGCAGCAAGAACCTCACCGCGAAAGCTGCCAAGGACGCGCAGGACGGCAAGTGCCACGACCTCGCCGTCGATGTCGAGCAGGATGCACTGACCCGCCTGCGCATGCTCACCGACTCCATCGGCGACGGCAGCGCGCCCGGTGACTCGGCTAAACTCGACGCGCTCGTGGAACAGCTGCGACAGATCGGTATCCGCCCCGGCAGCAAGAAGCGTGCCGTGGTCTTCTCCGAACGTGTCGAAACCCTCAAGTGGCTCGCCCGCGTCGTGCCCGCCCGGCTCGGTTTCCCGCTCGGCAGCACCCCGGAAGAGGCAGCCGTCGGCACGAAGGGCGATCCGGCCAAGCGCTTCCGCAAGCCCGTCCTCCTCATGCACGGCGGACTCGTCGAGCAGGAACAGCAGGCGATCCGCGAGGCATTCTCCCTCGCCGACCACCCGGTGCGGCTTCTGTTCACCGGAGACGTCGCCTCCGAGGGCGTCAACCTGCACCGCCAGTGCAGCGACCTGATCCATTACGACATCCCCTGGTCGCTGATCCGGATCGAGCAGCGCAACGGCCGCATCGACCGGTACGGACAACGCGTCCAGCCGGAGTTCCGCGCCCTGATCCTCACCTCCGCCGTAGCCGGTGCGAAGGACGACCGTACAGTCGCCGAGAAACTCCTGCGCCGCGAGGAGGAGGCCCACAAGCTCAACGGCACGGCAGAAGCGGAGACCGGCTACTACCGGGCCGAGGAGGAGGAACGCCGCCTCACCCGCGAACTCGTCGAGGGCGGCAGCGTCGAGGACTTCTTCGACGCCGCCCCGTCCGGCGAGGACGACGGCATGCTCGCCGGCCTCTTCGGCCAGGTCGACACGATCACCGACCAGGAACTTCCGGCGCGCGCCGAACTCCCCAGCCTCTTCGACGACACCGCGGCCTTCGTCGACACCGCGCTCGCCGAGGTCTTCGACGAGCAGGCCGACGAGCGGATCGGCCTCACCCGCAGCAAGGACGCCGACCACCGCCCGTACCTGTCGCTGTCCCCGGCGAAGGCCCCGGACCTGCTGCGCCGCCTGAAGGCCCTGCCGCCCTCCTACCTCAAGGAGCAGGGCGTCGCCGAACGGATGCTCCTGACCTTCGACCGGGAGCTGGCCGACCGCAAGCTCACCGACGCCCGGGAGAGCTCGGACACCCTCTGGCCCAACGTCTCCTTCCTCACCGACATCCACCCGGTGGTGGAGTGGCTGACGGACAAGGTGCTGGTGGAGTTCGGCCGTCAGGAGGCCCCCGTCATCACCTCGCCCGACGCCAGGCATCCCACCTTCCTCGTCCAGGGCATCTACTCCAACGCGCTCGGCCGCCCCACGGTCGTGAAGTGGATGGCCGTCACCGGACTGCCCAGCACCCCGGTCGTCACCTCCATGTCGGACGCATTGCGCGCCGTGGGCGTCGGGCCGCGGCTCGCCGTCACCGGCGGGCCCCGCGACCGCGACCACCTCCAGTCCCTCGTCCCGGCAGCCGTCGCGGCCGCCCGCGCCCACCTGGAGCGTACGAAGGACGCCTGGGCCGACCTGATCAGCGAACCGCTCGCCGACTACCGCAAGCAGCTCGCCCGATGGGAGAAGGACTCGCTCCTGCCGGGCGTCACCAGCCGCAAGCAGCGCCAGGTCGAGAAGACCGCCGACGACCAGGCGCACCTGCTCGACCAGCTGCAGACGACCGGCCGCCCCCTGCTACGGGTCCTGGCCGTCCTGGACCGGCCCGCACAGAGCCACAGCCTCGAACCGGCGGACAGCGGAGACCTCACGTGACGTACGACTCCCTGGTCAACCAGGGCGACTTCCTCTCGGCCCACTACCTGGCCGAGGTGCTGCCCAAGGACCTCAAGGCCAAGGACGGGCTCCTCGCTCACTGGGCCGCAGCCGAGGACGAGGCCCGCCGCACCCACGCGGCGGCCGTCGCCGACGCCAAGCGCCTGGGCGAGGACCCGGCGACCGTCCCGCCGCGTGCCCGTACGCCCCGGGAGGGCCTGCGCGCCCTGCACGGACCGTACTTCGCCTCCCGCGCCGACTTCGAGAAGGACGAGGAGGCCCTCGGCCGGCCGGACGCCCCCGTCCCTGCCGACTGGCCCAAGCGGGTCACCGGCCTGCACCTGGAGACCCTGCGCGCGCTCGGTTTCACCGAGGCCCACGAGCAGACGCACACGGTCCACCGCTCGGAGCGCGAGTACACACTCACCGTCGCGCACCAGGAATCCGGCATCGTCGCCGTCTCCTGCGGCTGGACCGCCCAGCCCGACGCCGCCCTCGACCCAGAGGGGCCGGGCCGGCTGCTGCACCCGGTCGCCCTGGAGGCATCCGGATCGCTCACCGACGGCAAGGCGCTGGCCGACTTCCTCTTCGAGTGCGAGAACCCGCCGCGCCACGTCCTGCTCCTCGTGGGCGGCGTGATCGTTCTCGCCGACCGGCTCACCTGGTACGAAGGCCGCTACCTCGCCGCCGTCATCGACGAGGCCCTGGGCCGCCGCGACGACCGCAACGGCGGCGAACTCGACACGATCGCCGCCCTGTTCGGAGCCGACTCGCTGCGGGTGCCCGCCGAGGGTGGCACCGCCCCGCTCGCCGACTTCGTCGACAAGTCCGGCAAGCACGCCGTCGGCGTCTCCACCGAGCTCCGCGAAGGCCTGCGGCTGTCGGTCGAGTGGATCGCCAACGAGGTCCTGGACCGCCTCCGCGATCCGAAGAACGGCGTCGCCCCCGCACAGCTCGACGACCCCGTCCGCCTCGCCAAGGAGCTCAGCCGCGAGTCGCTGCGCTACCTCTACCGCATCCTCTTCCTGCTGTACGCGGAGGCCCAGCCCGCCCTCGGAATCCTGCCCGCCGACTACCCCGAGTACGACCGCGGCTACGGCCTCCAGCGCCTCGGCGACCTCGTCACCCGCGACCTCATCGGCGAACGCTCCCGTAACGGCTACCACCTCTACGAGTCCCTCGACCTGCTGTTCCGCATGGTCGAGAAGGGCCACCGCCCCTACGGCACCGAGCCCGAGGACGTCGAGGCCGAGGCCGCGCTCCAGGAGGCCACCGCCGTCGAACGCGAGGCCGACGACCTCCTCGCCGCCTCCGCGATCACCGAGGCCGAACACACCGAACGCCTCCGCGACGCCGCCCGCACCCGCCGCACCGTCGGCCGCAGCGCCGACGAGGGCCTGCGCTTCGAACCACTGCGCTCCGACCTCTTCGCCGAGAGCGCCGTACGCCTCATCGCCGACGACCAGGTCGAGAACCCGGCGTACGACCCCGCCGCCCCGGACTCCAAGCGCGGCCCCTACCTCGACACCCGGCTGCGCAACGAGACTCTGCACAAGGTGCTGCGCCGCCTGATGCTCACCAAGGGCAAGGGGAAGGAGCGCGGCGGCTTCATCTCGTACGCCCAGCTCGGCATCAACCAGCTCGGCGCGGTCTACGAGGGCCTGATGTCCTACACGGGCTTCATCGCGCAGGAGGATCTGTACGAGGTCGCCAAGGGCGGCGACGCGTCCGGCGGCAGCTGGATGATCCCGGCCTCCAAGGTCCACGAGTACGCCGACGACGTCTTCGTCCAGCGCGTCCGCGACGAGACCACCGGCCACCTCGAACGGGTCGTCCACCCCAAGGACTCCTTCGTCTACCGCCTCGCGGGCCGCGACCGGCAGACCTCCGCCTCCTACTACACCCCGAAGTCCCTCACCGAGGTCACGGTCGAGCTGGCCCTCAAGCACCGCCTCGACCAGGACGGCACGACCACCCCGGCGCGCGAGCTGCTGGAGTGGAAGATCTGCGAACCCGCCCTGGGCTCCGGCGCCTTCCTCAACGAGGCGATCGACCAGGTCGCCGCCGAGTACTTGCGCCGCCGCGAAGGCGAACTGGGCCGCCGCATCGACACCGAACGCCGCCAGATCGAGCTCCAGAAGGCCAAGGCCTACGTCGCCCTGCACAACGCCTACGGCGTCGACCTCAACGCCACCGCCGTGGAGCTGGCCGAGGTCTCCCTCTGGCTCAACACCATGCACCCCGGCATGCGGGCTCCCTGGTTCGGCCTGCACCTGCGCCGCGGCAACTCCCTGATCGGCGCGGGCCGCAAGGTGTACCAGGGCAAGGACCTCCACAAGGGCGCCTGGCTCGCCAAGAAGGACGCCCTCTCCCCGGACGAACTCCCCTTCCGCGACGGTGACCTGCCCGAGGGCGCCGTCCACCACTTCCTCCTCCCGGCGGTCGGCTGGGGCGCGGTCGCCGCCGAACCGGAGGCGAAGAAGCTCGCCCCGGCCCAGGCTTCGGCGCTCGCCGGCTGGCGCAAGGGCATCCAGAAGTCCCCGAAGGGCACGGCGTTCGCCGAACGCGAGGACGAGCCGGCCGCCGATCGCGCCAAGCGGTACGCCACCTGGCAGAAGCGCAACCGTGACTCGGAGGCCGGACGACTCCAGCGGCTGGCCCGCACCACGGAGTTCCTGTGGCGGATGGTCGCCAAGCGCCTCGAACTCTCCGAGGACAAGATCGCCCGCCGCATCGACGTCTGGGGCGCCGACTGGCTCGACCAGCCCGACCAGGCCATCGACCGCCAGCGCGTCCTGGACGACCTGACCGCGATCGGCACACCGTACTGGCGGCTGAAGAAGGTCATGGACGCCTGGTGCGCCCTGTGGTTCTGGCCGCTGGACAAGGTCGCCGAGCTCGACGGCACGGCACGGGCGTACGAGGTCGGGGGCGGCGTCGTCAGCGAGGCCGACCTGGCCGCGCTGCTGGGCGGGGCTCCTGCGTCGCGGGCGGCGGAGTCTGACGCGCCCGAGCCGACCGACGGGCCGGCGCCGGGGGACCAGGGCTGGGAGAAGGTGTCCCTGTTCGGAGAGCCCGTCGAGGAGGAGCCGAAGCAACGGTCCTCTTCCGGGCAGCGGCGCGGCGGCAGCCGCCGGTCACGCATCCCGACGAACCGCTGGCGCGACACCATCCCGCTCAAGTCCCTCCCCGACTGGCTCGACTTCCTGGACTGTCTCCTCGGCACCCACGAGGTCCCCGAGGGCTCGTTCCTGGACGCCATCGAGGACCTGGACGTCCTGACGACGTACGAGAAGGACCTGGTCGCGGTCCTGGGCATGGACGAGGCCCAGCACCTGACGGGACGCTTCCCGTGGCTGGGCGTGGTGGAGACCATCGCCGGCTCGACGGAGAAGGACATACAGGCGGAGGACGGGCACGGCTTCTTCCACTGGGAGCTGCACTTCGCGCATGTGTTCCGCGGGAGGAGCGGCGGGTTCGACCTTCAGGTGGGGAACCCGCCGTGGGTGCGGCCCAAGTGGGAAGAGAACCCGGTTCTTGCTGAGCACGAGCCTTGGTTCATGCTCACGGAGAAGGCTTCTCGCGCTGAACGTGCGCGCCGCATTGACGAGCTGTTGGCCGCCGAGCCGACACGCTACGTCTTGTTGCGCGAGTTGGCCTCACTCAGCGGCACGGTCGCCATGCTCGGGTCGGAGCAGATGTACCCGCTTCTCAAGGGGACTCAGCCGGACCTGTACCGGGCGTTCAGGTGCACGACGTGGACGCACACGGGGCACGACGGCACGGTGGGTCTTGTCCATCCGGACTCGCACTTCAGTGGTGACAGGGAGGGGAGGCTCCGAGAGGCTGCCTACAAACGACTCCTGGTCCACGGCGACTTCGCCAACGCTAGCAACCGCTTTTTCCCCCCGCCGATCGGTCACGCAAGCCACTTTGGTGTCCATATCTATGGGCGGGCGGGCGAAGTCGCCTTTGATCACCTGTCGTGGCTATTTTCAGTCGCTGCGCTGCGTTGGTCGTACGGTGACGATGGCACGGCTCCCGATCCAGGTGTCCGCTTCGGAGGCAGCTGGGACGAACGACCGCACAGCAAACGGATCGTACGAGTAACGGAGGAGACCCTTGCCTTGTGGCAGCGCCTGACGGGTGACGAGGACCTTCCGGTACGACAAGCACGACTGTTGTCCCCCGTGAGCACTGCGGAGGCCCAAGCTATTGGGGCACTGGCGGACTACCCGGTGCGGCTGGCAGCCCACAGTCCGCAGATTGCCAGCGGCTACCACGAGAGTGGAGCGAAGGTCGCCGGTTTGATCGACTACAACCCGGTGGACGCGAATGGCGCTGGCCATCTACCGACTGACTGGTCTGAGGTAATCCTCAAGGGATCCCAGATCGGTCTTGCGAACCCAATGTTCAAACAGCCGAGCCAGGGCGGCGGCGAGCTGCTGGGCCTGAACCCAAAGACAATCGCCGACGATGCCGTGCCGGAGTCCGAGTACGTCTGTGTGGCTGAGGAGACGACTTTCAAGGGTGGGCAGGAACGATGGATAGACCACCGCTGGTTGGCTGATCTGAGGGCCTCGAAGACGGCGGTGGGTTGGGCGCGAGCTGCTGTCGCGGAGTCTCGGCTGGTGGCCGAGAAACAGGTCACGGAGCCCGAGATGGACGCGTGGCTGGTGGACTGGGCGCGGAGGCCGTACACGGAGTTCTACCGGGTGGCATGGCGAATGATGATTGCGCCGGACACCGAGCGGAGCCTTTACGTGGTCCTGTTGCCGCCTGGTCCCACACACGTGCACGCTGTCCGTAGTGCAACGATGGCGGATCCGTGCAGCACTGCCCTGACCGCTGGCATCTGGTCGTCGATTCCAGCTGACTATCTCCTGCGGACAACGAAGGTTCGTAATCTGGACGTAGCTTCAGCGCGGCGACTGCCAGCGCCTTCGCCAGATCACCCGCTGGCTTCACCTCTCCTGCTGCGTGTCCTACGGCTCAACTGCCTGACGAGTGCATACGCGGAACTCTGGGCGGAGCTATTCGACCCGACTTGGTCGGCTTACGAACCGTGGGCGTACTCGTGGCCCGGGTTGCGTCCCCTGCACGAAGTGGCATCCACGTGGAACCGCGATACACCGCTGCGCACGGAGCGTGCGCGCCGAAGTGCACTGGTGGAGATCGATGCCCTGGTAGCTGTGTGGCTAGGCGTGAGCGCTGACGCGCTGATGGCCATGTACAAGTCCAGATTCCCAGTCATGCAGGATTTCGAGGCCGTGACCTGGTTTGACGCGAATGAGCGCAGGTTGGGAGGCGTTCGTCACGCTTATGGATTCGGTCAGACCAAGGACCACTACGAGCAGCTCCTCGCCTTCAACGCCGGCGAGCGTTCTGAGACTCCCGAGGGCTACACCGCGCCCTTCTACAAGGCCGACCGCGAAGCCGAGATGCGTGCTGCGCACGCCTACTTCACGCAACGGATGAAGGACGCCTGAGAGGAGCGCCCCGGAGCCGGACTCGAATCGGCTCGGGGCGCTCGGTCAGACCTGAGCGGCGTACGAGACGAAGCTCATCCACGATGTGGGCGACAGGTCGAGCTGAGGGCCCTGCTCAACCTTCGAGTCGCGAACGTGAACCGCCTCGGGGGCGGTTGCCACCTCGACGCAACTGTCGCCGGAACCTCCGCTGTGGCTGCTCTTGAACCAGGCCAGTTCTGTGGTGATCATGCTGCTCCTCGCATCCTCCGCAACAGGCTCGTGGAGTCCTCCAGGGTAAGAGCCTGTGACCGCATCCTGGCATACCGCATCTGGAGCATGCTGACCACTTTGCGGTCGGAGTTGAGCTGGCCGCTTTCCTGCCCTTCGCAGTACGCCAACCACTTGTTATCTCGGGTCTCCAGCAGCTGAATGGGTCCATCCAGCCCCGCGTGATCCACCCGCATCTGCGGCATGATCTGGATCTCGATGTTCCGCAGCTCCGATTGCCTCAGCACGTGCTCGATGAGGTCACGTGTCACGGCCGGCCCACCCGTGCACCGCAGGAACAGACCCTCCTCCAAAATGAAGCTGTAAGCCGTATTCGGCCGCTCCCGCAGTAACCGCTGCCGCTCCAGCCGAGCCGCCAACTGCGCCTCGATCTGCTCATCGCCCAACGGCGGCAACTGGTTGACGAACAGCCGTCGCGCGTACGCCTCCGTCTGCAACAGCCCTGGAATCAACCGGCACTCGTACGTGTAGAGGCTCACCGCCTCCGCCTCCAGCTGGGCCCACTGTCGGAACCAACTCGCCAGCCCCGGCCGCCGTGACAGATGCCGCGCCGCACCCCGCAGCGTCCCGAACGCGTCCAGCACCTCTTCCGCCCGTTCCACGAAGTCCGCCGGCGGGAAGCGCCGCCCCTGCTCGATCGAGGCAACGGTCGGCACCGAGTACCGCACCCGGGGGGCGAACTGCTCCTGCGTCAGCCGCGCCCGCTTCCGGAACGCCTTCACGACCTCCCCGAAAGCCTTCAGGCTGTCCGAACTCTCCGGCTCCACCCCACCGTTGCCCGCCGCACCCCCACAGGCGCCACCTGCGCTGACCACCGCTTCGTCCAACCGGCCCACCTCCACGTACCGTCCCACCAACCCACCCATGCTCACGCGCCGTTGCAAGCAGTTTCCACTCTCCGCACCCGTACGCTGACTCAGCGTACGGGTCTCCGGGCTTGTGAAGCGGGCGCGGAATGAACGCACCCAGCAACCTCCGTTCGGCGCCTTCGGATACTCCGGGACGGGGGGCGTGAACGACCGGTCGCGTGTGGCTTGTCCTCGATCAAGCGCAACAACCGGACGGGCATGCCTGGACTCATTCGATATGATCATTTGCTGCACAGTGCCAAGAGTCGGCAATTGCAGGGGGATGCATGTCGTTCGATGAGGAATGGGCCGGTCTGAAGTCCGAGGCGCTGGCGCGCCGGGCCGCCGGTATGCAGCTTAATCAGCTGCCGGCCGACCAGGGTGGCGGCCCAGGAGGTTCGCCCACCGACGGCACGCTGGACTACAACAGCGCGTCCATCAACGGGAACGCCAATCTGTTGATCGAGATCGCGGGATTCCTTTACGAGGGGCGGCCGGACGGTGACCTGTGCACAATGGCGCGGGAACCACGGGCCCACAGCGACGTAGCCGCACAGGTCGAACGCTTCGGCAGGTTCGCTGACGACCAGTACCAGGACGCGGTCGCGCTCTTCGCTGCTCTCGCCACGCGACTCAAGAGCGCCGGGACGGACTTCGTCACCGTGGACGACGGCAACGCCCAGCAGTTCCTGGAAACGATCCTGCGTGACGGTAGCTACGTACCACCGGAGGCGAAGTGAGCGGGCTGAGTCACCGCAGTGACGTCGAGTTCCTGGAGGGCTGCAACCCGGCCCTCGTGGAGCGGAACGCCGATGAATTCACCAGAATACGCAACATGCTGGCAGAGGCTGACGAGCCCGCCGAGCGGGCTGAGAAGAAGACGCACTGGCATAGTGAGGGAAGTCAGCGCTATGAGGCCCGCGTCGCTGAGGCGCGCAAGCTGGTGACCAACCTTGCGGAGGGTTATGGCAAGGCGGCCAGTGCGCTCCGTGGCTATGCCTACGCGCTGACGACCGCGAAGAGCCACTATTCCAACGGCAAGGCCAATGAACAGGCGCTGGCCGAACTGATCGCCACCAAGGGAACCGCGATCACCCGTGAGGCGCAGGACGCGGAGCCCATGCGTCAGTGGGAGGACATGCGCGGTACGACGGGCGTGCTCGACTTCTTCGCTGAGCTGACCATGGACGTGGACGACATCAAGGACGAGGCGAACCGACTGCACGATGCTGCGGGGGGCAATTTTCACCTCGCCAAGACAACGGAGAAGGAGGCGCGTGACATCTGCGTACACGGAATGAAGCAGGCCTACGACCTGCTTCCTGAATTCCGATTGCGGAACGTCCCGCGCGTGGACATCTTCTCGGCCATCGCCGCCATGCAGCGCGAGGCCCACGAGGCCAGCAGCAACCCTCTGACTCATCTGCCCGGCAGCGGACCGAAACAGGACTACACGGGACAGGTCGGCAGTGCTCCGGTCTCGCCGACGCTTCATGACATCAGGATGCAGGTCGCCAACCTGCCTCAGGCGAAGGATGGTTACTGGCTTCCTCCGTCCTCGGACCAGGAGAAGAAGGAGTGGATCGCGGCGAACAAGGAGATCATCCAGGCTGCGGCGAAGAACTCCGGACTGCCTCCGGACATGGTCGCGGGCATCGCATGGCAGGAGATCGCGGGCCAGCCGGGGTACGCGGACGACGTGGTCGATACGATCCGTGAGCAGGCCGACGCACCCTGGGGGCTGAGCCCTATCTCACCGGAGAATCTGCCGGGTCGTCTCGGTGGTAGCCCCGACGAGACTTCCTTCGGACCCATCGCGATCCAGGTTCGACGTGGTGCTGAAGTGCTCGGTTATGATCCGGACAACCTGACCGAACACCAGCGCGCCGTCGTGGAGGAGTCCCTCCAGGACCCCGGGCAGAACATCTTCATCGCGTCCGAATACCTGGCGCAACTCAAAGCGGAGAGTGAGTTCGCCAACGTGCCCGCAGAGGAGATGACGTCCGCCCAGTACCAAGAACTTGCCGCGCGGTACAACGGCGGGCCCTACTGGGAAGGCGACAAGGCCCAGGCGTACGGCCGGGGATTCAACAACGACCTCGACAACGCCAGGAAAGCACTGCGCTGATGTCCGACCAGTTCGAAACCACACGTGCGCCCGAGGACGACAGCGGCTGCCTTCGACGGGTCATGGCTGTACCGCTGACACTCCTCTATGTGATCGCAGCATTCTGTTGCTATACGGCGCTGATCACTCGCCCTTCGGGGAGCTGGGACCAGGACGCGTACGGTGCGATCACACTGATGTGTTTTCTCGCCATCGTGGTCAGCGGCCTCGGACTGCTCGTCACGGTCGTCCCTCCCACGGTTCGGCGCGCGATGGGCCCCTGGTGGCTGGCGCCGCCGCTGATGCTCAGTGCGATCGCGGTGGCCCGGTGGGTTTTGGGAGGCTGATGGCTGTCCTGTGATGGGGCGGCCTTCAGGCCGGCCGGGACCACCTGGCGCATCGGATGCTGGGGCGGGATTTCGAGCTGGTGCTGACCCGTGCTCCCGGGGTCGTCCTGCGGATCGAGGTGTCCGATGCGCGCGGTGAACGGCGGCCGCCCGCACCGGGCAGCCACGGCCGGTCCGGGCCCGCCGAGGAATCGGGCCGGGGCTGCTCCTGGTGGAGGCACTGGCCGACCGGTGGTCCGTGCATGACCGGGTGCCCGTGGGGAAGACCGTACGGGCGGAGCTCGACCTGCCGGGCCGTCCATAGCTCCCAGGAGCCACCGCCTCTATAGGCTGGTCCGACGGGCGGTGACGCGCAGCGAGACGGCGAGGGCGGCAGGGCAACGAGATGGACGACCTGGAGGACAGCGGCTTCCGGCGGCCGACGGGGCGGGAGCGGGCCGTCGGATACCAGCGGTACGTCGCCGACTGGGAAAAGGACCCGATCCCGGGCGTGCACAACCCCGTCGAGATCGGCTCGGACGGATTACCGACCGGCGTCGAGCTGGAACAGCCCGCCGACGAGGTGGATTCGCATGGTGCGGCGTTCCCGTTCGAACCGGAAAGCATCAAGATCGAGACACAGGCCAGCACGGTCGACCTGCTGCTGTCCCGGCTCCGGGAGGAGATGATCGACCTGGCGCCGGACTTCCAGCGCCGGGCCGGAATCTGGAGCGACGTCCAGCAGAGCCGGCTCATCGAGTCGCTGCTGCTGCGCATCCCGATCTCGTCGTTCCACATGGCCCAGGACGCTGATGACAACTGGGCGGTCGTCGACGGCATCCAGCGGCTCACATCGATCGCCCGCTTCATGGCGCCCGAGGCCGTCGACATGGAGCCGCTCGCGCTGCGAGGGCTGGACTATCTGCACGACTTCACCGGCAAGCGGTACAACGACCTGAGCGGTCGGCTGCGCATCCGGCTGCGCGAGACGCAGTTGGTCGTGCACATCATCCAGCAAGGCACCCCGGAGGACGTCAAGTTCAACATCTTCGCCCGGATCAACACAGGTGGCATGCCGCTCACCCGTCAGGAGATCCGGCACGCGCTCGTCAAGGGAGACGCCCGGGAGTTCCTCGCCGATCTCGCCGAGGAAGCCGCTTTCGGGGAGGCGACGGGCTGGAGCATCTCCAACGAGCGGATGTCCGACCGGGAGATGGTGCTGCGCTACCTCGCCTTCCGGCTGTCGGTACCGGCGGACTACCGGCAACGGGACTTCGACCAGTTCCTGGTCGACACCATGCACCGGATCAACCGCATGTCCCCGCAACAACGCCGGGACGAAGCACGCCAGTTCCGAGAGGCGATGAAGTGCGCCTCGGGCATCTTCGGGGAGTACGCGTTCCGTAAATGGCGGGGACAGGCCCGCAAGTCGCCCATCAACAAGGCCCTTTTTGAGACAGTCGCCGTCAATCTCGCAAACTTGGCCGATCATGAACGTGACGCGCTGGTAGCGTCCGGTGACAAGGTCCATGCGAGGTTCTTCGACCTCATGAAGGACTGGGACTTCGACCGTGCCATCTCCATCGCCACCGGTGATCCGAAGAAGGTGCAGCGACGGTTCGAGGACATGGGCAAGCTTTTCCGGGGGGTACTGAGCGGTGATTGAACGGCTGACGCTGACCAACTTCAAGGCTTTCCAGCACGCGGAGTTACCCCTCGCGCCCCTCACCCTGCTCACCGGGCTGAACTCCTCCGGCAAGAGCAGCGTCCTCCAGGCCCTGGCCCTGCTCCACCAGTCGTACACCGCCGGGGACCTCGACCACGCCAGGACGCTCGCCCTGGAGATCGCCGGAGGCAGCCCCCACCGTTCGCGCCACGACAACGGCTTCCTGCTCAACGGTGAACTGGTCACCATCGGCGTCGGACAGGACGTCCTACACGAGGACTTCACCGGGGACGAACCCGAGATCACCCTGGCTGTGAGCGAAGGCGCGTACCGCTACTCCTGGACCGTCGGATACGCCCCCGAGCAGAACCTGCTGCCCCTCACGTCCGTCGAGCTGCCCCTCACCGAGGGCGCCGACCGGCCGGCCGGGGACCCGGCGATCGTCCCCCGCTACTTCACCGGCGGCTTCCAGTATCTGCACGCCGACCGCATCACCCCGTCCGAGCGCTACCCCCGGGACCATCACATGGTCATCGGGCGCGGATTCCTCGGCGTACGCGGCGAACACACCGTCAACTTCCTCCGGCACCACGCCCGCGACGAGGTGCCCGACGGTGCGATGCGCCACCCGAAGGCGGCGTCGCACCGGCTGCTCGACCAGGTCAACGCCTGGATGGGCGACCTCTGCCCCGGGGTGGACCTGCAGGCCACGCCCATCGAGGGCACGGACGCGGTCCGCCTGTCGTACGGCTTCCCGGACGGCCTGTCCACGACCAGGCGCCGCCCCACGAACGTCGGCTTCGGCCTGACGTACGCCCTGCCGATCGTCGTCGCCTGCCTGACCGCCACGCCCGGTGCACTGGTCCTGCTGGAGAACCCCGAGGCACACCTGCACCCGCACGGTCAGACCCGGATGGCGGCGCTCGCCGCAGCCTCCGCCGCGCAGGGTGCGCAGCTGGTCGTCGAATCGCACAGCGACCACGTGCTCAACGGGATGCGGCTCGCGGTCAAGGAGGGCGTCCTCACCCCTGAGCAGGTCGCCGTGCACTACTTCCGCCGGGAGAACGGGGATACGCGGGTGATCACCCCGCGGATCGACGAGGACGGGCTGATCGACCAGTGGCCGGACGGCTTCTTCGACGAGCTGGAGAACACGCTCGACAAGCTGCTCGAGTGAGACGGCAGCCGTCCCGAGCACGCACACACAGCCGGCACCGGGGGCGGGGCCGGGCACCATCGCGGAGGGGGCCACACGTGCCGCTGCTGTTCCTGAACGAGATCTCCTGCGGCACCGGCTGCGAGCCGGCACACGCGGACCGGGCCATGACGGAATTCGCCCGGACCACCCGGGCCGTGGCGAAGGAGGATAGGACGCCGACCGTGCTCGTCAGCGCGGTGGAGCTCAAGTCCCTCCAGATCGCCGAGGGTTACCCGATCGGGAAATGGGCCGGGAACCCCCGCAACCGCGACGCCTGGCTCCGGTTGCGGCAGATGCAGAACAAGTCGCCGTTCAAGGTGGCCTTCCCGGACGAGAAGGAGCCGTACGACGTCGAGTACCGGCACGAGGGCGACCGGGCCGACGGGATCGGCGCCGCGCACCTGCTCGACGGGCTCGCCGTCTCCTTACCTGTGGCGGCCCGCTGGGACACCTCGACGCTGCGGGTGGAGCGCGAGCAGCTCAACGATGTGGACGACCCGGACACCGAAGTCAGCGAAGTCAGCGAGGTCGAGGTACGCCATCTCTCGGCACGGGACCACGTCGAGGACCACCTGACGTGGATCCGCGAGCGTGCCGCGTGGCTCCTCAAGACCGGACTCGCCGACGTACACAGCGGAGCGGCCCTGTGGGAGAAGCGGGCCGAGCTGTTTCCGCGGCTGGGCTTTCTGCCCCACGTGGAGCAGCAGCTGCGTTCGTTGCTGCAGGTCTCGGTGCACGTCGTCCTCAGACGGCTCGCCGAACTGGACAGGGCCGTCACCGACTGGGACCCGGACATCCGCCCGGAAGGGCCCCTGTGGCCCGGGTCCACGCGCCCCGAGCACGAGCAGCGGCGCAGGTCGTGCTGGTTCCCCGACCTGGACGGGACCCAGCAGCTGTTCGACCTGCACATCGACTTCCCCCCGAGGCCCGGCAGGCTGCACTTCCGCCTCGTGCCGAAGACGAGGACGGTGCACATCGCGCACATCGGCAGGAAACTCGGCGTCTGACCGCTGCGTCCGCCCGGCCGCGGAAGCCGCGGGTCCGGCCCCTCCGCCGGACCGGAGAACCTGTCCGGCCTATACCGTTGGCGTCCCGGAACCACTGAAGAAGGAGGGGCGCGTGCGACCGACTCTCGCCGCCGAACAGGTACGGGGCAGCCTCGGCCAGTACCTCTCGACGACGTACGCGCTGGCCGACGAGGGCACCCGCAGTGCCCTGGAGCACTTCCTCGCCGACGCGGACGACGGCATCTTCCGCGGCCCCTACCTGCGGATCCGAACCCCGTTCCGGTCGGCCGAGGACAACAGCTGGCAGCGGCATCTGACGTGGTTTCCGCGCCCCTTCCGGCCCCACCGGCACCAGGAACAGGCCTGGGAGCGGCTGTCCACCCTGCACGGACCCGCCAGGCCCACGTTGGTCACCACCGGGACCGGATCCGGCAAGACCGAGTCCTTCCTCGTCCCCCTGATCGACCACTGCCTGCGCGAGCGCGAGGCGGGTCGCGAGGGCGTCAAGGCCGTCCTGCTCTACCCGATGAACGCGCTCGCCACCGACCAGGCACATCGCATCAACGACTACCTGGCGGGCGACGACCGGCTGAGGGGCACGGTCCGGGCCGGTCTCTATATCGGGGACACGGCTTCGCAGGAGTTCAAGCAGTCGGTGCCCGAGGTCGCCGTCGACCGGAACGAGATCCGGCGTACGAGGCCCGACATCCTCATCACGAACTACAAGATGCTCGACCTGCTCGTGCAGCGGCCCGAGGACCAGCGACTGTGGGAAGGCTCCTCGCTCGCCTACGTCGTCCTGGACGAGTTCCACACGTACGACGGCGCACAGGGCACCGATGTCGCGCTGCTGCTGCGGCGGCTCGGCGCCGTCACCGGGCTCGCCGAGCCGGGCCGGCCGCTCGGCCCGGTGTGCCCGGTCGCCACGTCCGCGACCCTCGGTGAGGGCGGCACCGACGCCTCCGGCACCGCCATGCTCGCGGTTGCCGAACAGGTCTTCGGCGTGCCGTTTCCCGCCGACGCGGTCGTGGCCGAGGACCGGCAGAGCATCAAGGACTTCGCCGGAGAGACCGACTTCTCGCTGCCGTTCCCCTCCCCGCACGACGTGCTGGAGCAAGGAGACCCCACCCGCGACAAGGATGCCGTGGACCGGCTGATGGCGGCCTTCACGCACGAAAGCGGACTGAGCCCGCAACAGCTGGGGGAAAGGCTGCGCAGCCACCGGCTGACCGCCGCCGTGCTGGAGATCCTGGACGGCAGCCCCCGCACCATGGCCGACGTACTCGAAGGGCTGCCCCGGTACGCCTACCACTGGGGCATGGCCGTCCAGCAGCGGCCCAAGGCGGCCGCCGACGCCCTCGCCCGCTACATCGCGCTGCTGTCGATGGCCCGCGACCCGAAGGATCCCGAGCGGCCCCTGCTGTCGATCGAGATCCACCACTGGGTGCGCTCCGTGTCCCGGGTCCTGCGCGGAGTCGGCCCCGCACGGGCCGAGTTCCGCTGGGACGACGAACGCATCAAGCCCCTGGGTAGGCCGGTGCCCGAATCCAGGTCCGGTACCGATTCCGGGGCGGCGCTCCCCGAACCTGCCGACGAACGGCCGACGGAACCCGGCGACGACAGTGCCCCGCCGCCCGCCCAGACCTTCCTGCCTGCCATCTTCTGCCGCGAATGCGGACGCTCCGGATGGGCGGCGCTCTCCCCGGAGGCCGACCCCGCCACCCTGGACCTGGACGCGGGCCGGATCCGCCTCGCCTCGGTGGGACGGGACAAGCGGCGGGTCCGCAACATGATCGCGGCGACCGGCGCCGAAGCGTTCAGGACTGCCTTCGCCCGGGAGCCCGTCCGCAGTGGCTCCACCGTCATGCGCTTCGAGGCGGATTCCGGGCGCCTCGTCCCGCTGTCGCCCGAGACGGACTTCGAACCCGGGCACGCTGACTCCGGCACCCCACGGCCTCCGAAGCCCCTGCACGACGCCGCCTTCGTCGTCGTCGACCTGGCCGGCGACCGGGCGGCCGAACAGGACCGCTGCCCCGCCTGCCGCACCGTCAACAGCATCCGCTACCTCGGCACCGGACTTGCCGCACTCGCCGCCGCCTCCCTCACCCAGCTCTTCACCGGCGGCGAACTCGACAAGGACCTGGGCGAGGACAAGACCCTCCTGTTCAACGACTCCGTCCAGGACGCCGCCCACCGCGCCGGATACGTCGCCAGCCGCTCGTACACCTTCTCGCTGCGCTCCCTGATCGCCCGGCGCATCGACGAGGACACCCCCGTCGCGCTGAACGACCTCGCGGCGGACATCATCGAGGAGGTCGCCGACCGGCAGGACGTACGGGCCGCCGTCATTCCGCCCGACCTCCATGTCGTCAAGGGCGTCGACACCCTGCTGTCAGGACGCAGCCGGGGCTCCAAAGCCACCTGGGAGCTGATCGCCCAACGGCTCGCCTTCGCCACCACCCTGGAGTTCGGGCTCCGTTCCCGCCAGGGCCGCACCCTCGAACTCACCCGCACCGTCGCCGCCGACGTACCCCTGCCGGACACCGACGCGGTGGCGGCCCTCGTGTGGGAAGTTCTGCGCACCACGCCCGGTGACATCGCCCTGCCCGACGGCTCCGTACCCGGACCGGAACGCCTCGTCGGCTTCGTCCGGGGCCTCCTGGAGCGGATGAGGACCCGGGGCGCGATCCGCCACCAGTGGCTCGACGGATGGATCGACCAGGCCGGAGTGCGCCGCTGGCCGATCTGGGGCGGCCGGGCCCCCGGTATGCCCGCCTTCCCGCCCGGCGTCTCCGCGCCCGCCTTCCTGCTCGGCAGCCCCAAACAGGGCAGCGACGACTTCGACGTACTGACCGGGCGGCTCGGCTGGTACCAGGACTGGGCCGTCCGTGCCCTGGGGTTGCGCCGGGAAGCGGCCGGCGACTTCCTCGTACGACTGCTGCCCGCCCTCGTCGACCTGGACGTGCTGTCCGTACGCACCGCGGTTGACGGCAGCACCCGCGTCTACGGGCTCCAGCCCGGCCATATCCAGGTCCGCAAGCTCGCCGACGACGTCGTCGCGGATGCCACCGTGCATTGCGAGGACTGCTCCTGGCAGCAGGTTGCCCACCCCGACCTGGCTGATCAATGGCACGGCCAGCCGTGCCCCCGCTACCGCTGTGGCGGAATCCTGCGCACCGGCCGCGACACCGGGGCGGGCCTGCGGCAGAGGGACTTCACCGAGGACTTCTACCGGCGGATGTACCGCGACGCCGGGGTCTTCACCATCAACACGGCCGAGCACACCGGCACCCTCGGCCGTGCCGAGCGGGAAGCCGTGGAGAAGGCGTTCCGGGCGGGCGTACGGTCCCACTACACCAATCCGCAGGTCCTTTCCTGCACGCCCACCCTCGAACTCGGCATCGACATCGGCGACCTGTCGGCCGTCGTCCTCGCCTCCCTGCCCAAGGGTCCCGCCAACTACGTGCAGCGGGTGGGCCGGGCCGGCCGCTCCACCGGTAACGCGTACCTGCTCACCATGGTCGACCGGGGACCGCGCGACCGGTACTACCTCGACGACCCGACACAGATGATCGCCGGTGACATTCAGCCCCCCGGCTGCTTCCTGTCCGCCGTCGCGATCCTGCGCCGCCAGTATCTCGCCCATCTGCTGGACCTCGCCGGTGCCGGGAGGCTGCGCACACAGGACGGGGAAGGCACGGTTCAGCCGCTGCTCCGACTGGCCACCGCCCTCTTCGGCACGTACGGGTGGCTCGACGAGTTCAAGGCTGCCGCGCTCGCCGACGGACCGCGGCTGGTCGAGACCTTCCTGGGCCTGCTGCCTCCGTACGACGAGGCGCGCGGCACCGGCGTCAGCCCCGAAGCCGCCGCCGCACTGCGCACGTTCGCCACCGGCCGCCCCGGGGACGCGACCGACGACGAAACCCTCGCCGGCGTCCTGAATGAGGCAGAGGCCCGATGGGCGGAGCGGCGCGGCGACATGCAGCGCCGTATCACCGCGATCGACCGCGCGAACGCCGAACTCGTCGCGGGCGACCCCGAACACCAGCGGCGCGCACGCGAACTGCGCGCCGAACGCCGTGCTGTCGCACGACGGGCCGGCGAAATCGCCAGGGACACCGCGCACAACGCGCTCGTCGACTTCGGCCTGCTCCCCAACTACAGCCTCGCCGACACCGTTACCGAACTCGAAGCCACCCTCACCTGGCGGGAGACAGGGGATGACGGCCAGGAGACCTACGAGAGCAAGGTGCTGCGGTACGAACGCTCAGCCAAGCTCGCCCTCACCGACCTCGCCCCCGGCAACCACTACTACATCCAGGGCTACCGCCACCACATCACCGGCCTCGACATCGGCAGCCCCGAACGTCCCGCTTGGCGCTGGTGGCGTGTCTGTCCCGACTGCGGCCACGTCCGCGACGACAACGCCCGCCAGGACACCTCGCTCTGCCCGCGCTGCCGGTCACGGGCCATCGGTGACATCGGCTGCCTCCACCGGGTCCTGGAACCCCACCGGGTCCACTCCCGCGACGCGCGCGACGACATCCGGGTCCGCGATGACACCGAGGAGCGGCGGCGTCGGCACTACACGACCGTGGCCGCCGTCGACATCCCGCGCGACAAGGTCGATCAGGCCTGGGAACACAAGAACGCCGTGTTCGGGTGGGAGTTCAGCCGGCAGGCGACCATCCGGCACATCAACGTCGGTGCCTCCCGCGTCGAACCCGGAAACGGAGCCGGGGACGCCTTCGCCGGGCAGGAAGTCCGCCTCAACCCCTTCTGGGTCTGCGAGTCCTGCGGATTCGCCGACGCCGACGGCGGACCGGCGCAGCAGGACGCCCTGGTCCCGGTGAAGACCGCCTCGTACCACCGGCCCTGGTGCCCCAGGGTTCGGGAGGCCGCGCCGGCGGGCCAGGGCAACGGGGGAGTGCGGGTGCTGCTCGCACACCGGCTGCGCACCGAGGCCTTGCGCATCCTCATCCCCGCCGTCACCGCCCACACGCAGGAGCGGCTGGTCTCCTTCAAGGCGGCTCTCCTTGCGGGTATCGCACGTAGTTACGGCGGTGACCCCGACCACCTGGCAGTCGTCACCGACTCCGTGCCCGACCGGGAAGGTGCCGACGCCGAGGTTCGGCGTCATTTCCTCGTCCTGTACGACACCCTGCCCGGCGGCACCGGCTATCTGCACCGTCTCGCCGGGCGCGACGGGCTGCGCGAGGTGCTGGCACTGGCCCGGCAGACCATCCAGACCTGCGTCTGCGTCAAGGAGAACAGGCCGGTCTGCCACCGCTGCCTGCTCCGGCACGTCGCAGACAGCGAGTACGCGATGGTCTCGCGGGACGAAGCCCTCGACATGCTCGGTGAACTCTTCGGCGAGACTGGCGGGGACTGGGTGGTCAAGAAGGCCACCACCACCCAGGAGATCAGTCTCGTCCCGCAGTTGGAGAGCGAACTCGAAGCGCTGTTCCGGCGCGGGCTGCTCGCCTGGGCCGAGAAGGTCGACGAGGTGAGTGTCCGCACCGCACACCGGCCGGACGGCGAGCACGCCACCGTGCTGCGCTTCACCGCACCCGACGGCACCGTCAGCGGGTGGCAGATGGAGACCCAGACCGACCTCGGTTTCACCCGCCCCGACGTCGTCTTTCGGTCCCTCGACGACGACAAGCGACGTGTCGCCGTCTATCTCGACGGCTACCGCTACCACGCGAGCCCCGCCCACAACGAGATCGCGGGCGACGCCGCCAAGCGCACCCGGCTGCGCGCCGCACACGGGTGGCAGGTGTTCCAGTTCACCTGGGACGACGTACAGGTATGGACGGGGCGCAGCCCGGCCCCCGCCGACCCGGTGTGGCACCCCTACCAGAACACCGCGCAGAAGACGGCGCTCGACGTTCACCGGCGACTGCACGGCGGCGATACCCGCGACCTGCCGCGCTACGTATGGGCCAACCCCGTCGAACTGCTCATCGGCTACCTGACACGCCCCCAGGCACCGCTGTGGCGCTGCTGCGCCCAGAGTGCGCTTGCGGGTTTCGCCGCCGTGTCCGCGACCAGCAGGGCGCTGGCCGACGGGCCCGCCGTCGCCGAACGCATCGGTGACGCACTCGGCGGGAAGCGGCTCTCCGGTGGAAAGGGCGCCGTCCAGATCATGGCTACCCGGGACGCCTCGGGCTGCCCGCTGACTGTCGCGCTCGACCTGCGGCAAGGACAGGCAGGGGCCGTGTGGAGCGCCCTCGCCGTCCTTGACGACAGCCCCGCCGCCCTCGGCGGCGACGAGGCCGCTCACCGCAGGCGCTGGCAGGCCTGGCTGTACTGGACAAACCTGCTGCAGTTCCTCAACGACGGGGAAGGCGACGGCATCCAGCTGGCCGCAAGTAGCCTGGACGGATTCGACCCGCTCGAACTCGCCGTCACCGGCGGCGCGGGATGGCTCACCACACAGCGCCGGGTCCACGAGTCGACAGACGGGACTCCGGCGGCCGAGACCCCGGCCGCCGTGCCCGCCTCACGCGACGAGGCATGGAACGAGGTCATCGAGTACCTCGTCGAGGCCCCCGGGCTGCCCGAACTTGCCGCTGCCCTGGCCGACAACGGCATCCCCGCACCGCAGGCCGGTTACGAACTCGGCGACGCCGCATGGCCCGCCGAACTGGCCTGGCCACACCACCGTGTCGGCGTCGTACTGGCCCATCGCACCGGCGCCGACGGTGCCGTCGACCAGGACGCCATCGACCGTGACGAGGCCTACCGGCAAGCGGGCTGGTTTGTCCGCACCGCCACCGAGTGGGACGTACGGGAACTCGGCGACATTCTGTCCGCGCCGCCCGCACATGACCCGAACCACGACGAGGAGCACGACCGATGACCAGCCCCGCCGTGCCCGCGGAAGGCGTCACCCTGCGTCTGCTCGACAAGGCGGACCGGGAGATCGCCGAGCTCGATCAGAAGACCCTCGGGGCGGTGTACGGCTTTCAGCGCGACTTCCGCAAGGACCCCCGCTCCGGGGGCTTCGACCTCAGACAGCACACGGACGACGGACGCCTGTGGTCGGCATGGGTGGACCGCCAGGACCACACCTACCGGGCGCTGCTCCTGCGCCTGACGGACAACGACTGGCTGCTCGTCTCCGTCAAGCACCGGGAGCACATCGGCGAGCATGTCGACCGGCTCGCCTACGGCATCAACCGGATCACCGGCGCGATCGACTACGTCGACCTCAAGGACGTCGCGGACGCCGTGCCCGAGGAGACAGCGCCCCACCCGGACAGCCCCCGGCCGTTGTTCGCCGACTACCGCGCCGAACAGCTCGCAGGACTCGGGGTCGCCGAGCCCCTCATCTCCATCGTCCTGAAACTGACCACCGACGACGAGGTCCGGGGCCTCGCCACATACGCCCCCCGGCACACTGCCGAGGTCCTCCTCCGACTGCGGGACGGCACGCCGTACGAGCTGGTCAGGCAACAGGTCACCGAACCCGTTGCCGTCGCCGCGTCGGATCAGGCGTTCGACGTGGACGACTGGCAGGCGGCCGGTGAACGCTCACCGGCCGTCGTCATCACCGACGACGAGTCTCTGCAGAGCATCATCGAGGAAGGCAACTTCGGTCGCTGGAAGATCTTCCTCCACCCGACCCAGCGCAAACTTGTGGACCGTACCTACAGCGGCTCCGCCAAGGTCGGCGGCGGCCCCGGCACGGGCAAGACCATCGTGGCGCTCCACCGGGTCAAGCACCTGGTCGATCAGTTGCCGTCCGGCCACACCAAGCCGGTCCTGTTCACCACTTTCAACAAGAACCTCGCCGCCGACCTTCGTGCGCGGCTGCTCTCCCTCGGCGGCCTCGACACACTGGCCCGCGTGGAGATCGTCCACGTCGACCAGCTGGCGACCCGGGTCGTACGGGAAGCCGACCCCGGCAGTGCCAAGCGGCGCATCGACGACGGCCAGGCCCTGCGCGAATGGCGGCAGATGCTGGTCGAAGCCGGCGAGAGCCGCTGGGAGGCCGAATTCCTGAGCGACGAGTGGAACCAGGTGGTCCTCGGCCAGGCCGCACACACCCGCTCCGACTACTTCCAGGCCCGCCGAGCCGGACGTGGACGCAGCGTGAATCGTGCCGAACGGGCCCAGATCTGGCAGCTCACGGAACGCTTCACTCAACGCCTCGACCTCAAGGGCCTGGAGACCCACCGGCAGGTCGCCGAACGCGCGGCTCGGCTGGAGATCGCCCGTAAGGCCAAGATCGACGAGGCCCAGCAGACGAAGGACGACAACGGTGGCCTCGGCAACATCCACGTCGAATCCGGCACCGGCGCCTGGCTGCGTTACCGCTACCGGCACATCGTCGTCGACGAGGCACAGGATCTGAGCCCCGCCCACTGGAAGATGCTGCGGGCCATGGTCCCCACCGGGCCCGACGACATCTTCCTCGTCGGCGACACCCACCAGCGCATCTACGACAACCAGGTCACCCTCGGCAGCCTCGGCATCAACATCCGTGGCAGATCGGCCAAACTCACCCTCAGCTACCGCACGACCCGCGAGATCCTGGGCTCGGCACTCGGCGTCCTGGACGGCACGGAGTACGACGACCTCGACGGCGACACCGATGAACTGTCCGGCTACCGCTCCGTGCTGCACGGCCTGCGCCCCACCCTGCGCTCCGCGCGGAGCTGGGAGGAGGAGCTGGACCTGGTGGCCGACCAGGTACTTGCCTGGCACGACGCCCCCCGCGAATCGGTGGCGGTCTGCGTCCCCACGAACGACATGGTCACCCAGGTCGCCTACCGGCTGAAGCAACGGGGCATTGAGCCGACCGAGATCACCCCGGAAGGCCCGAAGAAGCCTGAGGGAGTACATATCGGCACCATGTACCGCTTCAAGGGCCTGGAATACCAGCGCATGATCATCGCGGGCGTCTCTGAGGGCCTGGTCCCCCGGGCGTCGGTGGACCAGTGGGAACGCACCGACCGCACCCGCCACAAGCGCGAACTGCAGCGCGCCCGCTCGCTGCTCTTCGTCGCGGTGACCCGCGCGCGGGACGCCCTCGCGATCTCGTGGAACGGAGAGCCGAGCCGTTTCCTGACGCCCTTGCGGGCGGCTGCCACCGATCGGAACCAGTGACCGCCACACCGCAGGACGTTGGAGCGGGATCACGCATCGGGACGGAGCCTCCCGGCCTCGGGCGTAAAGTCCCAAAGTCTCACGGGTGTCACCGCCCCTCGGTGAAACCTGCAATTACGCTGGTCAGGTGGGGTGCAGTGGCCCTTCGGGCAGGACCCGATCAGATGTCGCGGAAGATCTCGATCTGCGCGCCCACGGAGTTGAGCCGCTCCGCCAGCTCCTCGTAACCGCGGTTGATGACATACACGTTGCGCAGTACGGACGTGCCCTCCGCCGCCATCATGGCGAGCAGCACCACCACGGCGGGCCGCAACGCGGGCGGGCACATCATCTCAGCGGCGCGCCAGCGGGTCGGGCCCTCGACGAGTACCCGGTGCGGGTCCAGGAGCTGCAGCCTGCCGCCGAGGCGGTTCAGGTCAGTGAGGTAGATGGCCCGGTTGTCGTAGACCCAGTCGTGGATGAGGGTCTGGCCCTGAGCGGAGGCGGCGATGGCCGCGAAGAAGGGCACATTGTCGATGTTGAGCCCGGGGAACGGCATGGGGTGAATCTTGTCGATCGGCGCCTCCAGTTTGGAGGGGCGGACCGTGAGGTCGACCAGCCTGGTACGGCCGTTGTCGGCGGCGTACTCCGTCGTACGGTCGCAGTCGACGCCCATCTCTTCCAGTACCGCGAGCTCGATCTCCAGGAACTCGATCGGTACCCGGCGGATCGTCAGCTCGGACTCCGTCACCACGGCGGCGGCGAGCAGACTCATCGCCTCGACCGGGTCTTCGGAGGGGGAGTAGTCGACGTCCACATCTATGTGCGGAGCGCCGTGCACGGTCAGTGTCGTCGTGCCGATGCCGTCCACGCGTATGCCCAGTGCCTCCAGGAAGAAGCACAGGTCCTGCACCATGTAGTTGGAGGATGCGTTACGGATGACGGTCGTGCCGTCGTGCCGGGCGGCGGCCAGCAGTGCGTTCTCGGTCACGGTGTCCCCGCGCTCGGTGAGCACGATGGGACGGTCGGGCGTGACCGAGTGGTCTATCTGCGCGTGGTAGAGCCCCTCGGTCGCGGCAATCTCCAGCCCGAACCGGCGCAGCGCGATCATGTGCGGCTCGATGGTCCGCGTACCGAGGTCGCAGCCGCCCGCGTACGGAAGCTTGAACGTGTCCATCCGGTGCAGCAGCGGGCCGAGGAACATGATGATGGAGCGGGTCCGGCGGGCGGCGTCCGCGTCGATGGCGTCCATGTCGAGCCGGGCGGGCGGGACGATCTCCAGATCGATCCCCTCGTTGATCCACCGGGTCCGCACGCCGATGGAGTTCAGCACCTCCAGGAGGCGGTAGACCTCCTCGATGCGGGCCACGCGGCGCAGCACCGTACGGCCCCTGTTGAGCAGTGAGGCGCAGAGCAGCGCCACGCACGCGTTCTTGCTCGTCTTGACGTCGATGGAGCCCGAGAGCCGACGCCCGCCGACCACCCGCAGGTGCATGGGCCCGGCGTAGCCGAGCGACACGATCTCGCTGTCGAGTGCTTCACCGATGCGCGCGATCATCTCAAGGCTGATGTTCTGGTTGCCGCGCTCGATGCGATTGACGGCGCTCTGACTGGTGGCGAGCGCTTCGGCGAGCTGGCTCTGTGTCCAGCCACGATGCTGACGCGCGTCACGGATGAGCTTGCCGATGCGTACGAGGTAGTCGTCTGACATGACGAAAGGTTATCTCAGATATGAGATGAGACCTGGGGCGGGGTGGGCCGTTCGGGTGACGGCCGTGTGCAGGCACGGCAATGGTCCGGCCGCGAGCGCGTGACGAACGGTGCGAGTCACGGATGTGCCGTGCGTTCCATGCTCCACCGGGCTCGTCGGGACGGCGCGCGGTGTACGTCCGTCCGGGGTGGACGTACACCGGCCTCGGCCGGCCCCCGGGTCAGCCCTCGAAGCCGCCTTCGGCCAGGATCGCGTCGTCCCGCCGCAGGCGGTGCTTTCCCGCGCCCACCGCGCGACCGCTGTGTCCGTCGGGCGACGGGAGGAGTGCGGCGGCGAGACCACCGAACGGCCCGACCGGCCGGGGCGCACAGGTCCGGCGGTCACCGGACTGACGGCCACGGAAGCCCGGACTAGGCTCGCCCTGTATCCACGATGTCCGTGATGTCGATTTCTTCGGCGGGACGTGCCGCGGGGGAGAGTCCCACTCGCGCGAGGAGCCTCCATGACCGACCGTACCCACACCGTGCTGGCAGGCCTCGACGGCATCGGCTCCGATCTGGAGGGCATCTACAAGGACCTGCACAGACACCCCGAACTCGGCTTGCGCGAGCACCGCACGGCGAAGAAGGCGGCCGACGCCTTGCGGAACTTCGGCTACGACGTCACCGAAGGCATCGGCGGAACCGGGGTGATCGGCATCCTGGTCAACGGCGAGGGCCCGATCGTCATGGCCCGCGCCGACATGGACGCCCTCCCGGTGCGCGAACAGACCGGTCTGCCCTACGCCTCCACGGCCACGGCGACCGGCGACGACGGCACCGAGCAGCCCGTGATGCACGCCTGCGGGCACGATGTGCACGTGACCTGTCTGATCGGCTGCGCACGGCTGATGGCCCAGGCCAAGGACGCCTGGCGAGGCACCTTCGTAGCGCTCTTCCAGCCCTCGGAGGAGAACGGTGACGGCGCCGACGCCATGATCGACGACGGCTTGACGTCGAAGGTCCCCCGACCCGACGTGGTACTCGCCCAACACGTCCTGCCCTATCCGGCCGGCTATGTGGGCACTCGCTCCGGATCGTTCCTGTCGGCCGCCGACAGCCTGCGCATCACCGTGCACGGCCGGGGCGCGCACGGCTCCATGCCCCAGGCCGCCGTCGACCCCGTGGTGATGGCCGCGATGGTCGTCGTGCGCCTGCAGACCATCGTCTCCCGGGAACTGGCCGCCACCACCCCGGCCGTCGTCACCGTGGGCAGCATCCATGCCGGCACCGGCCCCAACGTCATCCCCGACCGCGCGGTGATCCAGCTCAACGTCCGTACCTACGACGACACCTCGCGCACCCAGGTCCTGAACGCGATCGAGCGGATCGTCGAGGCCGAGAGCCAGGCGTCCCGATCACCGAGGGCACCCGAGATCGAGAGGACCGCCACCTTCCCTCCCACGGTCAATGACGAGGCGCCCACCCGGCGCGTCGCCGAGGCGTTCGCCGCCCACTTCGGCGACGACGCGCACACCATCGACCTGCAGACCGCCAGCGAGGACATGAGTGAGATCCCCAAGGCGTTCGGCGCACCGTTCACCTACTGGGGCATCGGAGGCATCGACCCCGACCTGTACGCCGAGGCCGCCGGGCACGGGACCGTCGCCCAGGACATCCCGGTCAACCACAGCCCCGCCTTTGCCCCTGTCGTCCAGCCGACCCTGGACACCGGTGTCAGCGCGCTGACGGTCGCCGCCCTCGCGTGGCTCGGCAGGTGACCCGGTGGCCGGCGCCCCGCCGCGAATGGCGGTCGGCCGCGGTTGACCTGTCGCAGTGAAGGTTGAGCGATTCTCATCGAAGGCTGAGTGAGTGTGCGGCGGCTGGTTCGGCCTCTGGTGAACGTCGCGTTCGTGAGGGCGGTCTCTCGCTATGTTTCGCGCATGACTGATCACCGCTCGGTTGACGTTGCAGGGGTCCGGCTTGCTTATCAGGTCTCGGGGCCGCCGGATGCTCCGCCGCTCCTCCTGTTGCATGCTCTGGGGGAGGATGCTGCGGACTGGGACGTCGTTGCGCCGGTCTTCGCCGGTGGTTGGCGGGTCTATGCCCTTGATCTTCGTGGCCATGGCCGAAGTGATTGGCCGGGGGAATACTCGCTGCAATTGATGCGGGATGACGTACTCGGCTTTCTGGATGCGCTGGCTCTTGGCCGGGTGGATCTGATAGGGCACTCGATGGGTGGGATCGTTGCCTATTTGTTCGCCGAGGAGCATCCGCAGCGCGTGGGCAGGCTCGTCCTGGAGGACGTTGGGGTGCCGCGGCCCCGAAAGCAGTCCACTCCGACCAGGCCGGATGGAAAGCTGACGTTCGACTGGGAGATGGTGCTGGCAGTCAGGAGGCAGGTCGACACGCCCGATCCGGAGTGGTTGGAGCGACTCAGCGAGATCACGGCGGAAACCCTGGTTGTGGCCGGCGGTCAGGGAAGCCATGTCCCCCAGGCGGGGATCGCTGAGTTGGCGGGCCGTGTTGCTCAGGGGCGAGTCATCACAATTCCAGCCGGGCATCTTGTCCACCATGCCGAGCCGGAAGCATTCGCGGAGGTGGTTCTGAAGTTCCTGCGGCCATCGGGAGATGGCTGTAATGATCTCAAACCTGAGACAAAATATGCTGGTTGGGCCAACCTTCCGAATGGGAAGCAAAGGGTCGTCATCGAGGACTGTTGACGGAAAAGGTGCTGAATCGTCGTTAGTGAAAAGCAGCCTGCCTCATCGCGGACACTTGCTGCTTCACAAGATCCAGCGGCCAGCTCGGTCCCTTGCCCCGGCATGGCAACTACCTTGTTTCGGGTGCGCCTTTGTCGCTCGAATGCTGGTGGAGCCGTGCTTGTTTGCGCATGTGGTAGAGCTTGGTGCAGCAGGAGGGGGAGCAGGTCAGACGTATTTGGTTCATGCGGCCCGGTTTTAGAAGTCATCTCAATTGGTTAGTGCGCCTCGACGAGTGAGAGCCAGGTGCTGTTCGGTCCAGGCGCAATGGCTTGACCGTGATGTGAGACTTGCAGCATGGATATGGGGCGTGAGTCGCGGTGGGAAAAGGACGCAATGACGGTGGAGATCGTTTTTGCTCTGGTGACTGCCGTCGTGCTGGCTGCGGCGGTCTTTGCCGTCGCTCTGGCTCTCGCACTAGCTTTTGGCGTCTCCGGTCCAGCGTGGAAGGGCGCGTTGGTGGGGGGTGCGCTGCTCGGAGCGGCGGCCGGAGTGTGGCGTCTGGTGCGGGTGCTGCGTCGGTTCGACGCACAGCGCCGTAGAGGTCACTGACTGCGGGCCT
The DNA here is from genome assembly GCF_042884935.1 of Streptomyces sp. NPDC058092. Classification (NCBI taxonomy): domain Bacteria; kingdom Bacillati; phylum Actinomycetota; class Actinomycetes; order Kitasatosporales; family Streptomycetaceae; genus Streptomyces; species Streptomyces sp. NPDC058092. The sequence continues at coordinate 301,492 of NZ_JBHVSY010000004.1, forward strand.
CCTCCTTGGGGTCGGTAGCCTGCCGGCGTGGGGATTGTTCAGCGGCTGGTGCCGGATGAGTTGTGGGAGTTGTTCCAGCGTGTGGTGCCGGAGGCACCCTCGCGGCCTCAGGGTGGCGGTCGGCGTCGGCATGGCGACCGTGAGGTGCTGGCGGCGATCGTGTTCGTGGCAACCCCTGGGTGCACGTGGCAGCAGCTGCCCGCCGCGTCGTTCGGGCCGTCCGGGGCTACGGCGCACCGCCGGTTCACTGAGTGGTCGAAGGCCAGGGTATGGGCGAAGCTGCATCGTCTGGTCCTCGACGAACTCGGCTCGTCACCGCCCGAGCGGACACTGCGAGCACCGCCCGCACTTGTCCGGCGAACCGGACCAGATCGCCCACTCCGATCGCAGCCGGCCTCGACAGCCTGCGCATCTGGCTCCCTTCACCGCGGGTGCCCGGCCGCGGACGCAGCAGCAAGCCGGGGCTCCGACTCTCCGACTGAGGCCCGGTGGCAGTTCCATCCGATGTGTGCACCACCGTGCCACCGGCCAGCAAGGCCCCGCCGAGGTCAGCGCGTAGTACCCCGGTCCACATCAGGTGGAACAGCGCCGGCAGGACACGCAGGACGTCCCCGGCCTCCCTGGCTCCTGCCCGCAGCCCATGAGGCTGCCGGAAGACCTCCACCAGACGCTCGACGACGTCGGTCTCACGGCCGCACCGCCCGTGCCGGTAGCGGGCCAGCCACCGCAGATTCGCCATGAACACCGGATCCGGGACACCGACGTGCGCAAACTCCCAACCCACCGCCGAACAGGCCCGCTCGGTCGCGGCGAACGCTTCCGCGGTCCGCTCGTCGACATCGTCCTCGGCACGGACATCGGCCACCCGGGCGCGTCCGTCGGCCGGCCGTACGAAGTAGTCAGGCGCGTGCCGCCGCTTCTCTTCCTCCTCGCGCCAGTGCAGCCAAAACGGCTGTGTGGCGATCTCCACCACGTCCGGGGCGAAGTCCAGCAGGATCAGCCGGTCCCGCTCCAGTCACGACTCGTAGCCCACATGGCCGCCGGTGGTCACCGCGTAGTACCAGCCCGCGAAGCTGCGGTCACCTTTGTTCCACCGGTAACCCGCGTACGGGCGCTACGTCCTCGAACCGGACACCCCACTCGGAGCCCAACACGGTGCGACGACGCCGACCGCTGTCGAAGAAGTCCAGGTCAAAGGCGCCCAGCACAGGATCGACGTACGCGCGTACCGGTTCCCCCACCGTCTCCCCAGACAGTCAGCCTTAAACGATCACTCAACCTTCGGTGAGAAAACCCAGCGGTCACCAACCTTCGGTGACGACGCTCAACCTTCGCTGCGAGAGATCAGCGGTGCCCGCACATGACCGCGCTACGGTGATGTACTAGAGTTATCTCGACATCGAGATATATGCCGAAGGCGCACCGCAGTCCGCCACGAGGTAAGGGTTGCCTAACTAAGCCTTGCCTCAGCGGATGGTCGAGGGGCCGTAGGCGGCACCACGCGGCGCCCGCCGTAATGAGGCGCGGCGCGGAGTACGCGCACATTGATGAAGGAGACTGTCGTGTCGGCGAACAGCTTCGACGCCCGCAGCACGCTGCGCGTGGGCGACGAGTCGTACGAGATCTTCAAGCTGGACAAGGTCGAGGGCTCCGCGCGCCTCCCTTACAGCCTGAAGGTGCTGCTGGAGAACCTGCTCCGCACCGAGGACGGCGCGAACATCACCGCCGACCACATCCGGGCGCTCGGCGGCTGGGACTCCCAGGCGCAGCCCAGCCAGGAGATCCAGTTCACGCCGGCCCGCGTGATCATGCAGGACTTCACCGGTGTGCCGTGTGTCGTGGACCTCGCCACCATGCGTGAGGCCGTCAAGGAGCTGGGCGGTGACCCGGCCAAGATCAACCCCCTCGCCCCGGCCGAGCTGGTCATCGACCACTCCGTCATCGCCGACAAGTTCGGCACCAACGACGCGTTCGCGCAGAACGTCGAGCTGGAGTACGGCCGCAACAAGGAGCGCTACCAGTTCCTGCGCTGGGGCCAGACCGCCTTCGACGAGTTCAAGGTCGTCCCCCCGGGCACCGGCATCGTCCACCAGGTCAACATCGAGCACCTGGCCCGTACGGTCATGGTCCGGGGTGGCCAGGCGTACCCCGACACCCTCGTCGGCACCGACTCGCACACCACCATGGTCAACGGCCTCGGTGTGCTGGGCTGGGGCGTCGGTGGCATCGAGGCCGAGGCCGCGATGCTCGGCCAGCCGGTCTCCATGCTCATCCCGCGCGTCGTCGGCTTCAAGCTGACCGGCGAGCTGAAGCCCGGCACCACCGCCACCGACCTCGTGCTGACCATCACCGAGATGCTCCGCAAGCACGGCGTCGTCGGCAAGTTCGTCGAGTTCTACGGAGAGGGCGTCGCCGCCACCTCCCTCGCGAACCGCGCCACCATCGGCAACATGTCGCCGGAGTTCGGCTCCACCGCCGCGATCTTCCCGATCGACGACGAGACGCTGAAGTACCTGCGTCTGACCGGCCGTGACGAGCAGCAGGTCGCGCTCGTCGAGGCGTACGCCAAGGAGCAGGGCCTCTGGCTCGACCCGGCCGCCGAGCCGGACTTCTCCGAGAAGCTGGAGCTGGACCTGTCGACGGTCGTCCCGTCGATCGCCGGCCCGAAGCGCCCGCAGGACCGCATCGTCCTCGCGAACGCCAAGGAGCAGTTCGCCCAGGACGTGCGCAACTACGTCTCCGAGGACGAGGAGTCGGGCAAGGAGTCCTTCCCGGCCTCCGACGCCCCGGCCTCCTCCAACGGTGTCCCGACGCGCCCGACCACGGTCACGGCCCCCGACGGCACGACGTACGAGATCGACCACGGCGCCGTCACCGTCGCCGCGATCACCTCCTGCACCAACACCTCGAACCCGTACGTCATGGTCGCCGCGGCGCTCGTGGCGAAGAAGGCGGTCGAGAAGGGCCTGACCCGCAAGCCGTGGGTCAAGACCACCCTCGCCCCGGGCTCGAAGGTCGTCACCGACTACTTCGACAAGGCGGGCCTGACCCCGTACCTCGACAAGGTCGGCTTCAACCTCGTCGGCTACGGCTGCACCACCTGCATCGGCAACTCCGGCCCGCTGCCGGAGGAGGTCTCCAAGGCGGTCAACGAGCACGATCTGGCCGTGACCTCGGTGCTCTCCGGCAACCGTAACTTCGAGGGCCGGATCAACCCCGACGTCAAGATGAACTACCTGGCCTCCCCGCCGCTGGTCGTCGCGTACGCCCTCGCCGGTTCGATGAAGGTCGACATCACCAAGGACGCCCTGGGCATCGACCAGGACGGCAAGCCGGTCTACCTCGCGGACATCTGGCCCTCCGAGGCCGAGGTCAACGACGTCGTCGCCAACTCCATCGGCGAGGACATGTTCAACAAGTCCTACCGGGACGTCTTCGCGGGCGACGCCCAGTGGCAGGCGCTGTCGATCCCGACCGGCAACACCTTCGAGTGGGACTCGCAGTCCACCTACGTGCGCAAGCCCCCGTACTTCGAGGGCATGACGATGGAGACGACCCCGGTCGAGAACATCTCCGGCGCCCGGGTGCTCGCCAAGCTGGGCGACTCGGTGACCACCGACCACATCTCCCCGGCCGGTGCGATCAAGGCCGACACCCCGGCCGGCAAGTACCTCACGGAGCACGGCGTCGAGCGCCGTGACTTCAACTCCTACGGCTCGCGCCGTGGTAACCACGAGGTCATGATTCGCGGCACCTTCGCGAACATCCGCCTGCGCAACCAGATCGCCCCGGGCACCGAGGGTGGCTTCACCCGCGACTTCACCCAGGCGGACGCTCCGGTGTCGTTCATCTACGACGCCTCGCAGAACTACCAGGCCGCGGGCATCCCGCTCGTCATCCTGGCGGGCAAGGAGTACGGCTCCGGCTCGTCCCGCGACTGGGCCGCCAAGGGCACCGCGCTCCTCGGCGTCAAGGCCGTCATCGCCGAGTCCTACGAGCGCATCCACCGCTCGAACCTCATCGGCATGGGCGTCCTCCCGCTCCAGTTCCCGGAGGGCGCGACCGCCGAGGCCCTCGGTCTGACCGGCGAGGAGACCTTCTCCTTCACCGGCGTCACCGAGCTGAACAACGGCACCACGCCGCGCACGGTCAAGGTCACCACCGACACCGGTGTGGAGTTCGACGCGGTCGTCCGCATCGACACCCCCGGTGAGGCGGACTACTACCGCAACGGCGGCATCATGCAGTACGTGCTCCGCAGCCTGATCCGCAAGTAGACGATCCGGCAGGGCAGTGGGCCGCACCTCTTCGCAGGACGAAGGGGTGCGGCCCTTTCCCGTACCGGCTCACCGTTGCGCGGTCACCGTCAGAGCGACTTGGGCGAGGTGTAGCCGACGACGTACGATGCCACCGCCGACTGCTTGGTGTTCTTGTAGTTGAGCTTCTCGCTGGAGTTGCCCTCGACGGAGAAGTACGCCTTGTACTTGGTGCTGTACGCGGTGAGGACACCGACGTGGTCGATGACACCGTTCCTGTCCCAGTCGTAGCTGACGACATCGCCCTTCTTGGGCACGTAGCCGCCCTTTTTTGCCACGTCGGCGCGAGAGTGCCAGGTGTGGTTGGTACGCCCGTAGTCGCGGAAGGAAGCGGCGGACGCGTTGAGCCCCGTGACCTTCGCGCCGCCCCAGTACCAGGTGTACTTCGCGAAGTCGGAGCACCAGGCGCGGGACTTCCACTTCACGGGGGTCCAGGTCTTGACCCAGGTCTTGTTTTTCTTGACATACATGTAGCCCTTGCTCGTGCCGCAGGTGGCGCGGTTGGTACCGGTGCGCGAGGCGCTCGTGCCGTCGAAGCGGCGGTTGCGCGAGTCGGTCCAGAAGCCGGTGTAGAAGTTGCAGTTGTTCTTGGCGTTGGCGCCGTTGGCCGCGCCCTCGAACTTGCGCTTCTTCACCTCGGCGTTGGTGCTGGTGTACTGGCCGAGCGCCTGCGCGGCTATCTTGTTGCCGACCGTGCTGGCGGTGCCGACCGTGCCGGCGGTGCCGGCCTGGACCGCGGTCGCGGGGTACGTCGCGACCCCCAGGGTGAGCGCGGTGCTGAGACCCGCCGTCGCCAGGGCATGGCGAATACGCATGTGTGCTCCTTGAGTTCGGAATGTCGTCCTGCTCCTCGGCAGGCGGGTCCTCGGCTGCCGGCTTCGCTGTCTCCTCCGGCAGCCCGTCACCGAACCTGTCCGACGGGATGACCACCACCGTGCTCGGCCGACCCTGTCCCAACCTTGGAAAGAGCTTGAAACAGCTGCTCGGAGCCCTCGGCCTCGGTCTAGGATCGCGCCGGGGGGTGGGTGGCGTGGCCGTGGAGTTCCGCGTGCTGGGAGGGGTCGAGGCCCGGGTCGACGGCCAACGGCTGGACCTGGGGCCCGCACAGCAGCAGCGCGTTCTGGCCGTGCTGCTGCTCGAAGCCGACCAAGTGGTCACGGCGGACGAACTCGTGGACCGGGTCTGGGGAGAGCGAGCCCCGCAACGCGCCCGGCCGACGCTGTACAGCTACCTCTCCAGGCTGCGCCAGGCGTTACGCGCCGCGGGCCAGGACGCGCGGATCGCGCGGCGGTCGGGAGGATACGTACTGACCGTCGCCGCCACGACTGCCGACCTGCACCGCTTCCAGGCCCTCTCCGCCAGGGCCAGGACCACCGCGCAGGCGGGGGACAAGACAGCGGCGGCGCGCCTCTTCGAGGAGGCTCTCGCTACCTGGCAGGGCGACCTGTGCCCCGGCATGGACACCCCGTGGTTCAACTCCCGGCGCGAGGCGGCGCAGGTCGAACGCCTCGCGGCCGTGCTGGACTGGAGCGATCTCCAGCTGCGCCGCGGGCTCCACACCGAGCTGGTGACCGTGCTGGCCGGCCTCGCCGAGGACAACCCTCTGGACGAACGGCTTGCCGGACAGCTGATGCTCGCCCTCTACCGCGGCGGACGCCCCGCCGACGCCCTCAACCACTACCAGGACCTGCGTCGTCGTCTCGTCGAGGAGTTGGGCATCGACCCGGCGCCGCCGCTGCGGAGCCTGCACCAGCAGATCCTGATCTCGGATCCGCGGCTCGCCCCGCCGACGCGCGACGCCGCGTCCGACCCGGTGCACACCACCACGACACACCCCAGACAACTGCCCGCTCCGCCGCCTCTGCTGGCCGGCCGGGACAGTGAACTGGTGCGCCTGGACAAACTGTTGGCACCGCAAGGCGAGCCGCACAGCGGGACCGTGCTGATCGCCGCGATCTGCGGCACCGGCGGCGTCGGTAAGACCTCGCTGGCACTGCGCTGGGCCCATGGCTGGCAAGAGCGCTTCCCCGACGGTCAGCTGTTCGCCGATCTGCGGGGCTTCACCCCCTCCGGTGAACCGGCCGACCCGTACACGGTCATGCGCGGTTTCCTGGAAGCCCTCGGCGTCGATCCCGGGAGCCTTCCCGCCACCCCCCAGTCCCAGGCCGCGCTGTACCGAAGCCTCACGGCAGGCCGGCGCCTGCTCATCATGCTCGACAACGTCCGTGACACCGACCAGGTGGTGCCCCTGTTACCGGGCAGCCCCACCTGCACGGTCCTGATCACGAGCCGACACCGGCTTCCCGGCCTGGCCGCCTCCCACGGCGCCGTCCAGCTCACCTTGGAGACGCTCGACCGCGCCGAGGCGCGCGACCTGCTCGTCCGCCGCATCGGTGCCGACCGGATCGCCGCGGAACCCGCGGCGGCGACGGAACTCCTCCACCACTGCGCCGGGCTCCCCATCGCCATCAGCGTCCTCGCCGCCCGCCTCACCACGAACCCGATGCTCACCCTGACCGCCCTGGCGTCCGAACTCCGGGAAGCGGAGACCCCGCTGGACGCCCTGGAGACGGGCGAGGCGAACGGTGACATACGGATCGTCTTCGCCTCCTCCTATCTCGCACTCGACACCGATTCCGCCCGGGTGTTCCGGCAGATCGCCCAGGCACCCGGGGCGGACATCGGCCTGCCCGCCACCGCCAGTCTCACCGGCCTGCCGCTTCCCCGCCTCCGTACCCGGCTGCACCGCCTCCAGGCCCACCACCTCGTCCAGGAACGCGTCCCCGGCCGCTTCACCTGCCACGACCTGTTGCGGGCGTATGCCCTGGAGCTGGCGGAGACCGTCGCCCCCGCCGGTGAAGCGGATGCGGCACTCACCCGCGTTCTCGACCACTACGCGCATACCGCGTACGCGGCCGACCGGCTCCTGCTGCCCTACCGCGACCCGCTCGCGCCGGCGGCGCCGGCGGACGGCACGCGCCTTGAGGAATTCGCCGACGCCGAGCAGGCCATGGCGTGGTTCGCGCGCGAGCACACCGTGCTGACAGTGGCCGTCAACCACGCGGTACGCGCCGGACGCGATGCCCAGGCATGGCGGATGGCATGGGCGATCACCACCTTTCTCGCCCGCCGGGCGTGGTGGGCCGACGTCACCGCCGTGCACAGCACCGCGCTCGCCGCCGCGGTTCGCCTCGGGGATCCGGCCGCCCAGGCGGAGTCCCGTCGCGCGCTCGCCTGGGCCTGCACGGAGACTGGGCGCTACGCGGAAGCCCACCAGGAACTGGCCCACGCGCTGGCCCTCGCGGAGACGAACGGCGATCTCCTCTCTGCCGCCCACACCCACCTCGCCCTGGGCTGGCTGTACGAGCGCGACGGTGACCAGCTCGCCGCTCTGCGGCACGATCAGAGAGCCGTCGAACAGTTCACCTCGATCGGAAACCTCCCTGGACGGGCCCGCGCTCTGAACGCGGTGGCCTGGGACCACACCCAGCTCGGGGACCATACCGCGTCGGTACGCCGCTGCCAGGAGGCGCTGGCCATCCAGCGGGAGCTGGGCGACGAGCGAGGCCAGGCCAACACCTGGGACACCCTTGGCTACGCCTACCACCAACTCGGCGAACACACGAAGGCCATCGACTGCTACCAGCACAGCCTGGACCTCAACCGTGCACTGGAGCACCGCTACAACGAGGCCTTGACACTGGTCCACCTGGGCCAGACCTACCGTGCGACGGAAGCCGTCGAAACGGCCAGGGGCGCCTTGCGCGAGGCCCTCGGCATCTACCTTGAAATCAACGCTCCCCATCCCGAAGTGAACCAAGTCCGTGCACTCCTGCGCGAACTCGACGGTCCACCGGATCCGGACGGTCCGGACAGCCCTTAGCCTCGCTGTTCGGCCACGATGACGTGGTGTCGGAAATGAGTTGACCGGCGAGGCCCCGGGCCGATCGTATGAACCCCGGCCGGCGACCGTCGCCACTTCGGCCCCGGGCACGCCGTCGTGCGGCGAGTGCCCCATGGGGTCGTCACCTGCTTTCCCGAAGGGTGCTCATGCAGCGGTTCCGCGAATTCCTCGCCGACGACGGATCCGCGTTGTGAGTACGGCCCTTCGCGTCGGGCGCAGCGGCTGAGGTTGCCGCTCTAGCGCTTGAGGCTCTGCACGAAGGCCGCCCAGACCGGTGCACGGAAGGGCAGGACCGGGCTGTTGGTCAGTTTGGTGTCGCGCACGGGGACGAAGCCGGGGACGTTGTCGGCGACCTCGACGCAGCTTCCGCCATCTCCGTTGCTGTAGGACGAAGTTCGCCAAGCGGCACGGCTGAGGTCGGGCGTGCTGTTCATCGGTCGCAGTCCTCCGCCGCCGAGGCGATCAGTGCCAGGGACGCCTCCGGCGACAGTGCGACGGCCCTGGCCAGATCGTATGCCGATCGATACTGCGCCACCAGAGCCGCATCTTCGAACAGCCCGATGTACGTACCCGAGCAGAACACCTTGTCGCCCAGCTCGCTCCGGGACATCCCGGCGGCCTCACGCAAGCGGCGCAACTCGGAACCGTAGAAGGAACGGGCGTCGGTGTACGGGTCGAGATACTTGGGCTGCGGCATAGGCCGCAATGCAGCGGCGCGCGGATGCATCGCACCGGGAAACCTGGAAGGCGCCACCCGCAGGTGTCCACCGCTGCCCGGGCCCCGAGGGCGAGCCGCACCCGTCGCCGGCCCGGTGGAATGCGATCGTGGGCCCGCGGGTTCACGACAGCGACAGCGGCATCGGCACAGAAAGAGCGGAACCATCATGGGCGAGTTGATCCTGATCCGGCACGGTGAGACCGAGTGGTCACGGTCCGGGCAGCACACGAGCCACACCGATCTGCCCCTGACCCCCTTCGGCGAACATCAGGCCCGCGCCCTGGCCCCGCTGCTCGCCGACCGGCAGATCGCGCTCACCCTGGTCAGTCCCTCGGTACGCGCCCGGCGCACCGCGGAGCTCGCCGGGCTCACCGCGCCCCGCATCACACCCGAGCTGCGTGAGTGGGACTACGGCGGCTACGAAGGGGTGACCACCGAGGAGATCCGCCGCACCCGCCCCGAGTGGAATCTGTGGACCGACGGGGTCGCCCCCGGCCCCGAGGCGCATCCCGGCGAGACACCCGCCGAAGTCGGTGCGCGTGCCGACCGGGTGCTGGCGGAGGTCGTGCGGGACGCGAGCCGCGATACGGACGAGGACATCGCGCTCGTCGCCCACTCCCACTTCCTGCGCGTGCTCACCGCCCGCTATCTCGGCCTGACCCCGGCCGAGGGCACGCTGTTCCAGCTCGCGACGGGGGCGGTCTCGCGGCTCGGCACCGAGCACGGCAGGCCGGTTCTGACGGCGTGGAATGTGACATTGCCCGAGAGCTTCTTCCCTCGGGCCGTTCCGGAAGGCCCGGAGCGGGACTGAGCGGAGCCCGGCCGTGCCGTCGCGCGGCTGCCCCACGAGCAGGCCGACGGCCGGTACCTCGGGGTGAGGTACCGGCCGTCGGCCGTGACGCGGGCAGACCACCCGGGTCAGGAGAGCAACTCCACCTCCGCGAGCGTCCCTTCACCGGCGAATACCAGGCGGTAGTGCGCGTACGAGCCCGGCGCGCCCACCGAGAACACCCTCGTCTGCCTGTCCCAGGCGAACGACTGGCCCGACCGCTTGTCGAGGTCCTTCCATGTCGTGCCGTCCGACGAGCCCTGGAGGACCCAGCCCGTCGGGGCCCTGTCCGCCGCGCTCGATGTCAGCGTGTACTGGGCCGCGTCCGTGGCCGAGGCCACCGGCAGATCCACCGAGGTGACCGTCGCCGACGTGGCCGACGTGTTGTCGAACAGGGCGCCCTCGCCCTTCAGTACGTCCGCCTTCGGCGTCGCCACCTTGTCGTCCGTGGTGATCGAAGTCGGCGCCGCGTCCTTGCCGGTGCCCCACGACGACGGCTCGGCGCCCATGTCGAAGTCCAGCACACCGCCCTTGGCCAGCAGGTCGTGCGGCAGTGAAGTGGAGGTCCACTTCTTGCCGTTGACCTTCAGGCCCTGCACATAGATGTTCTTCGCGCTGTTCTTCGGCGCCCTGACGACCAGGTCGTGGCCGTTCTCCAGATGGACCGTGGTCTTCTTGAAGAGCGGGGAGCCGATCGCGTACTCGCCGCTGCCCATGACGAGCGGGTAGAAGCCGAGCGAGGAGAAGAGGTACCAGGCCGACTGCTCGCCGTTGTCCTCGTCGCCGTGGTACCCCTGCCCGATCTCGCTGCCGGTGTAGAGGCGGCCCAGGACCTCGCGGACCTTCTCCTGCGTCTTCCAGGGCTGCGAAGCCGCGTCGTACATGTAGGTGACATGGTGCGCGACCTGGTTGCTGTGGCCGTACTGCCCCATCCGTACGTCACGCGCCTCGGTCATCTCGTGGATGACACCGCCGTACGAGCCGACGAACTCGGGGCCGGCCGTCTCCGGCGTGGCGAAGTACGTGTCGAGCTTCTTCGCCAGGCCGGCGCGCCCGCCGTACAGGTTCGCCAGGCCCCGGCTGTCCTGCGGCGCCGTGAAGGCGTAGCCCCAGCCGTTCGTCTCCGTGTAGTCGTAGCCCCAGACCCGCGGGTCGTACCGGTCCGACGGGAGCCGCCAGTCGCCCTTGACGTCCCTGCCCTGGAAGAAGCCGGCCCTGCTGTCGAAGAGTCCGACGTAGTTGCGGGCGCGGTTCAGGAAGTACGCGGACTCCTCCTTGTACCGGTCCTTCTTCGTCTTCTTGTAGAGCGCCCGGCCCATCTGCGCGATGCCGTAGTCGTTGAGGTAGCCCTCCAGCGACCAGGAGAGGCCCTCGTGCGTGGCGGTGTTCGCGTAGCCGACGAACGGGGACGTCGCCATGCCCTTGCGGCCGACGCCCGAGGACGGCGGGACCACGGTGGCGTTCTTCAGCGCCGCGTCGTACGCCGCCTCGGCATCGAACTTCACGCCCTTGACGTACGCGTCGGCGAACGCGACGTCCGAGGAGGTGCCGGTCATCAGGTCGGCGTAGCCGGGGGAGGACCAGCGGGAGATCCAGCCGCCGTCCTTGTACTGCTGGACGAAGCCGTCCACCATCTCACCGGCCCTGCCCGGTGTCAGGAGGGAGTACGCGGGCCACGTCGTCCGGTAGGTGTCCCAGAAGCCGTTGTTGACGTACACCTTGCCGTCGACGATCTTCGCACCCGTGTGGGTCGGGGTGTCGGAGCCGGCCTGCGGCGAGAAGGGGCTGGCGTACTTGTCCTTGCCGCCGACCTTCTCGAAGCCCGAGTTCGGGTACAGGTACAGCCGGTACAGGCTGGAGTACAGGGTGGTCAGCTGGTCGGCCGTGGCGCCCTCGACCTCCACCTTGCCCAGGATGCCGTCCCAGGCCCGCTGTGCCCGGTCCTCGACCGCGCCGAAGGAGCGGGCGGCGGGGATCTCGGCGGCGAGGTTCTGCTTCGCCTGGTCGATGCTGATGAGTGAGGTCGCCAGGCGCAGGCCGACCGTGCGGTCCTTGCCCGCGTCGAAGCGGAGGTACCCCGTGACATCGTCACCGCCGCCGCCGGACAGCTTGCCGCTCGCGGTGACCGGCGCGTCGAAGACGCCGTAGACGAAGAGCCGGGTCGCGCCGGTCGAGCCGCCGCTCTTCACGTCGGAGAAGCCGGTGAAGGAGCTGGTGTCCGGATCGAGGGTGAGGCCACCGTCGTTGGAGACGTTGTCGAAGACGACGCTCGCGTCGTCGCCGGGGTAGGTGAACCTCATCCGGGCCGCGTGGTCGGTCGGTGTCATCTCGGCCTTGAGGCCGTTGTCGAAGGTCACACCGTAGTAGTGCGGCTTCGCCGTCTCGTTCTCGTGGTGGAACGGCAGCGCACGCGCCTTGCGCGAGGCGTCCGGAGTGCCGGAGACCGCCGACGGCATCAGCTGGAAGGTCTGCCGGTCGCCCATCCAGGGGCTCGGCTCATGGCTGGCGCTGAACGCCTGGAGCGTGGGCAGGTTGTCGTCGTTGTTACCGCGCGCGTAGTCGTACAGCCAACTGGTCGACCCGGCGTTGGTGACCGGCGTCCAGAAGTTGAAGCCGTTCGGGACCGCGGTGGCGGGGAAGTTGTTGCCGCGCGAGAAACCACCACTGGAGTTGGTGCCACGGACCGTCGACGCGTAGTCGGAGAGGTGCGGGCGGCGCTTCTCGGGTGCCTTCGGGGCGATCTTGATGTCGTCGATCCAACCCTGGAACTTCGCCGGACCCTTGGGGGAGTCGTACGCCACCAGAATCCGGTCGACGGTCTTGCCCGCCGCGACGGTGCCGATCACCGAGTCGACCTTGTTCCACTGGTTGACGTACAGCCGCTTGGCATCGGCCTGGCCCTGCGGGGTCAGCGGGCCGCCGTTGCTGTCGGTCGCCCGCAGATCGCTCAGGTACGTGCCGTCCGTGAACGCCAGGTCCACCGAGACATGCGTCGCCGGGTACGAGAGGTCGGTCTCGCCCATCTGGGGATAGATCAAATATGACAGTGAGGTGTCACGGGTGACAGCCGTGTTTACATCGAAGATCTTGTTGTACGAGTAGGCCCGGCCGTCCGCCTTGTGCGTACCGGCGTACCGCAGGGCCTTCTTGCCGGTGAAGCCCGCGCCCGCCTTGGCGGTGGGGGAGCCGGACGGGCCGCGGTCGGCCTGGCTGCGCATCGAGTCGGGGGCCGGGGCCGAGGTGTCGCCGTCGGAGAACTGGACGTCCGCGAGCTGGGTCGCGTCGGAGGCGCCATTGTTCTTCGTGATCTGCAGGCGGTAGTGCTGGTATGCCGTGTCGGATGTGACATCGTACGACTTTGTCTGGAACCGCTCGGTGAAGGTCTCGCCGGTCCGGGAGTCCACGTCCTTCCACGTCTTGCCGTCGGCGGAGCCCTGCAGGGTCCAGTCCTTCGGGTCGCGCTCGGCGTGGTCATTGGCCGACGTCAGCGCGTATGTGACGACCTTGACCGGTTCGACGAGATCGAACTCGACCCAGCCGGTGGGCTCGAAGGTCAGCCACTTGGTGCCGGGCTCCCCGTCGATCAGGTTCTCCTTCACCTCCCCGCCGCCGGTGTTCTCGCCGCCGGCGCGGACGTCTGTCACCTTGTCGGTCACATTGCCCGGTATTCCAGCGGAGAAGCCGCCATCGACACCCGATGACCGCTTCTTTCCGTCCGGGCCTTCTTCGACGGTGTTGCGCCAGTCCGGCTGCTTTTCATCCGCTTCGAAAGAAGAACTGAATGTCCGTTCCCCCAAGGCGCTTTGGTCCTTTTCTCCTGTCCGTGCCGACTGCGCGGCGGCCGCGGTGGGGGCTGTCACGACCAGAACCAGTGAAGCCGCGATCAGCGCGGCCGTACGGCTTTGTCTCTTGCGAGAACCATGTCGGGGCTGCATGCCGAGCCATTCCTCCCGAGGAAGTACGCTTGGACAACGTTGTCACCGAGTTGCGCAAGGTCCAGTAGGGAGCCAAGTGCCGTGATGTGTCAAGAGCGTTGGGCGTGAATCGCCAGCGGAATCGACCGTAATGCGGAAATCGTTACACCCGGATCGGGACGCACGGGGTCCAGGTATCCGCGAGGTCTCAACTCGGGAAAGACTGCTGCTCAAACTTGCATTCGATCTTGCTCAGTTGGTCGCAAGTGGACTATACCTGTCGGCGTCTGCACCGCCGTTTCCGGCGACGCGGACAGGGGGACACGGGGGAACGACCGAGGACGGCACGACACGTGCGATCCGATGTCCGAACTCCCTCACCCCCCACTGCACATGGCTAGCCTGAAATCAGCACTACCCAAGCGCAACTGACCGCGGTGGCGGGGCCCTTCGCCTGTCTGGCGAATATCGACGGGCGACCGGTACACACCGCCTGAGTCCTGGAGAAGGCGAGGACTTGAGCATGGGATCCACCTCCGCCCACAAGAATGAGGGCCTTGGCCGTCGCGATGTGATCAAGCGATCTGCCGCACTCGGTCTGATCACCGTTCCGACAATGAGCTTCCTGTCGGCGTGTGCGAGCAGCGACAGCAGCGGCGACAAGAAGGTCGAGAAGGGCAAGACCAGCAAGACGAACCCGCTCGGCGTCAACGAGACGGCTCCCCTCGAAGTCGTCATCTTCAACGGCGGCTTCGGCGAGCAGTACGCGATCGACGCGGAGAAGAAGTACAACGCGGCGTTCCCGAAGGCTCCGAAGGTCAAGCACGTCGTGACCCAGAAGATCGCGACGCAGCTGCAGCCGCGCTTCAACGGTGGCACCCCGCCGGACCTGATCGACAACTCGGGTGCCGAGCAGATGGACATGGGTGTCCTGGTCGGCAAGAAGCAGCTGTTCGACCTCACGCCGCTGATGGACGCCCCGTCCGTCGACGACCCCAGCAAGAAGGTCCGCGACACGCTGCGCCCGGGTGTCCTGGAGATGGGCCAGTTCGACGGTGACCCGGTCTGGGTCATGTACTACGCGTACACGGTGTATGGCGTCTGGTACTCGCAGACCGCGCTCGACAACCTCGACGCGCAGTACCCCGAGAACTGGGACGACATGCTCGCCCTCTGCGCCAAGGCGAAGAAGAAGGGCATCGCCGGCTGGACGTACCCCGGCAAGTACCCGTACTACCTGCCGTTCTCGCTCTACCCGTTCATCGCCAAGATCGGTGGCCGGGAGGTTCTCGACAAGATCGACAACCTGGAGCCGAACGCCTGGAAGGACCCCGCGGTCAAGGCGGCGTTCGAGGCGTACTACGAGCTGTACCAGAAGGGGTACGTCCTCAAGGGCACCCCCGGCCTGACCCACATCCAGTCGCAGACCGAGTGGACCAAGGGCAAGGCGCTCTTCATCCCGAACGGTTCGTGGGTGGAGAACGAGGCGGCGCCGACCACGCCCAAGGACTTCAAGATGATGGTCGCGCCGCCGTCCAGCCTGGACTCGTCCGACAAGCTCCCGTTCGGCACCATCTGGGCGTCCGGCGGTGAGCCCTTCATCGTCCCGGCGAAGGCGAAGAACCCCGAGGGCGGCATGGAGCAGCTGCGCATCATGCTCTCCGAGGAGTCCTCGAAGAGCTTCACCAAGCAGGTCAAGTCGCTCACCGCCTTCAACGGCGGTACCGACGGTCTGACCCTGTCGACCGCCATGCAGGCCGGTGTCGACTCGCTGAAGAAGGCCGGCGACAACGTGGTGAACCCGCGTCTGGAGGGCTGGTACGCGAAGCTCCAGAAGGAGCAGATCGGCATCGCCGGCATCGGCGAGATGATGGCCGGCCGCGCGACCCCGGCGGAAACCATCAAGAAGATCCAGGCCTTCGCCGACGCGACGGCCAAGGACCAGTCCATCAAGCACTACAAGCACCAGTGAGCAACCGTCACCAGCGGCGGCACCCGCGGAAAGATCGGGGTCGGTAAACGATGCAGCATGGCAAGTACCGTTTCATCGTGGGGTTCCTGGCAGTCCCACTGGCGTTGTACGCGGTCTTCGTCATTTGGCCGTTCATCCAGTCCATTTACTACTCGTTCACGGACTGGACCGGCCTGAGCCCGGACTTCAAGATGGTCGGGTTCGACAACTACACGAGGATGCTGAAGGACGACATCTTCTGGAAGTCGTTGCAGCACAGCGTGTTGCTTGTGCTGCTGCTGCCGCTGGTGACGCTGGGCCTGGCGCTCTTCTTCGCCTTCATGCTCAATGTCGGAGGCCGGCGGCGCAAGAACGCCGCGGTCTCCGGCGTGCGGGGCTCGTCCTTCTACAAGATCGCCTATTTCTTCCCGCAGGTGCTCTCGATCGTCATCGTCGCCCTGCTCTTCCAGTTCGCTTTCAACCCCACCAGCGGGATGCTGAATTCGACGCTGAAGGCGATCGGTCTGGGATCCATCCAGCCGGACTGGCTGGGCGATCCGAGTCTCGCGCTCATCTGCGTCATGTCGGTGCTGGTCTGGTCGACGGTCGGATTCTTCGTCGTCCTGTTCTCCGCGGGAATGGCGTCCATCCCCAAGGACTTCTACGAGGCGGCGCTCCTCGACGGCGCCAACCGCTTCACCACGTTCTTCCGCATCACGCTTCCGCTGCTCTGGGACACGGTGCAGTCGGGCTGGGTGTACATGGGGATCCTGGCTCTCGGCGTGGAGGCGTTCACCGCCGTACAGGTCATGACCGTGGGCCCCGGGGGTCCCGACTACTCGACCACGGTCCTGCCGCTGTACGTGTACCAGACGGCCTTCCGCGACGGGCAGGCCGGATACGCGACAACGATCGGTGTCGGACTGCTCATCGTCACCATGGCCTTCGCCGCCATCGTGATGCGACTGGGCCGGCGCGAGCGGCTGGAGTTCTGATGCTGCGACTGACGGGGGCCGGCCCCCGGATCACCGGCAGGCACCACAGGTCGGTCTCCGCGTCCGGCTCGAAAGTACGAGGTGAGTACACGTGAAGACGACTGACACCCCTCCCGCGGCACCGGCGGCCGACCCGGCCCCGGTGGCCAAGGCGCCCGCGCCCGCCGCCAAGAAGAAGAGCAGCGAGGGCCAGGTCCTCAATGTCTTCTCGCACGGTGTGCTGATCATCTGGGCGATCCTGGTCGTCCTGCCGCTGCTCTGGGCGGTGATGGCGTCCTTCAAGACGGACGACTCGATCCTGTCGACGCCGTGGGCACTGCCCGACAAGCTGCACTTCGACAACTGGTCGCGCGCCTGGAACCAGGCGCACATGAGCGACTACTTCTTCAACACCGTCGTGGTGGTGGGCTGCTCGCTCGTCGGAACCCTGCTGCTCGGGTCGATGGCGGCGTACGTACTGGCGCGGTTCGACTTCCCCGGCAACCGCTTCCTCTACTACCTGTTCATCGGCGGGATGAGCTTCCCGATCATCCTGGCGCTGGTCCCGCTGTTCTTCGTCATGAACAACATGGGCCTGCTGAACACGCGGCACGGACTGATCATGGTCTACATCGCGTATTCGCTGCCATTCACCGTCTTCTTCCTCACCTCGTTCTTCCGGACACTGCCGAGCTCGGTGGCGGAAGCGGCGATGATCGACGGGGCCTCGCACACCCGGACGTTCTTCCAGGTGATGCTGCCGATGGCGAAGCCCGGCCTGATCAGCGTCGGTATCTTCAACTTCCTCGGGCAGTGGAACCAGTACATGCTGCCGACGGTGCTCAACACCGATCCGAACCACCGGGTGCTCTCCCAGGGCCTGATCGAACTGGCCACCAGCCAGGGGTACAAGGGTGACTGGTCCGGTCTCTTCGCCGGTCTGGTGATGGCGATGCTGCCGGTCCTCGCGGCCTACATCATCTTCCAGCGCCAGGTCGTCGCCGGGCTCACCGCGGGTGCGGTGAAGTAACCCCGGAGAACGTCCGTACACCCCGCACACACGAACCGCCCGCCGGCCCTGCGCCGGCGGGCGGTTCGTGTGTGCGGGACGGGCGCCCCAGGCGCGGGCGTGGTGCTCATCCGAGGCTTCGCATGCTCAAGGTCTTGACGGGGAGTACCTCAAAACGCTCAGCTTAGAGTTCACATGTTAGAGAAATCGGTAGGAGTGAGAGAGTCGATGGAGACTCCGGGTTCGCAGACATCTCTGCATCGCGCCAACCTTGAGCGGGTGGTGCGCGCGGTACGCATGGCGGGCTCGCTCACCCAGGCGGAGATCGCACGGAGCACCGGCCTGTCAGCGGCCACCGTCTCCAACATCGTTCGCGAACTGAAGGATGGCGGCACGGTCGAGGTGACCCCCACCTCGGCGGGCGGCCGACGGGCCCGCAGCGTCTCGCTCAGCGGTGACGCCGGCATTGTGATCGGCGTCGACTTCGGTCATACGCATCTGCGGGTGGCGATCGGCAACCTCGCGCACCAGGTGCTCGCCGAGGAGTCCGAGCCGATGGATGTCGACGCCTCGGCGGCGGAGGGGTTCGGACGGGCGGAGCGCCTGGTCAAACGGCTCATCGAGACGACCGGGATCAGCCCGGACAAGGTGATCGGGGTGGGTCTCGGTGTTCCCGGCCCGATCGACGTCGAGTCCGGCACGCTGGGCTCCACGTCGATCCTGCCGGGCTGGACGGGCATCAACCCCAGCGAGGAGCTCGCGGGCCGGCTCGGCGTGCCGGTGTACGTCGACAACGACGCCAACCTCGGCGCGCTCGGCGAGCTGGTCTGGGGAAGCGGCCGCGGGGTCAACGACCTCGCGTACATCAAGGTCGCCAGCGGTGTCGGCGCCGGTCTGGTGATCGACGGGCACATCTACCGGGGGCCGGGCGGTACGGCCGGCGAGATCGGGCACATCACGCTCGACGAATCGGGCCCGGTCTGCCGCTGCGGCAACCGCGGATGCCTGGAGACGTTCACCGCCGCGCGTTACGTCCTGCCGCTGCTCCAGCCCAGTCACGGGCCCGATCTCACCATGGAGCGGGTGGTCCAGCTGGCCCGCGAGGGCGATCCGGGCTGCCGCCGGGTGATCGCGGACGTCGGGCGCCACATCGGCAGCGGGGTGGCCAACCTCTGCAATCTGCTCAACCCCAGCCGGGTGGTGCTCGGCGGTTCGCTGGCCGAGGCGGGCGAGTTGGTGCTCGCTCCGATCCGCGACTCGGTCTCGCGCTACGCCATTCCCAGCGCCGCCCGGCAGCTCTCGGTGCTGCCGGGGGCGCTCGGCAGCCGGGCCGAAGTGCTGGGTGCGCTGGCCCTGGTGCTGAGCGAGATGGGGGATTCAACCCTTTTGGGAAGCGCCCTGTCGTCGAACGCCCCCGCCTTCACTTAGATAACGAATGGCACCGTTGTCATCTCGTTAAGGATTTACTCCTTGACGCTGACGTCGCAGCCGAGTTGACTTCCTGCCACCTCGGCCGCACCGTCGCGGCCTCGTCAGGGAGGCAACCCCACATGAACGCAACGACGCGACGCATTGTCGTAGGCACGGCCGCTCTTTCCATGGCCGTCTCCCTCGCCGCCTGTGGCAAGGCGGGCGACGACAACAAGGGTGGCAGCGGCGGCGACAGCAAGGCCATCGGCCTGCTGCTGCCGGAGAACAAGACCACCCGTTACGAGACGTTCGACCGCCCCATCATCGAGGCGAAGATCAAGCAGCTGTGCAGTGACTGCAAGGTCAAGTACAGCAACGCCGCGGGGGAGAGCGATACCCAGAAGAAGCAGTTCGACGGGCTCATCACCCAGGGTGTGAAGGTCATCATCGTGGACTCCGTCAACTACGAGGCCACCAAGTCCTGGGTGGAGCAGGCGGCCAAGAAGGGCGTCAAGGTCGTCGCGTACGACCGCCTCGCCGAGGGCCCGGTCTCCGCGTACGTGTCGTACGACAACGAGAAGATCGGCCGCCTTCAGGGGGAGGCCATGGTCAAGGCGCTCGGCGCCAAGGCCAAGGAGAGCAACGTTGTCATGATCAACGGCTCGCCGCTCGACCCGAACGCCCCGTTCTTCAAGAAGGGTGCGCACAGCGTCCTGGACACCCAGGTCAAGAAGGTCGTCTACGAGCAGGACATCCCGGACTGGTCGCCTGACGAGGCCAACAAGAAGATGGGCGCGGCCATCGACTCCCTGGGCAAGGACGGCTTCCAGGGCGTCTACTCCGCCAACGACGGCATGGCCGGCGGCATCATCACGGCCCTGAACAAGCAGGGCATCAAGGTCCCGGTCGGCGGTCAGGACTCCGAGCTCGCCGGGCTGCAGCGCATCCTCAAGGGCGACCAGGCCTTCACGGTCTACAAGCAGATCAAGCCGGAGGCGGAGACCACCGCCGAGATCGCGGTCAGGCTCCTCAAGGGCGAGAAGTTCGACGACCTGACCCCGACCAAGGTCGACAGCGTCTCCGGCGCGATCAAGGGCATCCCGGCCAAGCTGTACGACGCGCAGGTCGTGACCAAGGAGAACGTCGCCGGCACGATCATCGCCGACAAGGTCTACAAGGCCTCGGAGATCTGCACGCCCGAGTACAAGGCGGCTTGCGAAGCAGCCGGTATCAAGTAGCCCCTCGGGCCGTGCCTCCGGGCACCCCTTGCCGGTCCGGCGCCCGCTCCGTCAACGCCCCGCAGGCGGGGGCGGGCGCCGGACTTCTCTCGCACCCCCCCTGTGCTCAGCACCACCATCCCCGCCGGTCAGGCGGCGAAGGAGATGATTCACGTGTCCGCTACGCCCGTGCTGGCGTTGCGCGGAGTCTCCAAGCGGTTCGGCGCCGTCCAGGCGCTCACCGATGTGGACCTGGAGATTCACCCCGGCGAGGTCGTCGCCCTGGTCGGCGACAACGGCGCCGGCAAGTCGACGCTCGTCAAGACCATTTCGGGTGTCCACCCGATCGATGAAGGCGTCATCGAGTGGGAGGGCGAGGCGGTCCGGATCAACCGGCCGAACAACGCCCAGGATCTCGGAATCGCCACCGTCTACCAGGACTTGGCGCTCTGCGACAACCTCGATGTCGTCGCCAACCTCTTCCTCGGCAGCGAACTGCGCAAGGTCTCCGTCCTCGACGAGATCGCGATGGAGAAGCGCGCCAAGGAATTGCTGGACACCCTCTCCATCCGGATCCCCAGCGTCCGCATCCCGGTCGCCGCGCTCTCGGGCGGTCAGCGTCAAGTCGTGGCCATCGCACGTGCGTTGATCGGTGACCCCAAGATCGTCATCCTGGACGAACCGACCGCGGCACTCGGCGTCGAGCAGACCGCCCAGGTCCTCGACCTGGTCGAGCGGCTGCGCGAGCGGGGCCACGGCGTCATCCTCATCAGCCACAACATGGCCGACGTGCGCGCCGTCGCGGACCGGGTGGCGGTGCTCCGCCTGGGCCGCAACAACGGTGTGTTCGATGTGGCGGGCACCTCCCACGAAGAGATCATCGCCGCGATCACCGGCGCCACGGACAATGCCGTCACGCGTCGCCAAGCACGCACGGCCACGAAGGAGGACGCGAAGTGAGCGACCTCGCCAAGACCCCCGGGACCTCCACCGAGAAGCCCGCCCCGCAGCCACCGGCCACCGAGCAGTCGGCAGCCCCCGTACCCGCCGTCGACCCGCGTCTGCTCCTCCGCGAGGAGGGCTTCAAGGGCTACTGGTCGGAGTTCACCCGCAAGGTGCGCGGCGGTGAGCTCGGCTCGCTGCCCGTCTTCGTCGGCCTGATCGTCATCGCGGTCGTCTTCCAGTTCCAGAACAGCAATTTCCTCTCCGCGAGCTCCGTCGCCAACATCGCCGTCTACAGCTCCGGCATCGGCATCATGGCGGTCGGCATCGTGTTCGTCCTGCTGCTCGGCGAGATCGACCTCTCGGTCGGCTCCGTCGCGGGCGTCGGCGCGGCCGTCTGGGCCGTGCTCAACGTCAACCATGGCTGGAACGAGTGGCTCGCGATCATCGTCGCCGTTCTCTCCGGAATGGCTCTCGGCGCGCTGCACGGCTTCTTCTTCGCCAAGATCGGCGTACCGGCGTTCGTCGTCACCCTGGCGGGCTTCCTCGGCTGGAGCGGTCTGCAGGACTGGATGATGGGCGGGGAAGGCTCGATCAACACGCCGTCCGGCAGCGCCGTCGAGAACCTGACCAACTACTTCTTCGAGGACAAGGCCGTCGGCTACGGACTCGCCCTGGTCGCCGTCCTCGCGTACGGCGCCTCGCTCCTGATGGACAGCAGGCGCCGCAAGGCGGCGGGTCTGCCCGCCCGCCCGACCGGCGAGGTCGTGCTGCGCACCGCGGTCGTCGCGATCCTGTGCTTCGTCGTCGCGTACGTCCTGAACGAGCCCGCGGGCGCCCGTGGCCTGCCGCTCGCCCTGGTGCTCTTCCTCGCCGTCCTGGTCGTCGCGGACTTCGTCGCCCGGCGTACGAGCTTCGGCCGTCAGGTCTTCGCGGTCGGCGGCAACCCGGAGGCCGCGCGCCGTGCCGGTATCGACGTCGACCGGGTCCGGATCACCGTCTTCGCCCTGTCCGGCACGCTGGGCGCCTTCGGCGGCCTCTTCATCGCCAGCCTCTCCGGCGGCGCCACGAAGAGCGTCGGGGGCGGAAACACGCTGATGCTGGTCATCGCCGCCGCCGTCATCGGTGGCACCAGTCTCTTCGGAGGCCGCGGCAAGGTCTGGTCCGCGCTGCTCGGCATGATCGTGATCCAGTCGATCCAGCAGGGCCTGAACATGATCGGTATGGCCAACGCCATTCAGTACATGATCACCGGCGCTGTTCTGCTGGCCGCCGTGGTCATCGACTCGGTCTCCCGCCGCACCCAGAAGACCGCAGGTCGCGCCTGACATCGCGCCCGCCCCACCCAGTGCCCGGCGCCCCGGTCGGGGCGCCGGGCACTGTCGGCTGCGGGGCGGGGGTCGGGCAGCACACCCCTGCCCGCTGTCTGCCAGGACAGGCGGAACACTAGACTCACCGGATCGGCATGCTCGACCAGCTCAACGCAAGGAGGAACGGGTGGCTCTGCTGACCCGCATCGGTGGACCGCGCGACCTGGACCGGCTCACTCCCGAGCAGCTGGACCAGCTCGCCGAAGAGATCCGGACCTTCCTCGTCGACGCCGTTTCGAAGACCGGCGGACACCTCGGCCCCAACCTGGGCGTGGTCGAGCTGACCATCGCCCTGCACCGGGTCTTCGACTCGCCGAAGGACAAGGTGCTGTTCGACACCGGTCACCAGAGCTATGTGCACAAGCTCCTCACCGGCCGGCAGGACTTCTCGAAGCTCAAGAGCAAGGGCGGCCTCTCCGGCTACCCCTCCCGCGCGGAGTCCGAGCACGACATCATCGAGAACTCGCACGCCTCCACCGTGCTCGGCTGGGCCGACGGCCTCGCCAAGGCCAATGAGGTACTGGGCAAGGACGACCACGTCGTCGCGGTCATCGGCGACGGTGCGCTCACCGGCGGTATGGCCTGGGAGGCGCTGAACAACATCGCCGCCGCCAAGGACCGCCCGCTCGTCATCGTCGTCAACGACAACGAGCGCTCCTACGCGCCGACCATCGGCGGTCTCGCCAACCACCTCGCCACGCTGCGCACCACCGACGGCTACGAGCGCTTCCTGGCCCGCGGCAAGGACCTCCTGGAGCGCACCCCCGTCGTCGGCAAGCCGCTGTACGAGACGCTGCACGGTGCCAAGAAGGGGCTGAAGGACTTCATCGCCCCGCAGGGCATGTTCGAGGACCTCGGCCTGAAGTACGTCGGCCCGATCGACGGCCACGACATCGCGGCCCTGGAGTCCGCGCTCCAGCGCGCCAAGCGCTTCGGCGGGCCCGTCATCGTGCACTGCCTCACCGAGAAAGGCCGCGGCTACACCCCCGCCCTGCTCGACGAGGCCGACCGCTTCCACGCCGTCGGCAAGATCCACCCCGACACCGGCCTCCCCGTCGCCACCTCGGGCCTCGACTGGACCTCCGTCTTCGGCGAGGAGATGGTCAAGCTCGGCAGGGAGCGCAAGGACATCGTCGCGATCACCGCGGCCATGCTCCAGCCGGTCGGCCTGACCAAGTTCGAGAAGGCGTTCCCGGACCGGATCTACGACGTCGGCATCGCCGAGCAGCACGGCGCGGTCTCCGCGGCGGGCCTCGCCACCGGCGGACTGCACCCCGTCTTCGCGGTGTACGCCACCTTCCTCAACCGCGCCTTCGACCAGGTCCTGATGGATGTCGCGCTGCACAAGTGCGGTGTGACCTTCGTCCTGGACCGGGCCGGCGTCACCGGCACCGACGGCGCCTCGCACAACGGCATGTGGGACATGTCGATCCTGCAGTGCGTGCCCACGCTCCGGATCGCCGCCCCGCGCGACGCCGACCAGGTCCGCGCCCAGCTGCGCGAGGCCGTCGAGGTCGACGACGCGCCGACCGTGGTCCGGTTCTCCAAGGGCGCGGTCGGCCCGGCGGTCAAGGCCGTCGGCCGGGTCGGCGGCATGGACGTCCTGCGTGAGCCCGGCACCACCCGGCCGGACGTCCTCCTCGTCTCCGTCGGCGCGCTCGCCCCGATGTGCCTGGAGATCGCCGGTCTGCTGGACGCCCAGGGCATCTCGACGACCGTCGTCGACCCGCGCTGGGTCAAGCCGGTCGACGAGGCCATGGCCCCGCTCGCCGAGCGGCACCGGGTCGTCGTCACCGTCGAGGACAACAGCAGGGCCGGCGGCGTCGGCTCCGCCGTCGCCCAGGCACTGCGCGACGCCGGGGTCGACCTACCGCTGCGCGACTTCGGCATCCCGCCGCGCTTCCTCGACCACGCCTCCCGCAAGGAGGTCATGGCCGAGATCGGGCTGACCGCCCCGGACATCGCCCGCCAGGTCACCGGCCTGGTCGCCAAGCTGGGCGGCCGCTACGAGACGGGCGCGGACGACGCCTCCGTCGCCGCCGAGCCCGTCCGCGACTGAGCTGCGGGCCAGGGTCTTTCGTTTGGATCAGGCCGGATCAGGGAGCGGCCCGCCGCGGAGCGGCTGATGTCACCGTGGTGCCGTGCATCGCAAGGCGGAGGAAAGAGCCATCGCGGAGCCCGGTGGGGTCTCCCCTGCTCGAGCGGAGCCGAGAGCTTGGGGAAGACCGACGACAACGCGGCGAGGTGCGGTGCCGGGGCACGCGAGCCCGGCGTGATCCAAACGAGAGGCCCTATGGGCACGGGCGGCCTCCGGACCGCGGTGCCACGGGGCCGTACGAGCGAACCGCGATACGGCCGATGGGCCGGTCGGAGCACCCTGTACGGGTGGTTCGACCGGCCCATTCGCGTGAAATCGCCCGGTCCGGAGCCCTCCGCGGCAGGCGCGGTCCCAATCATGGCGTACACGACGAGTGCGTGGAGGTACGCCGGTGACTGCCCAGCAGGACACACCACCCAGCAGTGATGGACTGTTCCGGACCAAGACGGTCGAACAGTCCATCCGCGATACCGAGGAGCCGGAGCACGCGCTCAAGAAGTCCCTCTCCGCGCTGGACCTCACGGTCTTCGGAGTGGGCGTCATCATCGGCACCGGCATCTTCGTGCTCACCGGCAAGGTCGCCAAGGAGACCGCCGGCCCCGCGACCGCACTCGCCTTCGTCGCCGCGGCCGTCGTCTGCGCCCTGGCCGCGCTCTGCTACGCCGAGTTCGCCTCCTCCGTCCCCGTCGCCGGCTCCGCGTACACCTTCTCCTACGCCTCGCTCGGCGAACTCGTCGCCTGGATCATCGGCTGGGACCTGGTGCTGGAGTTCGCGCTCGGCACGGCGGTGGTGGCGGTCGGCTGGTCCGGCTATGTCCGCTCGCTGCTGGACAACTTCGGCTGGACCATGCCCGATGCGCTCTCCGGAACCGATGTGGCGAAAGGGTTCGGCTTCGACATCCTGGCCTTCGTGCTGGTGCTCGTCCTGACCGTCGTCCTGGTGCTCGGCATGAAGCTCTCGGCCCGGATCACGACGATCGTCGTCGCCATCAAGGTCGCCGTGGTGCTGATCGTGATCATCGCCGGACTGTTCTTCATCAAGGCCGCCAACTACTCGCCCTTCATCCCCGAGGCACAGCCACAGCCCTCCGGTTCCGGACTGACTGCGCCGCTGATCCAGCTGATGTTCGGTTACGCGCCCACGAACTTCGGCGTCATGGGCATCTTCACCGCCGCCTCCGTCGTCTTCTTCGCCTTCATCGGATTCGACGTGGTGGCCACTGCCGCCGAGGAGACGAAGGTTCCGCAACGTGACATGCCACGTGGCATCCTCGCCTCGCTCTTCATCTGCACCCTGCTCTATGTCGCCGTTTCGCTGGTGGTCACGGGCATGGAGCACTACACCGAACTGTCCGTCGAAGCCCCGCTGGCCGATGCCTTCAAGGCCATCGGCCATCCCGTCTACGCCGGGTTCATCAGCTTCGGCGCCGCGATCGGCCTCACCACGGTCTGTCTGATCCTGCTGCTCGGACAGACCCGGGTGTTCTTCGCGATGAGCCGCGACGGACTGCTCCCGCGGTTCTTCTCCGTGACACATCCGCGCTACCGCACCCCGTACCGCCCGACCATCCTGCTCGGCGTGATCATCGCGATCGTCGCGGGGTTCACGAGCATCAACGAACTGGCGACGCTGGTGAACATCGGCACGCTCTTCGCCTTCGTCGTCGTCGCCCTCGGCGTCATGGTGCTGCGCCGCACCCGCCCCGATCTGCACCGTGCGTTCCGCACCCCGTGGGTGCCGCTGGTCCCGATCCTCTCGGTGGCCGCCTCGGTGTGGCTGATGCTCAATCTGCCGGCCGAGACCTGGCTGCGGTTTGCCATCTGGATGATCATCGGCGTGATCATCTACTTCGCGTACGGGCGCAGCCACAGCAGGCTGGCGCGGGGCGATGCGCGGTAGCGGCGCGTCCGGCATGCCCTGTCTCGCGGATACTATGACCGTATGACTTGGCTGATCACGGGTGGTGCGGGTTTCATCGGGGCGCACGTCGTAAGGGCGATGCTCGACGCGGGCGAACAGGTCGTCGTGTACGACGACTTGTCCACGGGTGACCCGAACCGGGTGCCCGGGGGCGTGCCCTTCGTCAAGGGTTCGACGCTCGACCGTGACGCCCTGGACCGGACCCTCGCGGAGTTCGGCATCGACGGAGTCGTCCACCTCGCCGCGAAGAAGCAGGTCGCCGAGTCCGTGGCCCGCCCGCTCCACTACTACCGGGAGAACGTGCACGGGCTGCAGAACCTCCTCGAAGCCGTCACGGCGGCCGGCGCGCGCCGTTTCCTCTTCTCCTCGTCCGCCGCCGTGTACGGCCTCCCCGACGTCGACCTGGTCGGCGAGGACACTCCGTGTGCTCCGATCAATCCGTACGGCGAGACCAAACTCGTCGGTGAGTGGATGGTGCGCGCGGCGGGTGCCGCCCACGGCATGGCGACCGCTTCGCTCCGTTACTTCAACGTCGCGGGCGCGGCCGGACCGCAGCTGGCCGACACGGGCGTCTTCAACCTGATCCCGATGGTGTTCGAGAAGCTCACCGAGGGCCGTGCTCCGATGGTCTTCGGCGACGACTACGCGACTCCGGACGGTACCTGCGTCCGCGACTTCATCCACGTCGAGGACCTGGCCTCCGCCCACGTCACCGTGGCGCGCGCCCTGGGGGAGCGCGGTGACGGGACCGACCTGACGGTCAACATCGGCCTGGGCGAGGGGGTTTCGGTGCGCGAGATGATCTCGCTGATCGGCGAGGTCACGGGATACGGGCCGGCGGCGGAACCGACCGTGTCCCCCCGGCGCCCCGGTGACCCGGCCCGGGTCGTGGCCTCGGCCGGCCGTATGCGGGAGGAACTGGGCTGGACGGCCCGGCACGACGTGCGCGAGATGGTCGCGTCGGCCTGGGAGGGCTGGTGCCTGTACCACCCCGAGGCACGCCGCTGAGAGCGGCCCGGAACGGCTGATGCGGCGATGCCCCGGGGTGCTTTCACCCCGGGGCATCGCCGCATCACATACAGGCGGAACGGGTCATCAACCGCCGGTGGCGGGCGACTTCTTGGCGGACTCCGGAATGGTGGCGTCCTTCCGGATCGCCTTCCACAGCTGACCGGCCTGCGGCTCCGCCGCCACGACCCGGTTGGGGTCCTGCTTGTCGTACGCCACGGGCAGCATGATGGTTTCCATCGAGCCCGGGTCGACACCGTTCATCGAACGGGCGAACTCGCCGAGCGACGTCAGCGAGGCCAGCCCGGAGTCGGTGGTCAGCGATTTGGTGACCGAGTCGGCGATCTTGTACGAGTTCGTCGGACTGCCCAGCAGATCCTGGGACTTCACCTCGCTCAGCAGGGCCAGCAGGAACTGCTGCTGGAGCCCGATGCGGCCGAGGTCGCTGCCGTCACCGATGCCGTGCCGGGTACGGACGTAGGCGAGGGACTCGGTGCCGTCGAGCTTGTGCGGACCGGCGGTGAGGTTCAGCCCGGAGGACTTGTCGTGGATGTCCTGCGGTACGTCGACCGTGACGCCGCCGATCGCGTCGACCAGGTCCTTGAACCCGGCGAAGTTGATCTCCATGTAGTGGTCGATGCGCACCCCTGACATGCTCTCCACGGTCTTGACCACGCAGGCCGGACCGGCCAGTGAGTAGACGCCGTTGAACATCGCCCGCTTCTCGGAGGGCAACGTCGAGCCGTCGGCCTTGGTGCACTCGGGCCGGGTCACCAGGGTGTCGCGGGGTATGGACACCGCGACGGCCTTCGTCCGGCCCTCGGGTATGTGGATCACCATCGCGGTGTCGGAGCGCGCGCCACTGACATTGCCGCCGCCGCCCAGTTCCTTGTTCTCCGCACCGGCCCGCGAGTCCGAACCGAGGACCAGGAGGTTCTGGCCGCTGGTGGGGAGCTTCTCGGGACGGTCGTCGCCGAGCGCCTTGTCGATGTCGACGCCCGTGATGTTCCCGTCGAGCCGGCTGTACAGCCAGTAGACGGTGCCACCTCCGGCCACCACGAGCGCGAGCAGGGTGATGAGGATGCCGCGCCTGATGCGCTGCCCGCGCGTGCGCACCTTCCCGGCCTTTCGGCTCCTGGGCTTGCGGCGGGAATGCAGATCGGAGTCGTCAGACATACACACAGCTCGTCATCGTCTGGGCCCCTGGGTCAGTGGGGTAACCACTGAGGCGAGTCGGCCCCTCCCTGTCGACCGGCTGCCGGAGCCGGAGGAGGGGGGATGGTACGGGTCCGCCGACCGCGTCTTCGGGGCGTCCCGGACGACGGAATCACAGGCGGGCATCAGCCGATCGCACAAGTGACGATCGAGCGGATGCTGGAGCACTATAGACAGATTTCCCGACGGGAAGGGAGAGTGCATATCTTCTTGGAAGCCGGGAGTTGTCTGAATCCCCGGTTCCACTTCAGAGGGGATCATCGGGCGGATGGCACGCAGAAGGGACCGCCGAGGGGGGCGTGGCACGGCTGCGCCGGACCGTGCGGGAACGGCGCCGGCCGACGGCCGGGGAGGTGTGGCGATCGTGGTCGCGACGCCCGGAGATGCCCTGGCACTGCTGGCGACGGAGGCCCACGGCTCGGTGGTCGACATCGTCTGCGCCCAGCCGGGCACGGCCGACGAGCGCGCGGCGCTCGACCGCGCCGCGGCGGACTGCGGCCGGCGGGGCGTCCGGGTGGCGAGCGAACCCTGGGTGATCGACGCGGAGGTGGGAAAGATCACAGCGTTGGTGCTCGACGCGCTGCACGAGCTGCGCCCCCTGACGGTGCGAACCCTCGATCCCGATCCCGTGCATGTCTCGTTCGACGCGGAGGCCAAGCGACCGGTGATCGCCGAGCCGCCGCTGCGGGGCAGCGTGGCGCGGGCCACCGTCGCCGCGGCCCGCAGGTACCAGCGGGAGTGCGGCTTCCCGGTCTTCGTGAACTGTCATCGGGCCGGGACGGACCCGCGGCTCGGTGCGCAGGCGTGCACGCGTTATCCGCTGCCGGGCCGCTGGCTCGTCCGGGGTGCGGACGGCCGGCTCACCGCCTATCTCCCCTCCGCGGCGGGTGTGCTCCGCTGGACCGAGGGGGCGCCGGGGGCCGACGAGTGGAACGGGCCGGAGCTGTTGGAGGGCCCGGATCTCCTTCCCGGCATCACCGTGGTGCAGGACGCCAACGGGTACGCGCACCTGCTCGGTCTGCGTCGCAGGAAGCGCGCGGACGGCAAGGAGCACGTCGATCTGGTGCACACGACGCAGTACCAGACCGGGCGCCCCATGGGCCCCTGGCACTCGGTGGGCAACCCGAACGCCAACGACCGGTCCAAGGCGCGCGAGGTCGGCTTCCCCGCGGCGGTCTTCGACGCCGCGGGGAACCTGCATGTCTTCGTACGCAACTTCGGTCACGGGGTCAGCACCCGCCGGCAGTCGCCGGACGGGCGGTGGAGCGGCTGGCAGCATCTGCGGGGCGCGGCCGTCGCCGATGAGCTGATCGCGCTGCCCGGAAGGTCCGGCGGAGCCCAGGTCTGGGCCCGGGGCAGGGACTCGGCGTCCGCGGTCCGCTGGTACCAGGAGGCGCCCGGCGGGGAGTGGACGCTGGACCCCGCGACCCAGGTGAGCCCCTATCCCGGCACCTTGTCGGCGGCGCCGGAGGCGGGGACGATCCGCTACCGGTACTCCGGTACCAACGAGGTCTGCGTGGAGGTCCCGGGGGTGGGCCCGGTCAGTCTCGGAGGCGCGGACGGAGCCGGGCCGCTGGCCGCGGTTCCCGGAGTGGAGATCCAGGGCTGGGGCTGTACGGTGCTGGCCAGATCGGGGCACGCGGGAGCGTGCGCCGTGGGGGCCCACGAGGACGGCCGGCCGGAGAGCGGCGTGTGGTGGTTCGACGCGGGGGAGACCTCGCTGGTGCCGCCGGCCGTGGCGGTGGACGGCAGCGGCCGGGCGGTCATCGCGCTGCTGGGAACCGACGGCCGGCTGAGAGTCGCACGTCAGGAGCCCGGTGCGGGCGGGCTGGCCTTCACGCAGTGGGTCACCGCGTAGGCGTGCGTCACCGCACGGTCAAAAATGGACGTACCGCCGCAAAGATCTCACTTGTCGCTCCCAAGGCAACATTTGCCAGTTTTGGTTTGCCTTTGAACTTGCTATGGTCGCGTCCTGCCTTTACACGGATCACAGGTGAACTTTCTGTGTCCAGTATGTGTACGCCCCTTGATCGCGCGTTCTCGCAGGCCGCTGGGGCCGCGTTGTTCACGGTATGTCGGGTCTGAGGGGTTATGGGGAAGCTGTCGCTGCGGGCTGTTCAGAAGCTGACATGCAAGAAGCGTGACGCCTGGTGGACAGTCCTGCTGGTCGACCCCGTGGCGACCCGCATGCTGATCGTGATGGCCAGGTTCAAGTTCATCACGCCGAACAGGGTCACGTGGTCGGCGCTCTTCGTCGGCCTCGGCTCCGCCTACTTCTTCCTCAAGGGTGATACCTGGTCCCTCGTCATCGGGGCCGCCCTCTACCACCTGAGCTTCATTCTCGACTGCATCGACGGCAAGCTGGCGCGCCTCAAGGGTAACGGCACCGTGTTCGGCGGCTGGCTCGACTACGTCTTCGACCGCATCCGGGTGCTCTTCTGCGCGCTGGCCCTGATGGGCGGCCAGTATCTCCGCACCCACAACGAGTTCTACCTGCTCGCCGCCCTGGCCGTCGTCTTCCTCGACATGCTCCGGTACGTCGACGCTCTGCAGATCTACAAGATGCGCATGTCCATGCGCATGAAGATCGAGAAGGTCACGCTGGAGCGCAAGGCGCTGGAGGACGAGCAGGCCGAGCGGGAGGCGTCCGCCGCCGCGCAGCGTGCGCAGTCCGAGCCCGAGCAGCCCAAGGTGGTCTTCATCGAGGACCTGCTCCGGGAGAACCCCGGAGTGGAGGCCGAGGTCCTGAAGCAGCAGAGCGGCGACGTGGTCGACCTGCACGCCCAGTTCCGGCACCGTTTTCCCTGGTACACCCGGTTCCGCCAAGCGCTGCTGCGCAGCCGTATCCGGCCCCACCTCATCAGCGGCATCGAGTTCCAGATGTTCATCTTCATCGTGGCGCCGCTGATCGGCCAGATCCTGTGGACCACGGCGATCTCGGCCTTGGCGCTCGGCCTCTTCGAGCTCGTGATCATGTACAAGTTCTGGCTGTCCACCCGTGACTTCACCCGGCTCATGGAGAAGCTCGCGCCCACGCCGTCCACCGCGGGGGTCATCGCCGACCATCTGCACAAGGGCCGCCATCGCCGCGGGCCCGACGCCGTGGAGGAGCAGCGGGCGGTCCTGGCCCAGCAGTTCCCGCTGCCCGAGCAGGACGACGACCTGGGCTTCCAGCCGTATCCCCAGCCGTATTCGCACCGGCCTCAGGACATTGAGACGCAGCAGCTCAGGACGCTGCCTTACTGGGCGGGAAATGAAGGGTCCGTACGATGAGTTCGCCTGTCGACCCGTCTCTCTTCACCGTTTCGGTGGTCGTTCCGACCTACAACGCGAGTGCCACTCTCGGCCGGGCCCTGCGGTCCGCTCTCGCGCAGACGCACCGCAACATCGAGGTGATCGTCGTCGACGACGCCTCCGTCGACGGGACCCTCGCCGTCGCCCGGGAATTCGCGGTTGGTGACCGCCGCGTACAGATCATCGAGCGCCCGCAGAACAGTGGCGGCGTCGGCGCTCCGCGCAACAACGGCATCATGGCCGCCACCGGCCAGTACGTCATGTTCCTCGACGCGGATGACGAGCTGCCGCTCAAGGCGTGCGAGGAACTGCTGGCCTCGGCGGTGACCACGGGTTCGGACATCACGGCGGGCCGGGCGCTGCGGGTCAACCTCAACACCAAGGAAACGACGGTCTGGCAGCCCCAGCTGTACACCACGGAGCGCACCGTGACGGGGCTGCGCGCGCTGCCTCAGCTCTTCGACGACCCCATCGCGGCCGGCAAGCTCTACCGGCTGGACTTCCTGCACAACAACGGGGTCCGGTTTCCCGAGGGCGTCTACTACGAGGACACCTACTTCTCGACACTCGCCAACTACCGGGCCGCCTCGATCACCTTCCTCACGGTGCCCGTCTACCGCTGGATGTGGGAGCGGGAGTCCGCGGCCCCCTCGATCACCAACCGGCGCGGTGAGCTGCGCAGCATCCAGGACCGGGTCGCCGTCCATCAGTACACCGACGCTTTCCTGCGCCAGGTGGGCGAGCAGGAACTTCTGGCCCACAAGGCGGTGAAGTTCCTCTCGCACGACCTCCACCTGTACGCACGCGAGTTGCGTGCCGGGGACGAGCGGTACCGCCAGGGTTTCGCCGCCGCTGTCGCACCGTATCTGCGCTCGCTCGAACCCTCCGTCTACGACCTGTGCGGAGTGATGGAGCGGGTCCGCGCCTTCTGCCTCATTCACGAGCGGGTGGATCTCGCGCTGTCCGTCTCGGACTACGCACAGCGGCGCAGCGTGCTCAGCTCGGACCTGGTCGAGAGCGACGAACGCGTCTACTGGTCCGAGTCGCTCCTGCACTTCCCGCAGGCGAAACGATTCCTCGATGTCACCGACCTGGATCTCGCGGACAAGCCGCTGGCCGACGCCCGGCTGTTCAACCAGGCGACCGAGCTGGAGATCAGGGGCAGCAAGCTCCATCTGTCCGGGTACATCCTGAATCAGTTCGGGCGTTTCTCCCGCGGCGGCAAGGTCGAGCTCAAGGCGGTGCTCCGCCTGCGCAGCACCAAGAGCGACCATGTCTTCCCGGTCAGCGCGGTCGAGACCGACGACCACCGGGTCCACTACCGGGCGACTCTGGACCTCGCGTCCAGCACCGGCGCGGCCGCGAACGACGGAGTGTGGAACCTCTTCGTCCAGGTGCGCCACGCCGGTGAACGGGCGACCACGACGGTGGCGGTCCACGGAATCGACGTCTCCCGTGAGCGCTACGAGAGCCCGTCCGGACCGGTCGAGATGTACGAGACGGTCAGCGGCAATGTCGCGCTGCGTCCCGAGACCAGCGAACGCACCCAGCAGGAGGACCGCCGGGGCACCCCCTGGCACTGGTGGCAGGGCAGCGAGGGCCCCGCACCGCTGCCCGCCCTCGGGTCGTACCGGGCCGCCGTCGTCGTGCACTGCCACAACGACGAGCACCATCTGTTCGAATTCCTGCACTCCCTCGCGGCGCAGACCCTGTTCGCCGAGACGCAGGTCGTGTTCGCAGACGACGGTTCCACGGACCGAACGGCCGAACTGCTGGACAACTTCGCCGCGTTCTACCGGAACGCGACCGTGCTTCGGCTCCCCGCCCACGGCGCGGCGGTCGCCTACGAAGAGGGCCTCGCTCAGGTCGTGGCGCCGTACGTGCTGTTCGCGCGGGGCCGGGACATCCTCGGCGCCGACTGCCTGCGGCAGCTCACCGAGTCCGCGGTGAAGCACGACGTCGATGTGGCCATCGGCAACTACGACACGTTTCCGGGGCCGCGGCGCAACTCCGACGAACCGTGGAAACGGTACTTCGGCAAGGGCGCGAAGGGCCTGACCGACCTGGTCAGGAAGGCGCCCCACATGGTCTTCTCGGCCGACCTCGGCAACAAGCTCTTCCGCGTCTCCCTCCTGCGGGGGAACGGACTGAGGCCCACGGACGGAGGCATGTTCGCCGATATCTGGCTGAGCGTGATGGCCATGCTGACCGCGCGCGGCTTCAGCATGGTCGACCGCTACGTGTACTTCGACCGTGATCCGGCCCAGAACGACTCGCTCTTCGACGTCGACTGGAACGATCCGGCCAAGGCCCGGCAACGGCTGCGGCTCAACCGCTTCCTGCTGGACTTCGCCGACCGGATCGAGGCACCGTCGGCCCGGCTGATTCACCGGTTCGTGGTGCGCTCGTACCAGCCGTACCTGCGCAACTACCACCGCATCATGAACCGGGCCGAGATCGCCCAGGCCTTCGACGAGCTCTGCGACGTCTACGCCAGGGTTCCCGAGGAGGTCCTCCTCCAGTACGTCGTCCACTCCGTGTCCCGGGTGCAGCACCACGCCGTGCGGACCCGGAACTTCGAGCTCTTCTGCGACCCGTTCGGCGACGCCGAGTACGAGCCGAGGGTCCGGCTGGACGAGCAGGGGATGTACCGGAAGCTCGCCGCCGACCCGGTGGACTCCAGGCTGATCCGTGTGGAGCGGCAGCGGGGCGTGCTGGAAAGCGTCCGGTACCGCGACGGTGAGCTGCAGTTCGAAGGCGTGATGACGCTCACGGGCGTGGACATCGCCCAGCTCTTCACCAGCCGCTTCGAACTCGTCTGCACGGACGGAAAGCGGTCCGTCGCCATCCCCGCGGAGCAGGTCTACCGCCGGGACCGCTGGCGGGTCCGCAAGGAACGCGACTGGTTCGGCGGCTGGCGCGCCTGTGCGGACCCCAAGGTCCTCGCCCCGCTCTCCGGCCGCGACCTCACGGTCACCCTGCGGTTCCACGACGGCGAGCGCCATGTGGACGCGCAGATCGGCGCACGGCTCATGCTGCACCGCTTCAAGGGCATGCGCCGCATCGGCAGGGACCGGCTGTGGCTCACGGTGCACAACGACGACTCCGTGGTCCTGCGCTACTTCACCGGCGCGGGACAGAAGCTCCGCGGCCGGCTGTGGCACCTGCTGCGGCAGGCCCGCGCCGCACTGCCCGGCCGCCCCGGCTGGCGCACCCGGCTCGCCTACCTGCTGAGCTATCCGCGACTGCACCGCAAGAACATCTGGATCATCGGAGAGCGGGCGGACACCGCGCAGGACAACGCGTACCACCTGTTCCGCTGGATCAGGGAGAACCACCCGCGCCGCAAGGTCTACTACGCGATCAACGGTGACGCC
Source organism: Streptomyces sp. NPDC058092 (assembly GCF_042884935.1). Lineage (NCBI taxonomy): Bacteria > Bacillati > Actinomycetota > Actinomycetes > Kitasatosporales > Streptomycetaceae > Streptomyces > Streptomyces sp. NPDC058092. The sequence continues at coordinate 336,959 of NZ_JBHVSY010000004.1, forward strand.
AAGGACCGGGCCAAGGTGGCCCCGTACGGTCATGTCCTGGACCGGACGTCCCGCAAGTACCGGATGTACCTGCTGCACGCCAAGAGGCTCATCAATCCCTACGACCTGGAGGCGTACCTCGGCTTCCCCGAGCTGAGCAAGAGTTCCTTCCTGCGCGGCTACGGCGATCTGCTGAACTATCGCCGGGTCTTCCTCCAGCACGGGGTCACCTACAACGACGTGGCCCCCTCGGTGCACCACCAGGTCACCAGCGTGGACCTGCTGCTGACGGTGGGGCAGGCGGAACGGTCGTACTTCGCCGAGCACTGCGGCTACGGCTACGCACGGGTCGCCGCCGCGGGGTTCCCCCGCTTCGACGCGCTGAAGCCGGTACGCTCCGAGCGCCCCCGGATCCTGCTGATGCCCACGTGGCGGCGGGACATCGTGGCGCCGTCGTACGACAAGGCCGCCAAGGCGAAGATCCCGTTCGCGGCGTCGGAGTACTTCCGCTTCTTCTCCACCCTGCTGCGCGACGAGCGCCTGCTGAACGTGCTCGAAGTGTGCGGTGTGGAGCTGGAGTTCATGCCGCACTACGAGATCCGCCCGTACCTGCACCACTTCCGTATCGACCACCCCTCGGTGACGGTCACCGGAGACGGCCGTGATGTGCAGCTGGCGATGCGCGAGTGCTCGCTCCTGGTCACCGACTACTCATCGGTCTTCTTCGACGTCGCGTACATGGGCACCCCCATCGTGTACACGCCGTTCGACGAGGAGGACTTCTACGGCAACCACTACAAGCGCGGCTACTACGAGTTCGAGCGGGACGGCTTCGGCCCGGTCTGCCGGGACGTCGATTCCACCGTTCGGGAGATCATCGACACCGTGCAGCGGAACTTCGCCGTGGAGCCGCAGTACCGGGCCCGGGTCGACGAGTTCTTCGGCCGCCGGGACACCAACAACTCGCAACGCGTCTTCCGCGCGATCGACGAGCTGGAGTCGGCCGTCGACAGCAGCCAGGCGTCCGACGTACCGACGGCGCGACAGTCCTTGGACACCCCGGGACAGCACTTCCGCGACCAGAACTCCCGTAAGGAGTGGGCTTGATGGGCCGCCCGCTGCGCAGGGTGTTCCTGGCCGGGGACTCCAGTGTCACCAGCCGTCAGCGCAGCTTCGCGCCGATGGCGGGCTGGGGCCAGGCGCTTCCGCTCTTCGTCCGGGGCGCCGAGGTCATCAACTGTGCACGGGCGGGCGCGAGTTCGCGCAGCTTCGTGGAACGCGGCAGGCTGGCCTGGATTCTGCGTGAGGCCCGGCCGGGCGATCTGGTGCTGTTCTCCTTCGGACTCATCGACATGAAGCCGGGGAAGGGCCGCTACACGGAGCCGTTCAAGGAGTACCAGGGCTATCTGCGTCGCTGTGTGGACGGCGTACGCGAACGGGGCGCCCACCCGATCCTGGTCACCAGCCACGAGCGCCGGGTCTTCGACACGCAGGGCAATCTCCGCCGGCTACTGGGCGTCTATCCGCTGGCGATGAAGGAGATCGCGGCCGAGAAGTCCGTGCCGCTGATCGACCTGAACGAATGGAGCGTGCGGTGGTGGCGCCGGGCAGGGCCGCAAGGAACGCACGAGATCTTCCTCTACCTCGCCCCCGATGAGCATCCCAACTACCCCGACGGAGTGGCCGACAACACCCATCTCAGGGTGGCCGGCGCGATCGAGTGCGCGCGCTTCATCGCCTGCGAGATGCGGGAGAGCGCGATGCTGGAGCCCGGCTGCTTCGCCGATCTTGAGCGCGCCCGGTTTCCCGAGGACGCCATCGAATGGCTGGAGGACCACGTCTTCGACGAACTGACGCGAACCCGGACCCTGGAGGTGGTCAAATGAGTGGCTGGTATCTGTTGGCGCGCATCCAGGTCGCGCACCCCGAGCGCACCGCTGTGTCGGCGGTGCTGGAACTGCACGCCGACGCGGACCCCGCGATCGCGGCCGTGCCCGGACAGGAGATCACGCTGCACCTGAGCGTGCTGCCCTCCGGCGGGCCCTACCGCGCGTACGGCTACATATTCGACGACGTCGTCGCCGAACACGCCACGATGACCGACCTCCAGGGCCTGGGCCACCTCCCCAACGGACGCTTCGCGACCTACGCCCGCGGCGACGAGCAGCGCGCCGTGACCGCGATCCTCAAGGTCAACGACGACGCACCGGAAGGCGCGGTCCTGCTGCCCAAGGTGTGCGTCGGAGTGATGTCGTACGCCGGTGAGAAGCTGGTGTCCTCCGCGCAGGTCACCGAGGCGGGCTACCGGGTCAGACGGGCCTGGGTGCCGGGCCGCAGCCTGGCCATTCCGCCCGGCGGCTACGCGGTCGTCGGCCCCGACCCGGCCGCCGCCCAGACGGGCCTGCGGGTGGTCGGTGTGGGCCTCGCCCAGTACGGCGCGGTCAGCGCGGTGCCGGACGGAAGCGTCACGTACACGGGAATTCCGGGAGCGACCGGATACGACCGGTTCTCCATCTGCTACGAGAACCAGGCGGGCCACCGCAATTGGTCCGAGGTGACCGTGTACGCGGGAGACGTCGACAACATCCCCGGGGTGCTGCCCGACGCGCGCACGAGATGAGACGTCGGCGGTTCCTCGCCGTGGGAGCCGGCACGGGCGCCTGGGCGCTGGCCGGGTGCAGCACGGGAGACGACGCCGGCCGGGCCCCGGCCCGGGCCCCGGCGGCTCCGCGCTCGCCGGAACCCATCGGCCCACTGCCGGCAGGTGTCACCTTTCACCAGCACACCACCCGGCTGCGGGCGGCAGGCCCCCTCCGCCATCAGGTGCTGTCCGTCTCGCCGTCCGCGCGGGCACGGGTGAGCGCGGTCCACGGGTCCCGGCTGGACACTGCGGAGACCGTACGGGCCATGGCGAACCGGGTCGGGGCGGTGGCCGCCGTCAACGCGTCCTTCTTCGACATCGCCACCAGCGTCGTGTTCAGCGGGTACGACGGCGATCCGCTCGGGCTGTACGTGGAGAACAACGCCATGCTCAGCGAAGCCGCGAACGGCCGCACCGCGCTGGTGCTCGGCGAGGACGGCGGCACCACGCGCATCGTCGAAGCCCGGTCGGCCGGCACTGTGACGGACAGTCACGGCGCCCGACGGACGATCGACGGGGTCAACCGGATGCCGGGGCGCATCGTCGGATGCGGTGGTGTGGGCGGGGACGTGCTCCGCGGCACCCGGGGAGTGCGGACCGCCCCTGCCCACAACAAACTGTGCGAGGACCACGACGAGCTGGTCCTGTTCACGCGTCAGTGGGGACCCGCCGCGGCGGCTGCGGGACCGGGTTCCACAGAAGCCGTGATCGCCTCGGACGGCCGCGTCGTCCAGCTCCGCTCCCCCGGAGGAGGACCGATACCCGCGAGATGCAGGGTCCTGACAGGCATCGGCGAGGGGGCGGCCTGGCTGCGCCACCACGCCCGCACCGGCGCCACCCTGAGGATCACCTCCCAGGTGCACGACGGGGCGGGACACCGCGTTTCGGGGAGGGGGCTGACGGTTGTCCAGGCCGGGCCGCGGCTGCTGCGCGACGGCGCTCTGGACATCGACATCGAGGCCAACGGGATGCCCGCCACCGCCCTGACCCAGCGCCACCCCCGCACCCTGACGGGCATCACGGACGACGGCACACTTCTGCTGGTGACCGTCGACGGTCGTGATCCGGGCGCGAGCGTCGGGGTGACGCTTCCAGAGGCCGCGGAACTGATGCGCTCGCTGGGGGCGCGGGATGCCATGAACCTCGACGGCGGAGGCTCCACGACGATGGTCGTGAACGGCCGGCTCCGAAACCGCCCGCGGGGCGCGGCCGGGGCGCCGGTCCGTGAGCGACCGGTGGCCAACGCCCTGGTCGTCCTGCCCCGTTGAGCCGCCGCCACCCGCGCGCACAGCACGGACGGGCCCTACCGGAATGAACCGATAGGGCCCGTCCGCGTATCGGCGAAGAACGTTACGCCGGAACGCTCGCCACGCCCTGCGCCAGGAACTTCCTTCCGTTCACCCGCTCCGAGACGCCCTCACGGTCCAGGTACGGCGTGATGCCGCCCAGGTGGAAGGGCCAGCCCGCGCCGGTGATCAGGCAGAGGTCGATGTCCTGGGCCTCGGCGACGACGCCCTCGTCCAGCATCAGACCGATCTCCTGCGCCACCGCGTCCAGGACCCGGTCGCGGACCTGCTCCTCGGACAGGACGACATCGCCCTGCTTGAGGAGCGCGGCGACCTCCGGGTCCAACTCCGGCTTGCCGGAGTCGTAGACGTAGAAGCCGCGCTTGCCGGCCTTGACGACGGCGGCCAGGTTCTCGGAGACGGTGAACCGGTCCGGGAAGGCTCGGTTCAGGGTCTCCGACACGTGCAGGCCGATCGCCGGGCCGACCAGCTCCAGCAGCACCAGCGGGGACATCGGCAGCCCGAGCGGCTCGATGGCCTTCTCGGCGGTCTCGACCGGGGTGCCCTCGTCGATGACGTTCTGGATCTCGCCCATGAAGCGGGTGAGGATGCGGTTGACGACGAACGCCGGGGCGTCCTTCACCAGCACCGCGGTCTTCTTCAGCTTCTTCGCCACACCGAACGCCGTGGCCAGCGAGGCGTCGTCGGTCCGCTCGCCGCGGACGATCTCCAGCAGCGGGAGGATCGCGACCGGGTTGAAGAAGTGGAAGCCGACGACCCGCTCGGGGTGCTGCAGCTTCGACGCCATCTCGGTGACCGAGAGGGACGAGGTGTTGGTGGCGAGGATCGCGTGCGCCGGGGCGACCGCCTCGACCTCCGCGAAGACCTGCTGCTTGACGCCGATCTCCTCGAAGACCGCCTCGATGATGAAGTCGGCGTCGGAGAAGCCCTCCGCCTTGTCCAGCACACCGGAGACCAGGGCCTTGAGGCGGTTGGCCTTGTCCTGGTTGATGCGGCCCTTGCCGAGCAGCTTCTCGATCTCGGCGTGGACATAGCCCACACCCTTGTCGACCCGCTCCTGGTCGATGTCGGTCAGGACGACCGGCACCTCCAGGCGGCGCAGGAACAGCAGCGCCAGCTGCGAGGCCATCAGACCGGCACCGACGACGCCGACCTTGGTGACCGGGCGGGCCAGGTTCTTGTCCGGGGCACCGGCCGGGCGCTTGGCGCGCTTCTGGACCAGGTTGAACGCGTAGATCCCGGAGCGCAGCTCGCCGCCCATGATCAGGTCCGCGAGTGCCTGGTCCTCGGCGTCGAAGCCGGCGCCCAGGTCGCCGTTCTTCGCCGCGGCGATGATCTCCAGCGCGCGGTACGCGGCCGGGGCGGCGCCGTGCACCTTGGAGTCGGCGACGGCCCTGCCGCGCGCGACGGCCTGGTCCCAGGCGTCACCGCGGTCGACGTCCGGGCGCTCCACCGTGATCGTGCCGTTCAGCACGGAAGCGGTCCAGATCAGCGACTGCTCCAGGAAGTCCGCGCCCTCGAAGAGGGCGTCGGCGATCCCGAGCTCGAAGACCTGCTTGCCCTTGAGCTGGCGGTTCTGGTTCAGCGAGTTCTCGATGATCACGGAGACCGCGCGGTCGGCGCCGATCAGGTTGGGCAGCAGCGCACAGCCGCCCCACCCCGGAACCAGACCGAGGAAGACCTCGGGCAGCGAGAACGCGGGCAGCGCCTTGGAGACGGTGCGGTACGAGCAGTGCAGACCGACCTCGACGCCGCCGCCCATCGCCGCGCCGTTGTAGTACGCGAACGTCGGGACGGCGAGGCCGGAGAGACGGCGGAAGACGTCGTGACCGCCCTTGCCGATGGCCAGCGCGTCCTTGTGCTCCTTGAGCAGCTCGACGCCCTTGAGGTCGGCGCCGACCGCGAAGATGAACGGCTTGCCGGTGATGCCGATACCGACGATCGCGCCCTCGGCGGCCTCCTTCTCGACCTGGTCGATCGCGGCGTCCAGGTTCGCCAGCGACTGCGGTCCGAAGGTGGTCGGCTTGGTGTGGTCCAGGCCGTTGTCCAGCGTGATGAGGGCGAAGCGCCCCGCACCCGCCGGAAGGTCGAGGTGGCGTACGTGCGCCTGGGTGACGACCTCGCCGGGGAACAGCTCGGCTGCGCCCTTCAGAAGCTCAGTGGTGGAGCTCATTTGTTGTCTCCGTCTGCCGTGTCGAAGTGCGGGTTCTCCCAGACGACCGTCGCGCCCATGCCGAAGCCGACGCACATGGTGGTCAGGCCGTAGCGGACCTCCGGCTGCTCCTCGAACTGGCGGGCCAGCTGCGTCATCAGACGCACACCGGAGGAGGCGAGCGGGTGACCGTAGGCGATCGCGCCGCCGTACTGGTTGACGCGGGCGTCGTCGTCGGCGATGCCGTAGTGGTCGAGGAAGGCGAGCACCTGGACGGCGAACGCCTCGTTGATCTCGAACAGACCGATGTCGTCGATGGTCAGCCCGGCCTTGGCGAGGGCCTTCTCGGTCGCCGGGATCGGGCCGTAGCCCATCACCTCGGGCTCGACACCTACGAAGGCGTACGACACGAGGCGCATCTTGACGGGCAGGCCCAGTTCGCGGGCGACGTCCTCGGCGGCGAGCAGCGAGGCGGTGGCGCCGTCGTTGAGCCCCGCGGCGTTACCGGCGGTGACCCGGCCGTGGGGGCGGAACGGGGTCTTCAGACCCGCGAGGGACTCCAGGGTGGTGCCCGGGCGCATCGGCTCGTCGGCGGTGACCAGGCCCCAGCCGGTCTCGCCGCCCTCCGGATTGGTGCGACGCACCGAGATCGGTACCAGGTCCTGCTGGATCTTGCCGTCGGCGTACGCCTTGGCGGCCTTCTCCTGCGAGCGGACCGCGTACGCGTCGGCACGGTCCTTGGTGATCTGCGGGTACCGGTCGTGCAGGTTCTCCGCGGTCATGCCCATGAACAGGGCGGACTCGTCGACCAGCTTCTCCGACACGAAGCGCGGGTTCGGGTCCACGCCCTCGCCCATCGGGTGGCGGCCCATGTGCTCGACGCCACCGGCGACGACGACGTCGTACGCGCCGAAGGCGATGGAGCCGGCCGTCGACGTGACGGCGGTCAGGGCGCCCGCACACATGCGGTCGATGGAGTAACCGGGGACGGACTGCGGCAGCCCGGCCAGAATTCCGGCGGTACGGCCCAGCGTCAGACCCTGGTCACCGATCTGGGTGGTCGCTGCGATGGCGACCTCGTCGATCCTGGCGGGGTCGAGGTCCGGGTTGCGGCGCAGCAGCTCCCGGATGGCCTTCACGACGAGATCGTCGGCGCGGGTCTCGTGGTAGATGCCCTTGGGGCCCGCTTTGCCGAACGGGGTGCGGACGCCGTCGACGAAGACGACGTCCCGGATGGTACGAGGCACGGTGGCTCTCCTCCAGGGTGCGGGATGGCACTGCTGCGGGGCACGCCCACAGGCGCGCCGCTTCCCCCATGCTACTTGCGGGTAACCAGACTGCCCACCCCTTGCGGCGGGAGCGGCGAAGGTCACACGCGGACAGGTCGGCCGCGAGGACCGTTTCATCCTCAAACGCCGGACGTCCTCGAAGTGCCGCCCGCCGGGTGCGTGGCAGCGGCGCCCCCCGGAACGGCCCGGAGAACCGGTCACGCGTCACGCCGAAAACGACAGATCGCCGGACGGGGCGGAGAGAACAGCCCGTCCGGCGATCGAGGACACGGTGCGACCCGAGGCCCGCGCAACCTGGCGTGAATACGACCCTCTACGGCGATCCCTCAAGCTGCGGACGTCAGCGAGCGGACCAGAAGCGGGGTCACCTGTTGGATCTGCCAGCGTCGTGCCCCGTAACCGATGAGCGCGGACTCGATCGCGTCCAGGGTCGGATTCTTGGGCGGCTCCCAGCAGACCCGGCGCACGGTGTCCGGCGTGATCAGGTTCTCCTGCGGCATGTGCAGCCGCTCGGCGAGCTCCGAGACCGCGGCGCGGGCGGCCGCGAGCCGGGCCGCTGCCGCCGGGTCCTTGTCCGCCCAGGCGCGGGGCGGCGGCGGACCGGCGAGGGTCTGGCCGGGCTGCGGCAGCTCCGAATCGGGCAGCGCCTTGGCCCGGTCGATGGCCGCCTGCCACTGCTCCAGCTGCCGGCGCCCCATGCGGTGGCCGAAGCCGGGCAGGGCGGTCAGCGCATGTGCGTTCGGCGGGAGGGCGAGCGCGGCCTCGACGATCGCGGCATCGCCCAGCACCTTGCCGGGCGAGATGTCCCGGCGCCGGGCCACCTGGTCACGGACGGTCCACAGCTCCCGTACCACCGCCATCTGACGGCGGCGGCGGACCTTGTGCATGCCGGAGGTGCGGCGCCAGGGGTCCTTGCGCGGGGGAGCGGGCGGCGCCGAGGCGATCGCGTCGAACTCCTCCCGCGCCCACTCCAGCTTGCCCTGCCGGTCGAGCTCGTCCTCCAGGGCGTTGCGCAGATCGATCAGCAGTTCGACATCGAGCGCCGCGTAGCGCAGCCAGGGGTCGGGCAGCGGACGGGTGGACCAGTCGACGGCGGAGTGGCCCTTCTCCAGCGAGTATCCGAGCACGCTCTCGACCATGGCGCCGAGGCCGACCCGTGGGAAGCCGGCCAGCCGTCCGGCCAGCTCCGTATCGAAGAGCCCGGTGGGAGTCATCCCTATTTCGCGCAGACAGGGCAGGTCCTGAGTGGCGGCGTGCAGGATCCACTCGCTGCCGTGCAGCGCGTCTCCGAGCCCCGAGAGGTCGGGGCAGCCGACCGGGTCGATCAGCGCGCTGCCCGCACCGTCTCGGCGCAGCTGCACGAGGTAGGCGCGCTGGCCGTAGCGGTAGCCGGAGGCGCGCTCGGCATCGACGGCGACCGGTCCGGAGCCTGCGGCGAAGGCGGCGACCACCCGGGCGAGGGCGTCATCGGATGCCACCACCGGGGGAATGCCCTCGCGAGGTTCGAGCAAGGGGATCGGCGCCGGGGCGACGTCGTCCGGGGGAGCGCCCCCGGTGGTTCGCAGTGAAGTGTCTGCTGCGGTCTCTTGGGCGTCGGTCACGTGTCAAGGGTATCTGTGTATGTACGGCGCCCGTCGACGGAACGTTCCGTCGACGGGCGCCGATGAATGCAAACCAGCCGGTCCGTATCGCTGCGCGGACCTGCCGGTGGTACGGGGGTCAGTGAATGATGCCCGTTCGCAGGGCGACGGCGACCATTCCCGCGCGGTCTCCGGTGCCGAGCTTGCGGGCGATTCGGGCGAGATGGCTCTTGACGGTCAGGGCGGACAGGCCCATCGAGACGCCGATGGCCTTGTTGGACTGGCCTTCGGCAACCAGCCGGAGGACCTCGACCTCGCGGCCGGACAGTTCGCGGTAGCCGCCCGGGTGGCTCGGGGTGCCGGGGGGCCGGCGGTGCATACGGGCGGCATTGGCGCCGATGGGAGCGACGCCGGGACGGGTGGGGTGGCCGATATTGGTTCGGGTGCCGGTGACGACGTAACCCTTCACGCCGCCCGCGAGGGCGTTGCGTACGGCGCCGATGTCATCGGCGGCGGAAAGGGCGAGGCCGTTCGGCCAGCCGGCGGCTCGGGTCTCGGACAACAGGGTCAGCCCGGAACCGTCGGGCAGGTGGACGTCGGCTACGCAGATGTCGCGTGGATTGCCGACGCGGGGACGGGCCTCCGCGATGGACGACGCCTCGATGACGTCACGTACTCCGAGTGCCCACAGATGGCGGGTGACGGTGGAACGGACGCGCGGGTCGGCCACGACGACCATGGCCGTCGGCTTGTTCGGGCGGTAGGCGACCAGGCTTGCGGGCTGCTCTAGGAGAACGGACACCAGGCCTCCTGGGAAGTGGCGGGACGGGCCGGCTCGGGGATGAAGCCGGGGCGAACCGTGCTTGAAGGGTCATTGACCTCTTCGGCAGCAGACCCGTCCTCCTTTAGAGGAAGATCACGATTTAGTGAGTAACAATTCGGGCAAATCGGACACGCGATCGATTGTACGAAAAAAATGCCGGTGATACTGCGACGTTTGTGACGCAGTGTTACCGGCATGGGGAAGGCTTCGTGCGGGAGGAGGCGTGCGAGGGGTTTCAGGGGGCCTGGGGGCCGCGCCGCTGGGGGAGCGTCACCACCGCCGCGTCGGCGGGGTCCGACGGCGGCAGACCGGCGATCTGGCACAGCAGATCGCCCCACGCCATCAGATGCGCCGCCGTGTCCGGTACCCCGCCACGGCCCTCGCGCGGCGTCCATGACGCCCGGATCTCGATCTGCGTCGCCGGGCGACGCGTGGCCAGCGCACCGAAGTAGTGCGAGCCCGCCCGCGTCACCGTGCCGCCCGCCTCCCCGTACGACAGACCGCGCGCCTCCAGCGCACCGGTCAGCCACGACCAGCACACCTCCGGCAACAGCGGATCGGAAGCCATCTCCGGCTCCAGCTCGGCCCGTACCAGCGTCACCAGGCGGAAGGTCCCCTGCCAGGCCTCGTGCCCGGCCGGATCATGGAGCAGCACCAGACGGCCGTCGGCGAGGTCCTCCTCGCCCTCGACGACCGCCGCTTCCAGGGCGTACGCGTACGGAGCGAGCCGCTTGGGCGGCCGCGTCGACTCCACCTCCAGTTCGGGGCGCAGCCGCGCCGAGTGCAACGCGTCCACCGCCGACCGGAACGCGGGCGGGACGGAACCACCCTCCGCGCTGTCCTTGCTGTCAGCGCCATCGGATTGATCGGAGAACTGTCCCTGAGCCGGAGCCATGCGGGGAAGAGTAGGCGGAACCGGAGCCTCGCGCAGGGAGGGACACCCGGGCGGGCCCGGCTGCTTGCGGCTTCGTGCGAAGATTCTGTGTGTGAGTGCCAACGACCGCCCCATGGGCCAGCAGATGAAGACCTCCGCCACCCATGAGTCGGCGTTCCTGAAAGCATGCCGCCGCGAGCCCGTGCCGCACACGCCGGTCTGGTTCATGCGCCAGGCGGGGCGTTCGCTGCCGGAGTACCTGAAGGTCCGCGAAGGCATCCCGATGCTCGACTCCTGCATGATGCCGGAGCTGGTCGCCGAGATCACGATGCAGCCCGTACGGCGCCACAAGGTGGACGCCGCGATCTACTTCAGCGACATCGTCGTCCCGCTCAAGGCCATCGGGATCGACCTCGACATCAAGCCCGGCGTCGGCCCCGTCATCGCCGACCCGATCCGCACCCGCGCCGATCTGGCCCGGCTGCGCGACCTCACGCCCGAGGACGTCCACTACGTCACCGAGGCCATCGGTCTGCTCACCGCCGAACTGGGCGCCACCCCTCTCATCGGCTTCGCGGGCGCGCCCTTCACCCTCGCGAGCTACCTCGTGGAGGGCGGCCCGTCCCGCAACCACGAGCACACCAAGGCCCTGATGTACGGCGACCCGCAGCTCTGGGCCGACCTGCTCGACCGGCTCGCCGAGATCACCGGTGCCTTCCTCAAGGTCCAGATCGAGGCCGGCGCCTCGGCCGTCCAGCTCTTCGACTCCTGGGTGGGCGCGCTGGCCCCCGCCGACTACCGGCGTTCGGTGTTGCCCGCCTCGGCGAAGGTCTTCGAGGCCGTCGCCCCGTACGGGGTCCCGCGCATCCACTTCGGTGTCGGCACGGGCGAACTCCTCGGGCTGATGGGCGAGGCGGGCGCGGATGTCGTCGGCGTCGACTGGCGGGTTCCGCTGGACGAGGCCGCGCGGCGGGTCGGCCCCGGCAAGGCGCTCCAGGGCAACCTCGACCCCGCGGTGCTGTTCGCGCCGACGACGGTGGTGCAGGAGAAGGCCCAGGAGGTGCTGGACGCGGCCGCCGGCCTGGAGGGCCACGTCTTCAACCTGGGCCACGGCGTGATGCCGTCGATGGACCCGGACGCCCTGACACGGCTCGTGGAGTACGTGCACGAGCAGACCGAGCGCTGAGCCGAGGGGACCAGGGCACCGCGCACTCAGGCGGTGCCCGCCCGCCGCAGTGCCGTCACCGTCTTGCGGGCCGCCACCAGGACCGGGTCCCAGACCGGTGAGAACGGCGGCGCGTAGCCGAGGTCCAGGGCGGTCATCTGGTCCACGGTCATCCCGGCCGTGAGCGCGACAGCCGCGATGTCCACGCGCTTGGCCGCCCCCTCCCGGCCCACGATCTGCACACCGAGCAGCCGCCCCGTGCGGTATTCCGCGAGCATCTTCACCGTCATGGACTGCGCCCCCGGGTAGTAGCCCGCCCGGCCCGTCGACTCGATCGTCGCCGTGACGAACCGCAGGCCCACCGCGCGGGCGTCCTTCTCGCGCAGCCCGGTGCGGGCGATCTCCAGATCGCACACCTTGCTCACCGCCGTGCCGACCACCCCCGGGAACGTCCCGTAGCCGCCCGCCACGTTGGCCCCGATGACCTGGCCGTGCTTGTTGGCATGGGTGCCCAGCGCGATGTGACGGGTGCGGCCCGCCACCAGGTCGAGGACCTCGACGCAGTCGCCGCCCGCCCAGATGGTGTCGTGCCCGACGACCCGCATCGACAGATCGGTGAGCAGCCCGCCGTGCGGGCCCAGCGGAAGACCGACGGCCCGCGCCAGCGTCGTCTCCGGTTCCACGCCGATGCCGAGCACCACCACGTCCGCCGGGTAGGAGGTGTCGCCCGTGGCGACCGCGCGGACCCGGCCGTCCGGGCCGGTGCGGATCGCGGTGACCTCGGCCCGGTTGACCGTGGTGATGCCCAGGCCGTCCATCGCGTCGTGGACCAGCCGCCCCATGTCGGGGTCGAGCGTCGCCATCGGCTGCTCGCCGCGGTTGAGCACGGTCACCTCGAAACCGTGCTTCAGCATCGCCTCCGCCATCTCGACGCCGATGTAGCCCGCCCCGACGACGACTGCCCGCCTGCGCCCCGGCGCCACCCGGTCCAGCGACTCCAGCAGGGCCTGCCCGTCGTCCAGCGTCTGCACCCCGTGCACCCCGGGCGCATCCATGCCGGGCAGCGCCGGACGCACCGGCCGGGCGCCCGTCGCGATCACCAGCTTGTCGAAGCCCGTCCAGTACGTCTCACCGGTCTCCCGGTCCAGGGCCCGCACCCGCTGCCCGGCGACATCGATCTCCGTGACCTCGGTGCGCATCCGCAGTTCGATGTCGCGGGCCCGGTGCTCCTTCGGAGTGCGGGCGATGAGGTCGTCCCGCTCCGCGACGTCGCCGCCGACCCAGTAGGGGATGCCGCAGGCGGAGTACGAGGCGAAATGGCCCCGCTCGAAGGCGACGATGCTCAGCTCGTCGGGGCCCTTGAGTCTGCGGGCCTGGGACGCGGCGGACATGCCCGCCGCGTCACCACCGATGACCACCAGTCGCTCCGCCGTCATGCCTGGTCCCTTCGACACCGAGTCCGAAGGGACCACGCTACGACGCCGGGGGAGTGGACGAGGACCCCGACGGCTCCAGCGACGGCGACGGCGACGGCGACCGCGGCGGCGTACGGCGTCCGCGCAGCCGGCCCCGCAGCAGCCGCCCCAGCAGCAGGAGCACGGCGACCGCGGCCAGGAACGGGGCCGCCGCGCCCACCGCCATCGCGAGCCACCGCAGCACCGTGACGAACGCGTGCCAGCCGCCGCCCAGCGCGTCCAGGAATCCGGGGCCGTCGTCACCGCCCTCCTTCGCCGTCGCCTCCGGCTCGGAGAGGTCGAGGGTGATCGTGGCCAGCGTGGTGCGGTCCTTCAGCGACGCCTGCTGGGCGAGCAGTGACTCCAACGACGCCTGCCGGCTGCTCAGTTCGCCTTCCAGCGTGACTACGTCGGTGAGCCTCTCGGCCCGGTCCATGAGCTTGCGCACCCGCGCCACACTCGCCCGCTGGGTGGCGATCCGGCTCTCCACGTCGACCACCTGGTCGGTGACGTCCTTCGCGGACGACGTGCGCGACAGCAGCTTCCCGGCGCCCGCGAGCTTCCGCAGTACCGCGCCGTACTCGGCCTGTGGAACGCGCAGCACGATGTGTGACATTTCACGTGTGTCGTCGACCCGCTCGGTCTCCTCGCCGGCCACCAGGCCACCCGCGCTCTCCGCGGCCGAGCGCGCGGCCGCCGCGGCCCTCGGCACGCTCTTCACCTCCACGGAGAGCGTGGCGGTACGGATGACATGGCTGCCGGCGGGCAGGGTGCCGGACTTCTTCCGCTCCGCCGGCGAGCCGCCCGCCTCCTGCGGACCCTGCGCCGCCTTGTCGTCCCCGGAGTCCGCGGCGCTCCGCTCGTCCGCCGAGACCGCCCTGTCGCTCTTCGCGCTCGAATCGCTGGCCCCGCCGGAGGCGCTGCAGCCGCTCAGCGCGAGGAGGCCGGCCAGGACTCCGGCGGCCAGGGCCGTGCGTGAACGACGGACGGATGTACGGCCGAGTTGCCGGTCGGTCTGCATAACTACTCTCCCGGGGCGGGTGGTTGATGGTGCCGGTTCGACGTACGGGGGAGGGGTGCGGGTTGCCCGATACCGGTTTCGAAGCGGTCACGTTCGGGACTCGGATGAGGTTTGAGAGAGTGGGGGCATGCAGCGTTCAATCAACCGCGCAGACACAGGCCCGGGTCATGTCGTCGTCATCGGCGGTGGCATCGCCGGTCTCGCCGCCGCCCACCGGCTCCTCGGGGCCGGGCTGCGGGTGACCCTCCTGGAGGCCACCGACCGGCTCGGCGGCAAGCTCATGACCGGTGAGATCGCGGGCACCCGGGTCGACCTGGGCGCCGAGTCGATGCTCGCCCGGCGCCCGGAAGCGGTCGCCCTGGCACGCGCCGTCGGGCTCGGCGACCGCCTCCAGCCGCCCGCTACCGCCACCGCGTCGGTCTGGACGCGCGACGCCCTGCGCCCCATGCCCAAGGGCCATGTGATGGGCGTGCCGGGCGACCCGGCGGCGCTCAGCGGAGTGCTCTCCCCGGAGGGCCTCGCCCGCATCGCACAGGAGCGCGACCTCACCCCGACCGCCGTCGGCGACGATGTCGCGGTCGGCGCGTACGTCGCCGACCGGCTGGGCCGCGAGGTCGTCGACCGGCTCGTGGAACCGCTGCTCGGCGGCGTGTACGCGGGCGACGCCTACCGGATCTCGATGCGCGCCGCCGTACCGCAGCTCTTCGAGGTGGTGCGCGAGGGCGGCTCGCTGCTCGACGGCGTCCGGCGCATCCAGGAGCGGGCCGCGGCCCGGCAGCAGACCGGACCGGTCTTCCAGGGCATCGACGGCGGCATCGGCACCCTCCCGTACGCGGTCGCCGACGCCGTGCGTGCGGCGGGCGGGGAGATCCTGACCGCCACCCCCGTGCTGGGCCTGACCCGGACCACCGACGGCTGGGACGTCCGCACGGACGCCCGGGTGATCTCCGCCGACGGCGTCGTGCTGGCCGCCCCCGCCTGGTCCGCGGCCACCCTGCTCGCCGCCGAGTCCCCGGCTGCCTCCGCGGAGCTCGCCGGTGTCGAGTACGCGTCGATGGCCCTCGTCACCATGGCGTTCCGCCGCTCCGACGTGGCCGCGACCGGCGCACTCGACGGGCGCTCCGGCTTCCTCGTACCGCCGGTGGACGGCCGCACCATCAAGGCCTCCACCTTCTCCACCCACAAGTGGAACTGGGTCGCCGACTCCGCCCCCGACCTGTTCGTCCTGCGTACCTCCGTCGGGCGGTACGGCGAGGAGGACCACCTGCACCGCGAGGACACCGAGCTGGTCGACGTATCGCTGCGCGACCTCGCGGCGGCGACCGGGCTGGCCGCCAGGCCCGTGGACACCGAGGTCACCCGATGGATCGGCGGACTGCCCCAGTACCCCGTGGGACACCTTGCCCGGGTCGCCCGGATCCGCGACGAGGTCGCCAAGCTGCCCGGCCTGCGGGTCTGCGGAGCGGTCTACGACGGCGTCGGCATCCCGGCGTGCGTCGCGAGCGCCCACCGGGCCGCGGACGAGATCGCCCGCGACCTCACGGGCACGTCCGGGGAAGAGATCATCGCCACGTCGACCCTGGTTCAGGGCACACGGAGCGAGGCGGGACAATAGCCGTATGAGTGCGCCTGAGACTGTGAAATCAAGCAAGGGCCCCAACGCGGGTAAGAAGGCCAAGGACCTCAACGAGGTCGTCCGCTACACGCTGTGGTCCGTCTTCAAGCTGCGCGATGTCCTGCCCGCGGACCGTGCCGGTTACGCCGACGAGGTCCAGGAGCTGTTCGACCAGCTCGCGGCGAAGGACATCTCCGTTCGCGGCACCTACGACCTGTCCGGCCTGCGTGCCGACGCCGACATCATGATCTGGTGGCACGCCGAGACCGCGGACGAGCTGCAGGAGGCGTACAACCTCTTCCGGCGCACCAAGCTGGGCCTGGCACTGGAGCCCGTCTGGTCGAACATGGCACTGCACCGCCCCGCCGAGTTCAACAAGTCGCACATCCCGGCGTTCCTGGCCGACGAGACGCCGCGCAACTACATCAGCGTCTACCCCTTCGTGCGCTCCTACGACTGGTACCTGCTGCCGGACGAGGACCGCCGCCGCATGCTCGCGGACCACGGCAAGATGGCCCGCGGCTACCCCGACGTCCGGGCCAACACCGTCGCCTCCTTCTCGCTCGGCGACTACGAGTGGATCCTCGCCTTCGAGGCCGACGAGCTGCACCGCATCGTCGACCTGATGCGCCACCTGCGGGCCTCCGAGGCGCGGATGCACGTCCGCGAGGAGGTCCCGTTCTACACGGGGCGCAGGAAGTCGCTCGCGGACCTGGTGGCCGGGCTCGCGTAGCGAGCGGGCTCCGACCACCCCAACCCGGAAGATCAGACGGCGGGCAACCGGCGCGTTCTCGCGCTGCCCGTCGTTCCAGCGACACCGGGTTCGGCTCCCGGTGCGGCGCGCCTTCCGCGCGCCGCACCGGCGTTTTTTCGGTACGCATTTCCCCAGGACAGGCGGACGGGGAGTTCTCTACCGGCCCGCGCCGCCAGGCCTGCCCTTGAGCGCGGCCCGCAGCGCGGGGTCGGTCACGGCGCGCACCCCCCGTACGGCGATCGCCGCCAGGACGTCGTGGTCCGCGTCCGCCGCCGGGACCTCGTGTGCGGCAAGCAGCCGCTGCCCGGCCGGTGAGGCCCAGGCGCCGCTGTGCGGATGGACCTCCATCCGGGCTATGGCCAGACAGCCCAGGGTCAGCGCGAGCGGCAGCCCGAACCAGACCAGCAGGGACACCACCGGGCCCCCGAGGCCGCGCTCCTGACCGGGTATCAGCAGCGTCGTGGCACCCGTCGCGACCACCAGCAGAGCCGCGCCGCGCACCGTGCGGACCGCGGCGGCGACCCCGTCCCCGGCGCCGCCGGGGACGGCGAGGCCCGCGGCGACGAGCCGGTCGGCGAGGGCACGCACCGGGTCGGCGGTGGCCGCGGCCGCCCGTACCGGCGGAATCGGGGACTGGCCCTCCGGACCGATGGCACGTATCACCGTGCGCTCCATCTCGTCCCGGCCCTCCGGGTCCACGACCGTCGCCCACCCGGTGTGCGCGAGCAGCAGGCGCCGCCGCAGATGCATGGCGACCAGCGCCAGATCGACCACCCGGTGCGGGCCGCCGGACAGGAACGCGGTCTCGTGCAGGGTCAGTTCATGACCGTCCGCCACCCTCCGTACGGCATCCGAGGACGCCTCGGGCAGCAGCCCCGCGCGGGCCGCGACGAGACAGAGCCGGACGCACGAGACGGCCGCCGCACCCCATGCGACCAGCAGCAACAGAACCCAGAGCATGACGGATTCCTACGCGAGGCGGGCCGGGGAGCGCCATGGCCCGTTCACCATATGGACGGTTCGGCGGCCCGGGCCCGGGGGCGGGCCGCCGCCGTCGCTCAGGAACTGCTGCTGCCGCAACTGGACCCGCCCCCGCAACTGGACCCGCTGCTGCTGGAGCAACTGGAGCCACTCGACCCGCCGCAGCCGGACCCCGAGCCGCAACTGGACCCCGAGCCGCAGCTCGACCCCGCACTGCATCCGCCGCCGCCCCCTCCGCCGCCGCTGCTGCTGCCGCCGTGGGAACTTCCGCAACTGCCGCTGCCGGGGCCCGTACCGGCACACCACACCGCCGGTGCGAGGAGCAGGGCGGCGGAATCCGGGGACGATCCCGGGGACGAGCCGGAGACCCGGCTCGATGTGCGCCCGGCCGGACGCATCCGGGCCGCCGCGATCAACTGCGCCCGCAGCACGGGATCGGGGAGGGCCCGCAGTCCGTGCGTCGCCACCAGATGGGCCGGCCGCGGGTCGTACGCATGGGCGGCGCGGTACGCCTCGGCTGCCCGCCGCCCCGCCCTGGTGACGCGCCCCCGGGCCACGCCGCCGCAGATGAAGCCGGTCAGGAAGCCGACCACCAGGGCCGGGAAGACCTGGAGAGCGAACGGTACCGAGGAGAACAGGTCGGACGAGTCGTCGGCCGTGACCTGAATCACCGTCACCACGGCGGAGACCGGAACGGCCAGCAGGCAGCCCAGGCCCTGAGCGATGCTCCAGCGCCGCCACACACGGCTCGTGGCCGGCGAGGACAGCAGGCCGCGGGCCGCGAGCCCGTCGCCGATCTCCTGCACCGCGGGATGCCGCATCACCGCCTCGCGCAGGGTGTGCAGTGCGCCGGTGGGGGCCATGGCGTGTTCCTGGAGCACCGCGCGTTCCACCGGGTCACGGGCGCCCGAGTGCTGGACGGCGACGATGCCGGGACCGCCGATGACGAGCCGCCCGTCCGTCTGCATCGCGGTGAGCGCGGTGTCCACCACCCTGCCCGGACCGCCCTTCAGGAAGGCGGTCTCGAAGAAATCGTGGACGGAGCCCGCGGTGCTGCGGCGGGAGCGCGCGAGCCCCACGATCAGGAGGACCGAAGAGACCACCACGCCGAGATCCACCAGCACCGCGAGGGTGTTCATGCCGTGCATCGTCCGGTCACCTTCCGATCAGGGCCGCGCGGGCCGCTCGTACCAGGCGGGTGGAGCGGCGCGGCGGCCGGGCGGCCGCCCGGTCCTGCCACCAGTGGGTCAGCCGGCTCCGTGCCGCGTCGTCGGCGGGTCGGCCGGCGATCAGCAGCCCCTCGGCGAAGTCCAGCGCGTCGCGCCGGTAACCGCCGGACATGGGATGGTTCCTGGCGTACGCGAGGAAGGCGTCCCGGTAGCCGGCGCCAAGGATCTCCGGCAGCTCCGGCGCCACCTTGGCGACGACCCCGGCCCGTTTGGCCGCCAGGGCACGGCTCTGGATCCCGAGCCGACGGTGGTCGAAGCCGTGCGGCGTGGGGGCGCCCGCGACGAGGGCGGAGAGCAGCGCCGTCTGGGCGACGGCGACCCGGTCCCGCACGGAGCCCGGGGAGGAGGGGTTCGAGGCGGGCCGGGGGCGCGGGACGGGCTTCGCGCCGGACGCGGACGAGCCGGCGCCCGGGACGGACTGTGCGGCGTGCCCCCGCGCGCCCGAGCCCAGGGCGGCCGCCCGGTCCAGCGTGGCGCGGATCGTGGTCAGTTCGCCCGCCAGTTCCTCGGCCGGCGGGAAGTCGTCGTCCCGTTCCAGGAGGACGCCGGGCGGGTCGACCCGGGAGCGGAGCTCGGCGAGGACGTCGAGCACGGGCTCGGTGACCGGGTGGGCGTGGGTGTCGTGCCAGACACCGTCCTTCTCGACGCCGCCCGCCACATGCACGTACGCGATGGCCTCCACCGGCAGCTCGTCGAGCGCGGTGGCCGGATCCTCGCCGCGGTTGACGTGGTTGGTGTGCAGATTGGCGACATCGATCAGCAGCCGGACACCCGTGCGTGCGACCAGTTCCGCGAGGAACTGCCCCTCGGTCAGCTCCTCGCCGGGCCAGGAGATCAGCGCCGCGATGTTCTCCAGCGCCAGCGGCACCGGCAGCGAGTCCTGCGCGATCCGTACGTTCTCGCACAGCACGTCCAGCGCGTCCCACGTGCGGGGCACGGGCAGCAGATGGCCCGCCTCCAGCCCCGGCGAAGCGGTGCGCGACCCCCCGGCCCGTACGAACGCGATGTGCTCGGTGACCAGCGGGGCGGCGAGCAGTTCGGCGCGGGCCGCGAGATCCGCGAGCCGGCCCGCGTCGGGGCGCTCGGCCCCACCGAGACCGAGGGAGACGCCGTGCGGGACGACGGTGACACCGCGCTCCCTGAGCCGCACCAGCGAATCGGGCAGATGGCCGGCGCAGATGTTCTCCGCGACCGCCTCCACCCAGTCGATCCCCGGCAGCGCCTCGACGGCGTCCGCGATCTCCGGCCGCCAGCCGATACCGATCCCCAGCTTCATGCCGCCCCCTCCTCCGCTCCGGTCCGTTCGGTGCAGGGCTCATGGCCCCGGCGAGCGGTGGTCAACCCGAAGACGGGGACGTTCAGAGGTTGATTTGAGGTTCCCGGTACGGGGAATTCGGAGCGCCGCCGTCGCCGTCGGCCGGCCCCCGCTCATCGTTCAGCCGCGCAGCGCGGGATGGTCGGCGACCACCGTGCAGGACCCCGGTGCGATCTCGGTGAACCCGGCGTCACGCACCACCGGAAGCCCGCTCACCGTGAGTTCCCGCCAGCGGCCCGCCTCCGGAGTGGCGACGGAGAGCGGGAAACCCGCCTCGCGCCACGCCTTGCGCTCCGTGTCCGAGAGCTCCCACCAGGCGAGCTGCGCACCGTGCCCGGCCTGCGCCATCGCCTTGCCCGCCGACATGTCCAGCTCCGGGTTCAGCCACAGCACCGGGCCTTCGATGCCGGGCGCGGCCGGCGGCTCGGGGTCGTCCAGGTCCGTCCCCGAGACCTGGAGCTTCGCCAGCTCCTTCGGCCAGCCGTCCAGCGGCACCGGCGGGAAGACCCGCACCTCGGCGCTCTCGCCCGTGACCGTGATGCCGGGCAGCGCGCACGCCTTGCGCCACTCCGCGCCGCGCGCCCGCCGCACCACCTTGCGGATCCGGGCGTCCTGCCAGTCCCGCATCGCCCTCGCCCACTCGCCCTCGCCCGCCGAGCGCTCGTCGGAGAGCATCACGAGCACCGCGCGGGCGGCGGTCCGCAGCGCGTCGGTACGGGCCGGGGGAGCCGCCTTCTCGATGTGCACGACCAGCGGCAGCACGTACTGCGGCGCCTCGTCGCGGCTCGTGCGCCCGGACCTGAACGGGCTGTTCGCCGCGGGTGCGGAGGACGTCGCCGGATGTCCGGACGGGGATACGGGGGTGTCGTTTTCGCTCACCCGTCCCAGTCTGCCAGCCGCCCGGGAAACCCTTCTTGGCGGAATGAATCGCTCCGGGTGAGGATGCACCGCATGAAGAGCGATCTCTTTTCCAGCGAGAACATGGCGCAGCAGGCGACAGCCCCCGGGATGACCCTGCAGAACGCCAAGTCCATCAAATACGCCGTCAACGGCGAGATGCACGCCCGGCAGGGATCGATGATCGCCTTCCGTGGTGATCTGCAGTTCGAGCGCAAGGGCCAGGGCCTCGGCGGCCTGCTCAAGCGCGCCGTCACCGGCGAGGGGCTGGCGCTGATGGCGGTCCGCGGCCAGGGCGAGGCATGGTTCGCGCACGAGGCCGCCAACTGCTTCATCGTGGACATGGAGCAGGGCGACGTCCTCACCATCAACGGCCGCAACGTGCTCTGTTTCGACCCCACGCTCTCCTATGAGATCAAGACCGTGAAGGGCGCCGGGATGACCGGCGGCGGGCTCTTCAACAGCGTCTTCACCGGGTACGGCAAGCTCGGCCTGATGTGTGAGGGCCACCCCATTGTGATACCCGTCACGCCCCATCAGCCGGTGTGCGTCGACACGGACGCGGTGGTCGGCTGGAGCGCCAACCTGAACACATCGCTGCACCGCTCGCAGAGCTTCGGCTCGATGATCCGCGGCGGCTCCGGAGAGGCCGTCCAGCTGCGGCTGGACGGGGAAGGATTCGTGATCGTACGGCCCAGCGAGCTCAAGCCCGAGAAGGCGTCGGCCAACTGAACCTGCGCGGGGTGGGCCGCCGGTACGGCCTCGGCGGACCCTGGGTCCTGCGCGGGGTCGACCTCGACCTGCCCCCGCACGCCCTGATCCGGATCGAGGGCGCCAACGGCACGGGCAAGTCGACGCTGTTGAGGCTGCTCGCCGGGATCGACACCCCGACGGAGGGCCGGATCACCGGCCGCAGGCCCCGTACGGCCTACGTTCCCGAGCGCTTCCCGGCCGCGCTGCCGTTCACCGCGGCCGGGTATCTCGTCCACCTCGGCCGGATCCACGGCCTGCGGACCTCCGAGGCGGCGGACCGGGCGCAGTCGTGGCTCGCCCGCTTCGGGGCCGCCGAACACGCCCGTACGCCGCTTGCGGAACTCTCCAAGGGCACCAGCCAGAAGGTCGCTGTCGCCCAGGCGCTCCTCGCCGAACCGGAACTGCTGGTCCTGGACGAGGCATGGACCGGCCTGGACACCGCGGCCCGCGACGAGCTGGACCGGGCCGTGGCCGAGCGGGTCGCGGCGGGCTCCACCGTCGTCTTCGTCGACCACGACCCGCGCCGGCTCGCCGGAGCGGTCGACGCCGCGTTCCGAGTGGAAGGGCACGGCCTGTTCGCCGCCCCCGTGGCGCGGGCCGCCGGGACGGGGCCGCGGGTACGGATCGAGGCGGCGGGCCCACCGGGCGCCGCCCTCCCCACCGGACTGCCGGGCACGCCCGAGCGCACGCCCGCGGCCGACGGGAGCGTGCGCCTCACCGTCGCGGCCGCGCACTCCGACGCACTGCTGCGCGCCCTCCTCGCCGCGCGCCCGCCCTGGCACATCCGGCACCTGACGACCACTCCGGGCGCGACGGCCCCGGGCACGACGGCCCCGGGCGCGACGGCCCCGGGCGCGACCGCCCCAGGCACGGGTGCCGTTCCCGGGGCCGCCCCCACAGCCGTTGCGCCGGCCCCCCGTACCCGCTCGACTCCCGAGGTGCCATGACCGCCCTCCTCCGCTATCAGGCCGCCCTGCTGATCCGCTCCCAGCGCTGGCTCGCCCCGGTACTGCTGTACGCGGCCTTCCTCGGCATCGGCGTGCAGTCGGGGCAGCCCGTCCTCGACTCGCTCGGATACGCCGCCGCCGGGCTCCTGCCCGTCGCCGCCTGGCTCGTACGGCTCTGCGTCGACCAGGAGCCGCCCGCCGCCCGCACCGTCGCCGCCGCGGTGGCGGGATCGCCGCGCGTCCACCTCGCGTCGCTGCTCGTCGCGCTCGGGTGCGCCGGGCTCCTGGGTGCGGTCGCCACCCCGATCGTGCTGCTGATCAGCACGCCGGCCAGCACCGACAACACCGTCCGGGTGCACCTGCTGCCCGCCGGGCTCGCCGGACTCCTCGCCGCCGCCTGCTGCGTGCTGGTGGGGGCTGCAGCCGGCGCACTGTGCACCCGGCCGCTGCTGCACCGGCGTGGCTGGTCCGTCGCGACCACCGTGCTCGCCGCTCTCCTGGCCCTGGTGACCACCGGCTCACCGGCCAACCACGCCGTGACGGGTCTGGTCACCGGCTCGCAGACCGGCACGGTGCACCTGCCGGTCCTGTCGCTCCTCGCAGCCGCCGTCCTTGCCTCGGCGGTGGCCGCGCTCGCCTGCGGACTCACCTCGCTGCGCGGCTGAGCAGGCTCGTACGCATGGCTGAGCCGATGGACGAGCGCCCGGACGAGACGTACTGCGGGACGCCCGCCACGGCCCCCGCACCCACGGGCGCGGAGACCGCCGCCGGACCTCCGTACGCCGACTGCGTGCTGTGCCGGAAGCCGACCGGGTACCCGGAGTCGGTCAGGGGCATCACGCTCTGCCCGGTCTGCGAATGGCAGGAGGCCCGGCGCACCGCGTGCTCGGGCCAGGGCCTGTCCGGCGCGGATCAGGGCCGGGGGCGCGTGGACCAGGGAGACCCTAGGACGGTCGGGTGCGCATGAGATCGGAGACCTTCACGAAGCGGTACCCGCGGCTGCGCAGCTCCGGGACCGCCTTGCGTACCGCCTCGTCCGTGACGGGCGCCGCGCTGCGGGTGCAGTGCATGACGACCACCGAGCCCGGCTTCACCCCGGCCAGCACCTGCCGCGCCACCGCGTCCGCATCCGTGGCGAACGCGTCGCCGCTGACCACGTCCCACTGCACCGCCGTCACCCGCTCGGGCGCGAGCGCGCGCAGCGTCGCATCGTCGTAGCAGCCGCCGGGAAAGCGGAAGTACGGCACCACATGGCGCACACCAGCTTTCCGGAACGCGGCGAAGGCACGCTCCACTTCGGCGCGCATCTCGCCCTTCGCCACGGTCGGCAGTCCGTAGCACGGGGATGTGAAGGCGTAGTGGCTGTACGAGTGGTTGGCGATCTCGAAGAGCGGGTCGGCGCCCATGGACCGGGCCTGTGCCGGGTACTCCTCGGCCCACCGCCCCGTCATGAACACCGTCGCCGGGACCTTCAACCGGCGCAGCAGCGCGATCAGTTCGGGATTGTCGAAGTGCTCGCCCGCCGCCGCGCGCGGTCCCTCGTCGGCCGTCATGTCGGCGTCGAAGGTGAGGGCGACGACCTTGTCGGTGGTGTTCTTCGGACCCCGCTCGAACACGGGCGTCCGCCCGGCCTGCCCAGGAGGCATGACGGGCGGCTTCGGCGAGGCGGGAGCCGCCTTCACGGACGGCGGGGGCGAAGCCGGTGCTGGTGAGTGCTCGGTCGCGTGGGCGCCGGCGTCCGGCTTGCCGTGCCCTGTCGCAGCGTTGTGCATGCCACAACCGGTCAGAACAGTGCCCAGTACGGCACTCAGCGCCGCAGTTATCGTAAGTCTTCGTGCAGAGGTGGTCACTTGCGGAACGTAGTCGATCGCCCACGTCGTGAGGGGCGGCGGCGCTCCGGCCGGAGGCAGATAAACATACCGCTACCCCCGACCGGCCCAGCGCCCTCAGTGCATCGAGTCCGTCAGTGCCTCAGCGCCACGGACCCGTCACCGCGAACGTCGTCCCCGGCGTATAGCAGTTGACGAACATCGTCCCGCCGTCCGGAGCGAACGTGACCCCGGCGAACTCGCCCCACGAGGGCTCCTCGGGCGTCCCGATGTTCTGCCGGCCCCGCGCCATCGCGTACACCTCGCCGCCCCGCGTCAGGCCGAACACATGCTGCGCGCCGTCGCCGTCCTCGCACACCATCAGCCCCCCGTCGGAGGCCAGGCAGATGTTGTCGGGTGACTCGCCGGGCAGCTGGACGTCCGTACCGGGGCCGAAGACGATCACCAGCGTGAGGCGGCGCCGCTTCGGCTCGTACCGCCACACCTGGCCGTAGTGGTCGGCCGCCGAACCCTGCGAGCTGTGCGCGAAGCTGGAGACGAAGTAGACCGACGACCCGCCCCAGTAGCAGCCCTCCAGCTTCTGCGCATGGGTGATGCCCTTCGGGCCGAAGTCCTGGAACCGGATCGGGGTCCCGGTGGCCAGCGGATCCGGTACGGGGACCCACTCGATGCCCTCGAAGCTCGCACCGGTCTCCTGGACCATGGACAGGTCGGGGACACCCGGCACCCGCATGGCCTCCAGATGACCGCCGGCCCGAAGCGAGCCCGTCCCGCCGAGCGGCTTGTTCGGCAGGAAGCGGTAGAAGAGACCGAACGGCTTGTCGAAGGCGTCCTCCGTCTCGTACACGATCCCGTTCTTCGGATCGATCGCGATCGCCTCGTGCTGGAAGCGGCCCATCGCGGTGAGCGGCACGGCTCCGGTGCGGTGCGGATCGGCGCCGTCCACTTCGAAGATGAAGCCGTGGTCCTTGGTGTAGCCGTTGGTACCGGCCTTGTCCTCGGTCTCCTCGCAGGTCAGCCAGGTGTTCCAAGGAGTGCGGCCACCCGCGCAGTTCACCGCCGTACCGGCGATGGCGACGCGTTCGCCGAGGACGTTGTTGCGGCCGTCCAGCTCCAGAGCCGTACAGCCGCCCTTGCCCATGGGGTCGTAGGTGAGGCCCTCGACGACCGGCACCGGAATCCTGCCGGTGACGCGGTTCTCGTGGTTGCGGACGAGCCGGACGTGGCCGTGTCGGCCCGCGAAGGCGGCCATGCCGTCATGGTTGCTGGGGACCTGGCCCTCGCCGGAGCGGAGCGGGTCGCCCTCCCGGGACAGGACCCGGTAGCGGAAGCCCTTCGGGAGGTCGAGCAGACCGTCGGGATCGGGCACGAGCGGGCCGTAGCCGCTGTGTCCCCGAGCGGCGGCGGTACCCGCGAAGAGTTCGGAGAACGCCCCGGCGAAGGCGATCGAGGCAACGGCCGCGCCGCTGCCGGCCAGGACCTGTCGTCGTGTTGCGCGTTGTCGTGACAGTGCTGATGACATGAGGCAACTCCCTGCTGGCGGACAGGAGATGTGACCCGCATGTGTGTACCACGCGCATCGCCGCGCGGGAACCATGCGGGTCACTGAGCCTCATGAGCGTCACGGGCCCGCAGGGGCCCGTGAGGGCCCTGTGGAGTCAGGCCAGGGACGCGGTGAGCGTGATGGTCGTGCCCGTGAGCGCCTGGCTGACCGGGCAGTTCGCCTTGGCGTCCTCGGCGGCCTTGAGGAAGCCCGCCTCGTCGAGACCCGGGACCTCGCCCTGGACGGTGAGGTGAATACCGGTGATGCCGGTACCGGGCTGGAAGGTCACGTCGGCCTGGGTGTTCAGCCGGGTCGGCGGGGTACCGGCGGTGGCCAGGCCGTTGGACAGCGCCATCGAGAAGCAGCTGGAGTGGGCCGCCGCGATGAGCTCCTCGGGACTGGTCTTGCCGTTCGCCTTCTCCGAGCGCGACGGCCAGGAGACCTCGTAGTCGCCGATGCCGGAGGAGTCGAAGGTGACGACGCCCTTGCCCTCGATCAGGTTGCCTTCCCAGACCGTGTGCGCCTGACGCGTGGTAGCCATGGTGGATCCCTTCAAACGGTGTGCGCGGTTGATACGGGAGAAACGAGGCGCCCAGGGGCACCTCGGGTGGTACGCCCCCGAAGGGTGGTACGCCCCCCGAACCTACTGCGCCACCAGGCCCTTTGCGTCGCGCGCCAGCGCCGTCAGCCGGGAGATCGCCCGGAAGTACTTCTTCCGGTACCCGCCGTTCAGCATCTCGTCGCTGAACAGCCTGTCGAACGGCACCCCGGAGGCGAGCACCGGCACCTCCCGGTCGTACAGCCGGTCGGCGAGGACGACGAGCCGCAGCGCGGTCGACTGGTCCGGCACCGGCTGGACGTCGGTGAGGCAGACCGCCCGCAGGCCGTCCGTCAGCGCGCCGTAGCGGCTCGGATGGACCCGGGCGAGGTGGTCGAGGAGCGAGGGGAAGTCGTCCAGGCTCGCGCCCTCGGTGGCGTACGCGGCCTTGGTGACCTGCTCGTCGGAGTACGGCGCGGGGGCCTCGGGCAGCCCGCGATGGCGGTAGTCCTCGCCGTCGATCCGCAGCGGACGGAAGTGCGCGGACAGCCCCTGGATCTCCCGCAGGAAGTCGGCGGCGGCGAACCGGCCCTCGCCCAGCTTGCCGGGCAGCGTGTTCGAGGTGGCGGCGAGCGCGACCCCCGCCTCGACCAGCCTGCTGAGCAGCGACGACACCAGGACCGTGTCGCCCGGGTCGTCCAGCTCGAACTCGTCGATGCACAGGAGCCGGTGCCCGCTCAGCGTCCGCACGGTCTGCTGGAAGCCCAGCGCACCCACAAGGTTTGTCAGCTCGACGAAGGTGCCGAACGCCTTCAGCGAGGGCGCGGCGGGCGTGGCGTGCCAGAGGGAGGCCAGCAGGTGCGTCTTGCCGACGCCGTAGCCGCCGTCGAGGTAGACCCCGAGAGGCCCCGCGGGCGTCACCGGCTTCCTGCTGAACCGCCCACCCGTCGCCCGCCACCACCCCTCCAAGGATGCGCTTCGCGCGCTTCTGTTCTTGCCCGAGCCGCTGGCGTGCGCCCCGCCCAGCCCGGCCGTGAAGCCGCTCAGGACCTTGACCGCCTCGACCTGGCTCGGCTGGTTGGGGTCCGGGACGTACGTATCGAAGCGTACGGAGTCGAAGCGCGGCGGCGGCACCATTTCTGCGACCAGGCGGTCGGCAGGGACGTGCGGCTCGAGGGCACACAGGGACAGCGGGGCCGTTTCGGCTATGGGGCTCTGCCCAGGCACGGCGGTGGAGGACGACACAACCATCAACCTTAAGCGCCGTGCCAGACTGCAGAACATGCGACGCCTCTTCCCTGTGACCGACCTGACACCGGCTGACGACGAGGGGGAGTGGAGCCTGGACGATCTGGCCGACGCCTACGCGTACCCCGAGCAGGACGGCCCCTGGCTGCGCGCCAACATGGTTTCGACGCTCGACGGCGCCGCCCAGCACGACGGCCGCTCGCAGCCGATCTCCTGCGCGAGCGACATGCGGATCTTCGGCACCCTGCGCGGGCTGGCCGACGCGGTCGTGGTGGGGGCTCAGACGGTACGGCTGGAGGGCTACCGGCCCGCCAGGGCGCGCGAGGCCTTCGCCGCCCGCCGGGCCGCGGCCGGGCAGGGGCCCGCGCCGGCGATCGCCGTGGTGAGCGGCAGTCTGGACCTGGACTTCTCGTTGCCGCTCTTCGTCTCGCCGCTCGTCCCGACCCTCGTGCTGACCGGCGCCGGAGCACCTCCCGACCGGATCGTGGCGGCGCGGCAGGCGGGCGCCGAGGTCGTGATCGCGGGGGAGGGCTCCCGGGTGGACCCCGCCAGGACCGTACGGGAGCTGGCAGACCGCGGGTTCAAGCGGCTGCTGACCGAGGGCGGGCCCAGGATGCTGGGCCAGTTCGTGGCGGCCGGGGTGCTGGACGAGCTCTGTCTGACCCTCTCGCCGATGCTGACCGCCGGCGACGCGCAGCGGATCGCCGGGGGGCCCTCGGTGGCCGTGCCGGAACGATTCGCCCTGGCATCGCTGCTGGAAGAGGCCGGGTTCCTCTTCACCCGATACCGTCGGATCTGACAATCGGCGGAACTTACCGTTCCGGTTAGCTTCCGGTGGGCACAATTACTCTCGCAGACCCCGTGCGAGCACGGGGAAGGATGGTTTCAGCAGAGGCCGGTGACGGTCACTGAAGCAGAAGGGCGCCTGTGGTGTTCACCAGTGTTTTGATGATCGAGAAGGCCCTCACTTCCGAGGACGTCGAGTTCGTCACCACCCTGCACGGGGAGGAGCAGACCTCCTTCGTCGTGCTCATGCAGCCGCGCGGTGATCAGGCCGATGTGCTGTTGCGGGCCATCGACGACCTGGCGATGGGCGAACTGAAGGAAGCAGCCCGCGAGGCCGAGGAGCCGGAGGGCAAGGATGCCCGGCAATCCGCCGAACTGGCGCTCGAAGTGTCGCTCGAAGCGCTGCGGCAGGCAGGCTCCGAAGCGGTCGGGCAGGTGATCGAGGAGCACCCGCTGGACAAGCTGAAGACCGTGGTCGACGACGCGAAGGCGGACGAGGTCATCGTGCTGACCGCGCCGCACTACGTGGAGGAGTTCTTCCACCGGGACTGGGCGTCCAGGGCCCGGCACAAGGTCGGCGTCCCGGTGCTCAAGCTCTTCGCGCACAGCGAATAGGCTGTGCGGGACTCGTTTCAACTTTTGGGGAGACACACGCATGGCACCCGGTATTCCTGCCGCCATGGAACGGCCGCACTTCATCGGCATCGGCGGCGCCGGAATGTCGGGCATCGCGAAGATCCTCACCCAGCGCGGCGCGAAGGTCGCGGGCAGTGACGCCAAG
Source organism: Streptomyces sp. NPDC058092 (assembly GCF_042884935.1). Classification (NCBI taxonomy): domain Bacteria; kingdom Bacillati; phylum Actinomycetota; class Actinomycetes; order Kitasatosporales; family Streptomycetaceae; genus Streptomyces; species Streptomyces sp. NPDC058092. Next base: position 366,460 of record NZ_JBHVSY010000004.1, read on the forward strand.
GAGTCGGGTACGGCCGAGGCGCTGCGGGCGCTGGGGGCGACCGTCCACATCGGACACGCCGCCGCGCATCTGGCGGACGACGCCTCGTGCGTGGTCGTCTCCAGCGCCATCCGCCCCGACAACCCGGAGCTGGCGCGCGCCGCCGAGCTGTCGATCCCCGTCGTCCACCGCTCCGACGCGCTGGCCTCCCTGATGGAGGGCGCGCGCGCGATCGCGGTGGCCGGTACGCATGGCAAGACGACCACCACGTCGATGCTGGCCGTCGCCCTGTCCGAACTGAACCTCGACCCCTCGTACGCCATCGGCGGCGACCTCGCGGGCCCCGGCACCAATGCCGCGCACGGCGAGGGTGCGATCTTCGTCGCCGAGGCGGACGAAAGCGACCGCAGCTTCCAGAAGTACGACCCCGAGGTCGCGATCGTCCTCAACGTCGAGCTGGACCACCACGCGAACTACGCCTCGATGGACGAGATCTACGAATCCTTCGAGACGTTCGCCGGCAAGATCGTCCCCGGCGGCACCCTGGTGATCGCCGCCGACCAGGCCGGCGCCGTCGAGCTGACCGAGCGGGTGCGCGCGCTCTCGTCGGTGAAGGTCGTCACCTACGGCGAGTCCGAGACCGCCGACGTACGCGTCCACAAGGTCACCCCGCGCGGCCTGACCAGCGAGGTCACGGTCATCCTGAACGGGAAATACCTCACCTTCACCGTCTCCGTGCCCGGCCGCCACTACGCCCACAACGCGGTCGCCGCCCTCGCCGCCGGTGTCGCCCTCGGCATCCCGGCCCACAACCTCGCCTCGGCACTCGGCAAGTACACCGGGGTCAAGCGCCGCCTCCAGCTCAAGGGCGAGGCGGCGGGCGTGCAGGTCATCGACTCGTACGCGCACCACCCCACCGAGATGACCGCGGACCTCGAAGCGATGCGCGGCGCCGCGTCCGACGCCCGCCTCCTGGTCGTCTTCCAGCCCCACCTCTTCTCCCGCACCCAGGAGCTCGGCACCGAGATGGGCCAGGCCCTCGCACTGGCCGACGCCTCCGTGGTCCTGGACATCTACCCGGCCCGCGAGGACCCGATCCCCGGCATCACCAGTGCCCTGATCATCGACGCCGCCAGAGCCGCGGGCGCCGACGTCACCGCCGTCCAGGACAAGGCGGCGGTCCCGGGGACCATCGCGGGAATGGCGAAGCCGGGCGACCTCGTTCTCACCATGGGCGCGGGCGACGTCACGGACCTCGGCCCGCAGATCCTGGACCACCTGTCGAGCTGAGGGAGCGACGTGTCGTACGACATCGAGAAGCCGGACGAGCAGTGGCGGGCGGAGCTGACGCCCGCCGAGTACGCGGTCCTGCGCCAGGCCGGCACCGAACCCGCCTTCGTCGGCCAGTACACCGACACCAAGAGCACGGGCGTCTACTCCTGCCGCGCCTGCGACGCGGAGCTGTTCCGCTCCGACACCAAATTCGAGTCGCACTGCGGCTGGCCGTCCTTCTACGACCCGAAGGACACGGACGCGGTCGAACTGATCCAGGACCGCAGCCACGGCATGGTCCGCACCGAGGTCCGCTGCGCCCGCTGCGGATCGCACCTCGGCCATGTCTTCGAGGGCGAGGGTTACCCGACCCCGACGGACCAGCGGTACTGCATCAACTCGATCTCGCTGCGGCTGACGCCCGACGAGGGCTGACGGCCACGACCTGAGCGAGGGCTGACGTCGTGCGTCAGCCCTCGTCCCCGTCCTCGGGGTTCTCCGGCCGCAGCAGTGGGTGGGCGACCCCCGGGAAGACCCGGGCCCGTACGACCGGCTCCGCGGACCCGCCCCGGACGACCGTCTCGGCGACACCCCACGGCCGGCCGGGCAGGACCACGGTCAGGATGTACCAGGACGCGCAGCCCGAGCAGTCGTAGCGGTCCGCCCAGGTCTCCACGTCCGTGACGCTCCCGGGGTAGCGCGCTACGTGCCGGTGCGGCGCGTGACAGCGCTCGCATCGCTCGCCCGGCTCGCACGTACCACCGCAGGGGCAGGGAACGTCGAACGATTCGGCGGGACGCCAGCGCTGAGTGAGGACGGCCTCACGCGTGGCGCCCATGTCCTTCATCGCCTTCAGATTGCGGGCGGCGACGTTGTACGACTCGCCGGTCGCGGCCATCCGGTCCCGGATGACGTCCTTGCGTCCACGGTTCGTCGTCATCTGTTCCTCCTGGGGGTGTCACGCAGCCCGCCGGGAGCACACGAGATCGACATGTCACATCGATATGTCACACGGTACCGGTCACTCCGAGGGGTCCGCGACGGCGTTGGCCGCGAGACCGAAGCCGATCACCTTGATGAAGTCGTTGTCCTCCACGATGAAGCCGGAGAACACGCTGATCATGATGGCGGCGGCCGCGGCGGCCGCCGCGGCCGCCGCGACCACCCGGCCGCCGTAGCGGAAGCCGGTGACGACGGCCTCGGCGGGCCGTGCCCCGTGGACGTACGCCTCCCGCATGCGGGTCACCAGGAACACCTCGTAGTCCATGGCGAGGCCGAAGACCACGCCGATCACGAAGATCGGCATCGTGCTCGTGCTCGTGATCGGACTCGGCCGGTCGACGCCAAAGACATCGGCGAGAGCCACGGCTGGAACTCCTGTCGGTGGTCAGGGAGGGTCGAAAACGCACAGGGCCGAGCGGGGTGCGGCAGCAGGACGCGGAGCGTCCTCAGCGATGGCACCAGACCGACGGTCCGATGGCGACAGACCCGTCCTTGAGTGGTGCCACCATGGCATCGCCACAGTGCCACCGCGAGTCACTCCCTCTTCCGATATGGCGCCACGGCGCACCGGTTTAATGAAGAATTCCCAGGTCAGAGGCATGGGTGTCAAGAAGGGGTCAATCTGGCTCGCCATGGCGCCATCGATGTGCCATGATGGCGTCATGGACCTCACGCCCTACGTCGACAACCTCCGGCAAGAGCTGGCCGTCGCCGCGGACGCCGGCGGCGACGACGCCCGCGCCCTCGCCGAGCGGCTCACCGCCCCTCTGGAATCCGCCGCCCGCCTGACCCTCCTCAACGCACTGTCCGCAGCCATGGGCGAGGTCACGCGGGAGCTGGCGCCGGGCTCGGTCGACGTGCGACTGCGCGGACTCGACCCGGAGTTCGTCGTGACGATGCCGCCCGCCCCCGAGCCGTTCCGGGAGGCGCGGGAGCCGGTCGAGCCCCCCGCCGCGGCCGCGCCGCCACCGCCGCCCGCGGACGCCGATGACGGCGCCATGGCGCGGATCAACTTCCGCCTCCCCGCCCACCTCAAGGCCCGCGCCGAGAACGCCGCGGCGGCGGAGGGCCTGTCGGTCAACGCCTGGCTGGTGCGGGCCGTGTCCACAGCCCTCGACGGCGGGGAGCGCGCAAACCCGCCGGGCCGCGGCAAGGACTCGGGCAGCCGGGGCTTCACCGGCTGGGTCCGCTAGGGCCGCCGGCCCACCCCACTTTCACCGGCGGGATCGCCGATCCCGCCGACGTCACTCATCACCCGCCTCACCGGCGGGATCACCCACCCGAGCCAAGAGGACGGAACAGCCATGCCTGCTTTCGAGACCCCCGAACCGATCTCCGCCACCCTCGAGCTGGATGCCGGCACCGCCCGCATCACCGCGGGCAAGCGCACCGACACGGTCGTGGAGGTGCTGCCGAGCAACGGATCGGACGACAACGACGTACGCGCCGTGCAGCAGACCCAGGTCACCTGTTCGGGCGGCCGCCTCACGGTCAAGACACCCAAGAAGCGGTCCCTGTTCGGCAAGCCGGGCTCCATCGAGGTGAGCATCGAACTGCCCGCCGGATCCGATGTCCGGGGCACCTCGGCCATGGGCAGCTTCTCCTGCGAAGGCCGCTTCGGGGAAGTCACGCTCAAGACCTCGCTCGGCGACCTCCAGGTGGACGAGGTGGCCGGCGCCGATCTCAAGACAGACCACGGCGACATCCGCCTGGTCCGCTCGGCCGGGGACATCGAAGTCATCGGCTCGGGCCGGATCGAGGTCGGCACGGTCGCCGGCACGGCGACCGTCAAGAACGGCAACGGAGCGACCAGGATCGGCGAGGTCACCGGCGGTCTGAAGACCAACGCGGCCAACGGCGACATCTCCGTCGGCATCGCGCACAGCAGCGTCGGCGCCAAGTGCGCCAACGGCCGGATCGAGGTCGGCGTCGCCCACGCCGGGGTCGACGCGATGTCCTCCAACGGCGGCATCCGCGTCGGCGACGTCACCCGCGGCCGTATCGACCTGCGTACCTCCGTCGGCGACCTCGAAGTGGGCATCCACGAGGGCACCGCCGCCTGGCTCGACCTGAACCCCAAGTACGGCACCGTACGCAACTCGCTCGGCTCCGCCGCCGGCCCCGCGGACTCCGACGAGACCGTCGAGGTGTACGCCCGGACCTCGGCCGGCGACATCATCATCCGCCGCGCCTGACCCCGCGTACTCCCAACTCCTCACCCCCGAAAGGAAAGCGGCATGACTGCCACCCGGACATCCGCGCCGATCGCCGCGAACGCCACGGCGCCGGCGATCACCGCCACCGGACTGCGCAAGTCCTACGGCGACAAGCTCGTGCTCGACGGCATCGACCTGAACATCGCCGAAGGCACCATCTTCGCTCTGCTCGGGCCCAACGGCGCCGGCAAGACCACCGCCGTCAAGATCCTCTCCACCCTGATCACCGCCGACCCCGACTCCGGCCCGATCCACGTCGGCGGCCACGACCTGGCCGCCGACCCGCAAAGCGTGCGCGCCGCGATCGGCGTCACCGGGCAGTTCTCCGCCGTCGACGGCCTGATCACCGGCGAGGAGAACATGCTCCTCATGGCGGACCTGCACCACCTCGACCGGCGCGAGGGCCGCCGTACCGCCGCCGAGCTGCTGGAGCGCTTCGACCTGGTGGACGCCGCGAAGAAGCCCGCCTCCACCTACTCCGGCGGCATGAAGCGCCGCCTCGACCTCGCCATGACGCTGGTCGGCAACCCGCGGATCATCTTCCTCGACGAGCCGACCACCGGCCTCGACCCGCGCAGCCGCCACAACATGTGGGGGATCATCCGCGAGCTGGTCTCCAGCGGCGTCACCGTCTTCCTCACCACCCAGTACCTGGATGAGGCCGACGAGCTCGCCGACCGCATCGCGGTGCTGAGCGACGGCAGGATCGCCGCCGAAGGGACCGCGGAGGAGCTGAAGCGGCTCATCCCGGGCGGGCACGTGCGGCTGCGGTTCGCCGACCCGACCGCGTACCAGTCCGCCGCCGTCGCCCTGCGCGAGGTCACCAGGGACGACGAGGCGCTGTCGCTGCAGATCCCCAGCGACGGCAGCCAGCGCGAGCTGCGCGCCATCCTCGACTGGCTGGACTCGGCCGGCATCGAGGCGGACGAGCTGACCGTGCACACCCCCGACCTCGACGACGTCTTCTTCGCCCTGACCGGCGGTTCCGCGAACAAGCCCAGCCTGCCCAACCAGCCCAAGGAGGTTGTCCGATGAGCTCCCTCTCCCTCGCCGTACGCGACTCGAACACGATGCTGCGCCGCAACCTGCTGCACGCGCGGCGCTACCCGTCCCTCACCCTGAACCTGCTGCTGACGCCGATCGTCCTGCTGCTGCTCTTCGTCTACGTCTTCGGCGACGTGATGAGCTCGGGCATCGGCGGCGGTGGCGCCGATCGCTCCGAGTACATCGCCTACATCGTGCCGGGCATCCTGCTGATGACCATCGGTGGCACCGTGGTCGGGACCGCGGTGTCCGTCTCCAACGACATGACCGAGGGCATCATCGCCCGCTTCCGCACGATGGCGATCCACCGCGAATCCGTGCTCATCGGGCACGTCGTCGGCAGCGTGCTGCAGTCGCTCATGAGCGTGGCCCTCGTGGGCGCCGTCGCCGTGGCCATCGGCTTCCGGTCCACGGATGCCACGGCCCTGGAGTGGCTGGCGGCGTTCGGGCTGCTCGCGCTGGTTGCCATGGCGCTCACCTGGATCGCGGTCGGGATGGGCATGGGCAGCCCGAACGCCGAGGCGGCCAGCAACAACGCGTTGCCGCTGATCGTCCTGCCGCTCATCTCGAGCGCCTTCGTCCCGGTCGAGTCGATGCCGGGCTGGTTCCAGCCGATCGCCGAGTACCAGCCGTTCACCCCGGCCATCGAGACCCTGCGCGGCCTGCTGCTCGGCAGTGAGATCGGCCACAACGGGTGGCTCGCCGTCGCCTGGTGCCTGGCTCTCGCCGTACTCGGCTACTTCTGGTCCAAGGCGCAGTTCAACCGCGACCCGAAGTAACCGACGCGACCCGAAGTAACCGACATGGCAGCACGGGCTGGCTCCCGCAGCTCGTCCCGCCCCGGGGCGGCGTACTCCGACACCGCGTCGGCCTACGCCGCCCCGTCGGCGTCGACGGCCGCTGCCCCTGGTTCAGCCCCGGCGACGTGCGGCGGGGTCGCGTTCGGCGACGTGCCGGGCGACCGCGTCGACGCCGGGGCGGGCGTACCGGCCCCGGTCAGGGCCGCCGGACGCGTCGCGCCAGCCGTTTGCCGAGTCTGCCGAGAGTGCCGCCGGGGCGGTTCCACGCCCGGAACGCCTCGGCGCGCTGCCTGCTGCCGGCGCGCTCGACGGCCTCCTCCACCGCGGTGGTCGCGGCGGAGGACAAGGCGCCCACCGCCGGACGCAGCACGTCCTCCAGCAAGGAGGCGGTGGTCTGCGTCCACGCGCGGCCCGCGTGCGGGTGGACGGTCCAGACGGTGAAACAGTCGGCCGCATAAGCCGGTTCGGCCCGCAGCCGGGCGAGGACGGTGTCATGGCGGGCGGCCTTGCCGTAGGCCGCGATGAGGTCCGCGTCGTCGCTGTGGACGAATGCGTACAGCTCCGCCTCGGGCCGGTCCGGGGCGAGCAGTTGCCGGGCCAGGGCGCCGAACGCCTGGTCGCGTACGCCCGGCTCCACCGGTTCCGCCCCGGCGTACAGCTTCCGGGCCCGTGCCGCCCAGCCGGGCTCCGCCGTCCCCGACCGCAGCTCCCGCGCGAACTCCAGGAGCAGCAGGGCGCCGCGCGCCCGCGCGTCGATCTCCTGCGGGAAGCCGCGCAGCAGGTCATGGGCGAGTTCGGGAGCCTCCTCGTCGTCCGCGCGGGCGCCGAGCGCCGCCGCGACGAGAGCGGACCACGTACCGGCCGTACGGTGCGCGTCGGAGGTGGTCCCGCCCAGCAGCAGCCGGGCCTCGCCCGCGGTGGGCGGATCCTCGCCCCACACCAGACCCACCCCGGTCCGCAGGACCAGCGGTTCGGTGAAAGGTGACATGCCACCGGCGCGGAGCACCGTGTGCAGCACCTTCACCCGGTCGCCGCCGCCCGCCCTGGCGTCCGGCGCCGCCGCGCACATCCGCAGATGCGGCAGCGCCTGCGCTCCGGTGAACGGCAGGGCGAACCCGGTCAGCAGCCGCTCCGTCCCCGCCGGATCGTGCGGGGCGATCCGGTCCAGCTCGCCCAGCAACGCCGTACGGACATCGAACTGTTCGTCCAGGAGGTCGAGCAGCACCGGCGCGCAGCCGGCCGCCCCTTCGTCCAGCAGCGACCGGGCCATCCGGCGTACGACGTCGGGAAGCAGGGCCGCGCAGTCCACATCGAGCAGCCGCGCGATCCGCAGCAGTTGCACCGTGCGCGCCACACCCCGGCCGGGTGCGGCCGACGACGCGGACGCGGTGGCCGCACCGGTGGCGAGTTCGGTACGCAGGTCGTCGCCCAGGGCCGCGACGAGCGCGGCGGCGGCCCGCTCCCCGGCCGGCCCGGCGAAGGCCGAGCGCGCGGGCGGTTCGAGTGCGACATCACCACCGTGCACCGCCTCCGTCACCAGCAGAGCCGCGAGCGACGTGGTCGTGGCGGCCGGGGACCGACCGTCGAGAGCCGTCAACAGTCGTGACACACAGGCGAGTTCATTGGTCGTACGGTCGATGCCGGGAGCGGTCAGCGCATCGGTCAGCCGCCGTGTCCGCTCCTCGTCCAGCGCGTACGGCCGCTCGGCGGCCCAGGCGGCTGCTGCGGCCCGCCCGTCGGGGCCGAGCTCGACGCCCGTGCACAGGGCCGTCACGGCGAGCGGCCCGGCGGCGAAGGGCTCGCCGGGCAGCTCCGCCGCCATCCGGAACAGTTCCGGAGACCGGTTCCGCCAGATCCGGGCGCAGGTCTCGGCCCAGGCGTCGGTTATCGGCCCCTCCGGACGCGGACCGGTGCAGTCGTGCACCCGCAGCCCGCTGTCGGGGCCGGCCGTTCCGGGCGTGTCGTCCGGCAGCACCCCGACGACCTGGTGCGGGGACTGCGCCGGACGGCGGGTGTACGTCGTGAAGGTCAGCCGTTGCGCGGTCTCCGGCGGAAGCACAGCCGCGGCCAGGGCGATCCATCGGGCCACATCGGCGCTCTGCCGTTCCACGAGCACCACGCGCGCCGAGGACGGTTCCTCGCTCACCCTGCGCAGATCGGCGAAGACCGCCGCCAGCCAGGGGCTCCGGGAGACCGCGAAGTCGTTGAGCGCCTCCGGCCCGAAGGCGGCGGAGGCGGGCAGGTGGGCCATGCGGCCGGGCACCCCGCTGTCCGGTGGAGTGGACGCCCAGTTCGGCGACCGCCAGGCCGTGACCGGCAGCGCGTCGCCCGGCAGCCGGGTACCGGCCGGAAGATGCACCGCGTGCGCGTGGAAACGGCCCGCGCCGGGGCCGCCGAGCGCCACCGTACGACTCAGCAGATGACTGCCGTCGGACAGTGCGCTGAAGCTGAACGCCTCGGGAAACGACCGGAGTTCATCAGCGGTCGGGTGGTACGGGGCGGCAGCCGGCGGCTCGTAACCGAGGAGTTGCTCGGCCTCGGCCAGCACCGGCGTGGGTATGCCCGCGCTGACCGCCGTGAACCGCGCACCGCCCCCGTCGCCGTCCCCGTCGTCCCCCGCAGAGGCAGAGGTGTAATGCAACTGCGCGAGGCTCATGCGTAGGCCCTCTTCGTCCGTGCCGCGAACGTCCCCGTACCGTCAGCACGCTCGCTCCGACGGCCGCCCGTCGAGGGCAGGCCGTCCGGGCGCAGCGACGACCCCGGCGGGGAGCGGTCCGCAATCGCGGGAGCGACGCTATCAAGGCGCACCGCCCCGCACCCACCTTGCCGGAAGGTCACGCGGGCGACCCCGACGGAGGCGTTCAGCCCAACGGGACGGCGCGCGGCAAAAGCCCGTTCAGTGCCCCTTCATCACTCCAATGGCCTACGCACCCCCGGTCCGTCCGGTCGTTGATCGTCTTCGGATTGACCAATCCCCCGGGGGTGCCGCATTTACGGCCCCAAGGGTCGTTCTGCGTACAGGAGTTACACGGATGAATCTCAAGACTCTCTCCGCGGTCGCCGCCGTCCTGGCCCTGGCCGGCCTCACCGGTGCGGCCACGGCCAACGCGGTCCCCGCCACGGTCTCCGGCGACGGTGGCAACCGCATCGGCACTCTGCGCGCCAACGGTGACGCGTACGTGAAGGAGGGCGGTCTCAGCGCCACGTGGGTCAAGGAGTCCGGCGACGTCAAGCAGGTCGCCCTGTCCGGCAACCGGATCGGCGTCCTCACCGGTGACGGCGTCGCGTGGGTGAAGGAGGGCGGCCTGAGCGCGACCTGGGTCCGGGAGGCCGACGACGTCAAGCAGATCGCCCTGTCCGGCGACCGCATCGGCGTCCTGAAGGACAACGGTGACGCGTACGTCAAGGAGGGTGGCCTCAGCGCGACGTGGGTCAAGGAGCACGACAAGGTCAAGGAACTCGAACTGGCGGGCAACCGCATCGGCGTCGTGACGGGCAACGGTGACGCGTACGTCAAGGAGGGCGGCCTCAGCGCCACCTGGGTCAAGGAGCACGACAACGTCATCGGCATCGATCTGGCGGGCAACCGCATCGGCGTCCTCACGGGTGACGGCGTCGCCTGGGTGAAGGAGGGTGGCCTCAGCGCCACCTGGGTCCGGGAGCACGACGACGTCATCCAGCTCGAACTGTCGGGCAACCGCATCGGCGTCCTCACGGACCACGGCGACGCGTACGTCAAGGAGGGTGGCCTCAGTGCGATGTGGGTCCACGAGTACGAGCACGCCATCCAGATCGCCCTGTCCGGCAAGCGCATCGGCGTCCTCAAGGGCGACGGCGACGCACGGGTCAAGGAGGGCGGCCTGAGCGCGACGTGGGTCCTGGAGGCCAACAACGTCACCGAGCTGGCGCTGTCCTGACGTCTGACATGTGACGCGTGATACCCGCCGTGCCGGGCACCGGAGTTGATCCGGTGCCCGGCACGGTGTCGTGTCCGTCCGCGTCCGGTCAGCCGCTCACGGCATAGGTGACGAAGCCGGTCCAGGCGGCGGGGGAGAGCGCGAGCTGCGGGCCCTGCTCGACCTTGGAGTCCCGGACGTGGACGGTGGTGGGGCAGGTGGCGACCTCTACGCAGGAGTCGCCATCGCCTCCGCTGTAGGTGGACTTGTGCCAGGAAAGGGCGACTTCTACGCAGGAGTCGCCTGAGGGGCTGCTGTAGCTGCTCTTGAACCAGGCCAGGTCTGTGGTGCTCATACCGCTCCTCGCATCCGCTGCAACAGGCCCACGGAGTATTCGAGGGGGTGAGCCTGTGAACGCATCCTGGCATACCGCATCTGGAGCGTGCTGACGACCTTTGGGTCGGACATGAAGTGACCATGCTCCTGCCCTTCGCCGTAGCCGAACCACTTGTTTTCCGGTGTTTCCAGCAGTTGCATGGGGCCGTGCAGTCCCGCATGGCGTTCGCGTACCTGCGGCATCACCTGGATCTCGATGTTTCGCAGCTGAGACAGGTCCAGTACATGGTCGATGAGCTCCAAGGTGATGGCTCGCCCACCTGTGTGTCGCAGGAAGAGATGTTCTTCGAGGATGAAGCTGTAGTTGGTGTTCGGCCGATCCCGAAGCAGGCATTGCCGCTCCATTCGTGCTGCGAGCTGGGCCTCGATCTGCTCGTCGCACAATGGGGGAAGCTGGTCCGCGAACGATGCTCGCGCGTATGCCTCCGTCTGCAACAGGCCCGGGATCAAGCGACATTCGTACGTGTAGAGGCTGACCGCCTCCGTTTCCATCTGCGCCCACTGCCGGAACCAACTCGCCAGTCCCGGCCGCCGCGACAGATGTTTGGCTGCGGCCTTGATGACCCCGAACGCGTCCAGGACGTCTTCCGCACGGTCGACGAACGCAGGCGGCGGAAACCGTCGACCCTGCTCGATCGAGGCGACCGTCGGCACCGAGTACCGGACCTTCGGCGCGAACTGCTCCTGTGTCAGCAGTGCTCGCTTGCGGAAGACCTTGACGACCTCCCCGAACGCCTTCAGGCTGTCCGAGGGCTCCGGCTCCCCGTTCGCGCCCGTCGCTCCACCCGTTCCGCCGACGCCGTCCGTCATGTCCGGCCACCTCCCGTGCTCTGTGCCTGCCCCCGGTCCACAACTCGCCCATGGTCACGGACCGTTACGCGTACTGTCCACCCTCCGCACCCGTACGCGGACTCAGCGTACGAGTTGCTGAGCTGGTCCGATGGGTGTTCCGGCCATCACGGTGGGCGCATGGAAGCACTCGCCACCCCCCAACCGCCGTTTACCGTACGTGTGTTCGTGCAACGCTTCAGCTCGACGCCGCGAGGAGCGAGGCTCGCCCGTCATCTGGCATTGCACGTGCTGCACGACTGGGGCATCCCGTACGGCAGTGACGCATCGGAGGCGGCGGCGTTGATCGTCGCCGAGCTGGCCGCGAACGCGGCAACGCACGGCCGGGTGCCGGGCCGTGACTTCGAGTTGCGGCTGACCCACGCGCCGGGCGATACGGACGCGCTCGGCGTCCTGCGGATCGAGGTCGGCGATACGCGCGGCGACCGACGCCCACCGGGGCCGGGGGAACTTGTACCGCCGCCGCCCGGTTCCGGCAGCGGGAACGGGCTGATCATCGTCGAGGCGCTGGCCGACCGGTGGGCGGTGCTGGACCGTGTGCCGCTGGGCAAGACCGTCCGCGCCGAGCTGGACCTGCTGTACTGACCGGTGCGCGCGGACCGTCCGTCGCAGCCGGATCATTCGGGCAGCTTGTTCAGTCCGGGACGGCGGCGTCGACCAGTGCGGCGGCTACCGTGCGGGCCGCTGTCTCGGCGCCGGGGTCCCGGTCCAGCCAGGCGCTGATTCCGGCGCCGTCGTGGAGGATCACCAGTTGCTGGGCGAGGGACTTCGCGTCCTTGGCGCCTGCCTGCTGGGCGAGGTCGAAGAAGAGCTTGTGCAGCCAGGTGCGGTAGTCCTGTGTGGCCTGTTCGACACATCCAGACAGGTTTGTCTAGTGCTGTGACCGGGATGGTTCACCGTGGTCGGGAGACGGCTCACGGGACGAGCGCGGTCCGCGACGCGAGTGGTATTACTGGTGCATGCAGGAAGAGACCGCGCGGTCCGCGATCGACACGTTCATCTCCGCGTTCAACGCCTCGGACGACAGCTATGTGACTGCGCTGCTCTCCCAGGCCCTAACCTCGGACGTGGTCTTCTGGGGACCGTTGGGCCGCAGTGAGGGGATCGAGGCGGTCGAGCGGTTCGTGCTGGACATCCGGCGCCACCCCGCGGGGACCGGCACGATGGTGCGCTGTTCGGCGGTGGACATGCCGGACGAGTGGGCCCGGTACCAGTGGGTCTTCACGACGCCGGATGGAGGCCCCCGCCTGGCGGGAACGGACGTCGTCCATCTGCGGCGGAGCCTCATCGACCAGGTCATCGTCTTCGCGGGGGAGATCGAGCCGTCCGCCTCCTGAGTCATTCTCCTCTGGCGCCGTCCTTCTCCTGAACCGGCCCCGTTCGGGGCTCCGGGTCTGCCCAGCCGAGATCATCTTCACAACGCTTCGATCGTCCGCGCTAGGCCACGAGCGGACCGATGATGCGCTGTGGCTGTGTAAGTTCGCGGTTGGTCAGGCTGCGGTGTTGAGGGGGCGTCCGCCCCAACGGATGCCCTTCTCGCTTCGGATGCGGGCGCGTTCCTTGCATTCGGCGGCCAGGACGTCGCGGTGGCGGGCGTTGGCGTTGCGCCAGCGTAGATAGGCGTGCAGGGCTCGTGTCTGCACGGTGTGGTTGGGGTGGTTGGAGTTGGCGATGGTGAACTGCCTCAGCGGTCCGAAGTGGGCCTCGATGGGGTTGGCCCAAGAAGCGTAGGTCGGGGTGAAGCACAGCTCGACCTTGTGCTTTGTAGCCCAGCGGCGGATGTCGGTGCCTTTGTGGGCGGACAGGTTGTCCAGGATCACGTAGATGGGGGCGCCGTCGGGCCGGGCGGCGCGGATCGACTTGAGCGCGGCCAGCGTGTTCGCGGCACCTTTCTTGCGGCGGTTGACGCCCCACAACATGTCGTCGCCGACCGAGTAGCAGCCGTGGAAGTGCCGGACTCCATGGGTGCGGTGGTAGGTGGCCGGCACCCGGTCGGAGTGTTTCCGTTCGGCCCAGCCCGAGCCTGCGGTGGGCCGGATCCCGAGTGGGCCGAACTCGTCGAACGCGAAGACCCGGTCGGGGAAACGGTCCAGGACGTGCTCGATCCGGTCCAGCTTCGCCTCGCGGTCGGGGTCGGTGGATTCCTTCCAGGAAAGGTGACTCCACGGCGGGCGAGCAGGCCGCGTAACGCCTCGCGGCCGATACGGATCACTCGGCCGTGGACTGTGCGCAGGTAGGCGACGAGTTTGCGTAGCGACCAGCGAGTGAAAGGCTGGCCGAGCTTGGTGGGGCGGGTGGTGGCCGTCTGGACGACGAAGTCCTCGTCGTCATCGCTGAGCAGGCGGGGACGGCCTCCCGCCCACCGAGGGGCCAGGCAGGCCAGGCCGATCTCGTTGAACCGGTGGATCACATCGCGCACGGTGTCCTCGTCGGCCGCCACCAGCTGGGCGATCACCGGCACCCGATTCCCGCCGGCCGAGGCCAGCAGCATCATCGCGCGCCGATAGCGCACCGAGTTGGTGCTGCCCCGACGCACGATCTGCTGCAGCCGCTGCCCCTCCTGGTCGGTCAGTCTGCGCACACGGACAGGCTCGGCCACCGCGCCTCCAGCGGTCGGATCGGACGTCACCGCACATCCAACCGCCACGACGACCAACCCGGCGAACCTATGCGGTCACAGCACTAGATTGGAGGTGTTAGCCAGAGACGCCGGTCTGGATGACAATTCGGAAGGTGCATCCCATGTCTGTGGAGCGCGCGAACCCCGACCTGCACCCCATTACTGCCCTGGTCACCGGGGCCACGTCCGGCATCGGCCGGGCGGTCGCCAAGCGGCTCGCCGCCGACGGAATGTCCGTCGTCGTGGTCGGCCGCAACGCCCAGCGCGGCGCCGGGACCGTCAATGAGATCATCGCGGCCGGCGGACACGCGCGGTTTGTCGAGGCGGACCTTGAGGACCCGGCCGGCATCGACCGGCTCGCCTCGGAGGTCGGCGAGATCGACGTCCTGGTCAACAACGCCGGGCAAGCCGTCTGGGCACCGACCGAGGAGATGAAGGTCTCCGACTACGACGCGATGTTCGCCAGCAACGTCCGAGCGCCGTTCTTTCTCGTGGCGGCTTTTGCCCCGGCGATGGCGGCGAAGGGATCGGGCAGCGTGATCAACATCGGCAGCATGGCCGGCAGCCTCGGCCTGGCCGGCGGCGCCGCGTACGGCGCGACCAAGGCCGCGCTGGCGTCACTGACGCGAGGCTGGACGGCCGAGTACAGCGGCCGCGGCGTCCGCTTCAACACCGTCGCCCCCGGCCCCGTCTACACCCGGCCCGAGGCCCGCGACCTGTTCGACGCACTCGCCGAGACCACCGCGATGAAGCGGGCGGCCGAGCCCGCCGAGATCGCGGAAGTCGTCGCATTCCTCGCGTCGCCGATGGCCGGCTACGTCACGGGCGCGACCGTCGCCGTCGACGGTGGCCGCACAGCCATCTGAACCCGCCTGCTCCGAGAGGGGAACGCTCATGAGAGACGCCGTGTACGGCCTGGGCGTCGACGGCGCCGACGCCAAGAAACTCGCCTACTTCTGGGCCGAGGCACTCGGGAAGGACGTCGCCTCAGGTGGGAGTCCCGAATTCGCCACACTCGACCCGTACCGGGCACCCCGCAAGGAGGGCCGCCGCGCACGAGGTGTGCGACACGTCGGTCCCTATACGTCGCGGGCGATGGCGATGAATCGTTCGAGTTCGCCGGGGATGTCGGGGCCGGTGGGCTGGTAGGCGATTTCGGTGATGCCGTCTCGGGCGTAGGCGCTGAGCCTGTCGCGGATGCGGTCGGAGGTTCCAGTGACGGTGGTGGAGGTGATGGCCTGCCAGCTTCCTGCGTTCCAGGCAGCGGTATCGGCCGCGTTGAAGTCGGTGAGGTGCTGGTCGTGTACGGCCAAGTGGCGTTGGGCGCGGGGATGGGCGGTGATGGCGTCGAGCCAGGCTTGTCCGCCGGGCAGGCTGGTGGGGTCGCCGCCGAATTCGTGGGCGGCGTGGTAGGCCAGAGCGTTGCCGGGTCCGGCGGCGGCGCGGACGCGCAGAGAGTCAAGTGGTTCGTCCTCGCCCAGGACGGTGCCGTGGATGCCCAGCGCGGCCCAGGTGAATTCGTGGGCGTGGGCGGTTTCGCCGTTGACGCTGAAGAGGCCGTCAGCGATCTCGCGGGTGACAGCGAGACCCTTGGGGCCGAGCGCGGAGACCAGCACCGGAATGTCGATGGGGCGCTGCGGTGCGTTCGTGCCGGGATGCATCATGCGCATGGGTGCGCCGTCCCACTCCACGATCTCACCGCGCAGCAGATCGCGTACCGTCCGGACGTAGGCGCTGAGGTAGGACCAGGTGGCCGGGGGTACGCCGAGGGCGCGCGTGCCGTTGAAGCCGGTGCCGAAGGCGAGGGTCACCCGGCCGGGTGCGAGGGCGGCGAGGGTGGCGGCGCCGGAGGCGTTGACCATCGGATGGCGCAGTGTCGGGACGAGGACACCGGGGGCGAGGCCGATGCGGTGGGTGCGTTCGGCGGCCAGTGCCAGCATCGCCCACACGTCGGGGCTCTGGGCGGGTGTGTCGTGGAGCCAGGCGCGGTGGTAGCCCAACTGCTCAGCTACGGCGATGTGTTCGGGTGAGTGCAGGGACGTGGCGAACTGGCAGGAGATGTCCATCGGTCAGGCTCCTTGGGCAGAAAGGAAAATCCCACCTCGCAGGCTCAAGCCTTCGGGGCTCCGAGCCGGGCGGGTGATCAATCGGCAGGTGTGGCGTCAGCGGGTGGTTTCCACGGTGGTCACGACGGGGCCCGCGAACCGAACGGCACTGTCGGATGCGCCGTTGCGGTATCAGATCTGCGCTCTGCCGCCATCAACGAAAGGTTCGATTCCCGTGCAGCTTGCCCATGGTCACTACTCCCGATAGTGGTGGATACGGATGGTCGGACGGCCCGGGTTCATCCCGGATGACGCAATCATCATTCGGAATGATCAGGTCGAGCTGATACACGCACGCCCAATGGCGAATTAACCAGCCAAGCGGCGGTCCGAGCGGTGCGGTCTGCCGCACCTGGTGACCGAGAAGGGGTGCCGGTAAGAACGCTGTCACCAGCCGCAAAGGGCGGTGATCTCGCGCGGGCGTCACTCGTGTGGGTGAGTCCGAGGCCGTACGGCTGCGGCGGGTGAAGCTCTCTCTGCGGTTGCGAGACCTCCAGCGGGAGATCGAGGAGGGCCTGAACGTCATGGAGTCCTCCAACGGCGCCAACTCCGTGATCGCGTACGGCAAGGGCGGAGAGATCGCGTCCAACCGGCGCGACGAGCAGGAGATGTTCGTCCTGTGCCTGCGCATCCTGCAATCCGCCCTGGTCTACGTGAACACCCTGATGCTCCAGGACATCATGGGTGAACCGGAGTGGGCCGACCTCCTCACGCCCGCCGACAGGCGCGGCCTGACCCCGCTGTTCTGGTCCCACGTACGCCCCTACGGCGAGGTCAACCTCGACATGGATGCCCGCCTCAACCTCACCGCGGTCGCGATGCCCGGCCCCCGTACGGCGGCCGATGAGGCACCGGCCGACGAACGTATGGACGCGTGAGCCGGTCCAGTCCTGTCACGGGCCAGCCGGCGATGCGGGCCTGGGCGGGTGGAGTTCGGCGCGTCGTATCAGGGGGACAGAGAGGCCGAGCGCTGCGGCAAGCAGGCTGATCGCACCGCATCCGATGAAGAACACCTCCGCTCCCCACAGGGCCACCGTGATGCCGACGGCAGGGAAAAGCACGGGCGCAAGGCCCAGCGTGCACAGAGTCGTGACCGAGGTGACCCGTCCGAGGTAGCGGGGGTCTGTCTCCGTCTGGACGAACGCGCCGGTCACGGTAGTCGTGAACCCGCTGGTCAGTCCGATCGAGAAGCCGAACATGACGGCGATGGGCAGTGAGGGCGCGTGCCCCAAGGCGACCGCTCCCACAGCGGTGACGAGCAGCGCGCCACACATCGCCAGCCCGGCGCGCGGTATCCGGGTCGAGACGGTGAGCAGCAAGGCCGAAGCTGCGGCGCCGACGCTGAATGCGCTCGCGATCCACCCCATGCCCGAGGCGCCCCAGCCGCGTTCGTCGGCCAGGAGGACCAGGCCGGTGGCGACCGGGCCGCTGAAGCACATCTCGCTCAGCCCGATCATCGTGACAAGCGGGGCGAGCATCCGGTGGCGGCGGACGTATCGCAAACCGTCACGCAGTTCATGCCAGGCGGAGCCGCGCTGAGATACCTCCGTTAAAGAAGTAGTCCGCAGGGTGAGCAGAGTGACGAGCGAGAGAGCGAAGAGAGCGCCTGCGGCTGTGAACGCACCGGCCGTACCGCCGATCACCAGCACGGCTCCTGCCAGGAGGGGGCCGACGGCATTGCTCAGCCGGATCGACAACCCGCGCATCCCCTGGACCCGGGCGAGCTGCTCAGGTGCCGTAATACGTGGCGGGAGCGCGCCCACCGCCGGCATGAATACCGCGTCCACCACGCCGAAGATCAACGCGACCGCGGCCAGCAGCCACACGCTCGGGGACGCCAGCATGACTGCCGCGGCGGCGGCAAGGATCACCGCGCAGCGAACCGCGTCGCTGACGACAGCAACCCGGCGCGGCCCGAACCGGTCGGCCACCACACCACCGCCGAGCATGAGCACCGCACGGGGAAGAGCTCCGGCAGAGACCACCAGGCCCACCTGCGACGGCCCGCCAGCGCGTGCGGCCGCCCAGGACAGGGCGAGGAAGTACACAACGTCGCCAGTGACCGAGGCCGTGTACGCGGTAAGCCAGCGCAGAACGTTGACGTCCCGGTAGGCGGGCCGCGCGGACGCAGCTATGCCGTGCGCGTTCACGCCTCACCGGCCAACGGCAGCGCCGTGCCAGGCACCGGAAACGCCTGCACTTGCAGCGCTACCGGAGAGGACCCTTCAGGCGCCTCACTCTCTTCATGCCGATATCGCGAGATCACCTCAAAGATCTCGGCCCGCATCCGGTCCACGTCGCCCGGGGTCAAGTACAGAAGGAAGTCGCCGTAGGTAGTGACGTCGAGCCACTCCTGAGAGAGCAGCGGCACCTCGTGCGCAGCCCTGCGCAGACGATCCGCAGCGGCAAGGGCGACCGCATGTGTGTACGCGCGTCCGGCCTCGCGCTGCTCCGCAGGCGCGGCCGCGGGATCGTGGATCGACTGGCGATGGGCAGATTTCCACCACCGCTCGCGCCCGGTGCCACGGTCCGGCTCCTCCACGATGAGCCCGCCCGAGGCAAGGCGGCGCAGGTGATAGCTCGCCGCGCCAGGGTTGATGCCGAGCTCGTCGGAGATCCGGGTGGCAGTGGACGGACCACGCTCTCGCAGCAGGGTGAGGACGTTCAAGCGCAACGGGTGAGCGAGCACGCGCAAGTCAGCGGTGTCGAGCTCGATGTCTCGTCCTGAGGACTCAGGGGATGCAGCAGAGGAAGCGACCATGCGCAGAGCGTAGACCTACAACAGTTGTTTCAAAAGAGTTGTTGTGAAGCATTCCAAGTTCCGACGTAGCCCCTCGCGTTCAGAAATCGACCGATTGATGAGCAAGATCGGTAAGCGAGAACTCGTGGCCGGATCGGCCCCGGATCATGCCCATAAAACGGTGTCAGAAAGTCGACGTGCTCAAGAACTTGAGCAGCACCCTTTTCTGTACGATCTGGCGTGTGCAGCCACCCCAGGACGACGACACCTCCGATCTCCTCGCACCCGTTCCCGAACTGAAGGGCGGCCGTCTCGCGCTCGCCGAGTCGACCAGCACGGCAGAACTGCCCCGACCCTCCAGGTCAGAGGACTGATCACCGCCGTTTGCGGCTGGTGACACGGTTCTTACCGGCACCCCGAGTCTTACCGGCACCCCGAGAAAGTGGAACTGACCGGCGCGAACAGCAGCGAGGGCGCGTCGGCGCATGCCCAGGTCGTGAGCATCGCCGGGGGCTTGGCTGCCGGAGTGGACAGCAATCGATGACCTGGACGTTCTGCGCCACGGCGCGAGGCCGGTCTTGTCCGGCGGGATACGTGCACCGTCCACGCTGGGCACATTCCTCCGCTCCTTCACCCATAACCACGCGCTTCAACTGAACTCCGTGCAACGGAAGTACCTGTCAGAACCGACCGCGCACCCCCCACTGCTGTCCGGCGGGGGCGAGGTTGCCTTCATCGACGCCGACTCCACCCGCGAACGGGTCCACGGCCGGGCCGAGCAGGGGGCGCGAAGTGGTCGCCGGTGCCCTGGCCCTTGGTTGCGACCGCGGGCCGGGAATCCTGCTCCGTGATGGTTCTCCCGGGTGGTCATGGGGGCGGGATCACCCGGGGCGGGTAGTCAGGGATCTGTGCCACCCGTGCCATCCCGTACCCGACCCTTTGAGGAGCTGTCGTGAAATTCGGGATCTCGACCTTCATCACCGACCAGGGCATCGGCCCGACCTCGCTCGGGACCGCCCTTGAGGAACGCACGTTCGACTCGTTGTTCATCGCCGAGCACAGCCATGTCCCGGCGAGCCGCGAGACGCCCTACCCGGGGGGTGGTGAGCTGCCGGAGATCTACTACCGCACCCTCGACCCCTTCGTGGCCCTGACCGCGATCGGTGTGGTGACCGAGCGGCTGCTGCTGGGGACCGGCATCGCGCTGATCCCGCAGCGCGACCCGATCATCACGGCGAAGGAGGTGGCGTCGCTCGACCTGGTCTCCGGTGGCCGCGTGATTCTCGGCGTCGGTGTCGGCTGGAACCGTGAGGAGATGAGGGACCACGGCACCGACCCCTCCACCCGGGGCCGGCTCACCGACGAGCGGCTGCGGGCCATGCGGGAGCTGTGGACCGAGGAGAAGGCCGAGTTCCACGGCGAGTTCGTGAACTTCGATCCGGCCTACGCCTGGCCCAAGCCCGTGCAGCGCCCCCATCCGCCGATCTACGTCGGCGGCGGCGAGGGCGCCTTCCGACGGGTGGCGCAGCTCGGAGACGCGTGGCTGGCCAACAGCGTGTCGCCGCAGGAGCTCGGTCCGCAGATCGAGCGGCTGCGCGCCCTCGCCGACCGCGAGGTGCCGGTGACGGTGTACGCGGCTACCGACGATCCCGAGCAGATCGAGGGCTACATCGGTCTGGGGGTCGAGAGGCTGCTGTTCTACGTACCGACGATGCCTGAACGGGAGACGCTGGAGTATCTGGACCGACTGGCCGAAGTCGCTGCCCGGTACCGCTGAGGCGCCGGATACCGCTGCGCCTCGGGAATGTGGGGCCGATCCGAAAAGTCCGTAACCGCCGTGACTGCTGGAATGGGGTGCGATGCCTGCTCTGATGGGTGCTGAGGCACGGGAGCGGTTCGCCGCGGCGCGCGTCGCCCACCTTGCGACGGCCGACACGGAGGGCCGCCCGCACCTGGTTCCGGTGGTGTTCGCTCTGGACGGCGACGCGGTGATGCTGGCCGTGGACCACAAACCGAAGCGGACGACGCGGCTGAAGCGTCTGGCCAACATCGCCGCCAACCCGTCGGTCTGCCTGCTCACCGACCACTACGAGGAGGACTGGGGCTGCCTGTGGTGGGTCCGGGCCGATGGCGAAGCCCGAGTGCTCCCGTCGCCGGACCGGTCCCCCGAGGCAGCTCGCTGCATCGGCCTGCTCACGGCGAAATACCAGCAGTACGCCGACCTGCCGCCCGGCGGACCGGTGGTCAAAGTTTCGGTTCTGCGCTGGAGCGGCTGGCGCGCGTCGTGAGCCGCGTGTCTTCAAGGCCCCGGACACGGGCGAGCGGTGAGCTCCCGCCTGGGACGGACGCTTCCCGCCCCGCAGGGCGCGCCGCCGACGGCCGCCCGCTGACCCGGGCGCAGCGCCCCCCGGCCACGCACCGTGTCGCCCTCCCCGAGCACCGACTGACGGATTGTCTACGTCGGGCTCGCAGGTGAGGCCGGCACGTCGACACCCGCACGCTCGCCCTCAAGGATGTGACAGCCGTCGGGATCCTGTCGGCGTCCGCGGGCCTCGCCGCGACCGTGCGCGCCTACGCGGACCGCGTGATCGACCCGCGCCCCCTGGCCGCCGCGACGGTCGGCCTGGACCACGTCGGCTCGATGCCGGCCGGAAAGCGTCCGCCCGGGGGCGGACCCGGTCCCGAGATCCAGGTGGACCCGCAGCTGCCCGCCGAGTGACGGCACTGTGGATAGTGCGCCCCGCGTTCCACGCCTCGGTCGCGAGCCGCACCCCACTGGTACTTCCGTACCGGTGCGGCCCAACAGACGGAACCTGCGACCCATGCTCCACCGCTGTGACCGTGCGTAGCGTGAAAGCGCCAGGTGAACACAGCGACAACGAGAGTTCGAGGTCATGATCGAGGCGAAGCAGCTCACCAAGCGCTACGGAGACAAGACGGTCGTGGACCGTCTCAGCTTCTCCCTCAAGCCGGGGACCGTCACCGGATTCCTCGGTCCCAACGGCGCCGGCAAGTCCACCACGATGCGCATGATCGTTGGTCTGGACACGCCGACCTCGGGATCGGTGACGGTCAACGGAAAGCGGTACGCGCAGCTCCCCGCCCCGTTGCACGAGATCGGCGCCCTCATCGATGCAAAGGCGGTGCACCCGGGGCGTACGGCCCGCAATCACCTGCGGATCCTCGCCGCCACGCACGGCATCTCCGCGAAGCGGGTCGACGAGGTGCTGCACCTCGTCGGTCTTCAGGCAGTCGCGGACAAGCGGGCGGGGAAGTTCTCGCTGGGGATGGGGCAGCGGCTCGGTATCGCGGCCGCCCTGCTCGGCAACCCCGCGGTGGTGATGCTCGACGAGCCGGTCAACGGCCTCGACCCCGAGGGGGTGCTGTGGGTGCGGCAGCTGCTGCAGCGTCTCGCCCGGGAAGGGCGCACCGTCCTGGTCTCCTCCCACCTCATGAGCGAGATGGCCGTGACCGCCGAGCGGCTGGTCGTCATCGGCAAGGGACGGCTGCTCGCCGACAGCAGCATGGACGAGTTCGTGCGTAGCGCGGGCGGCAAGGGAGTCGAGGTCGTCACAGACGACGCCGACCGCCTGTACGACCTGCTGGCCGTCCCTGGCGTGACAGTGACCGCCGGGCCCGGCGCGGGCCGGCTGTTCATCGAGGGTCTCGACTCCCGGAACATCGGGCGCGTCGCGGCCGCCCACGACATCGCGCTGGTGGAACTCACGCCTCGGGGGAGCTCGCTCGAAGAGGCGTTCATGGAGCTCACCCGCGACAGCGCCGAGTACGTCACCGCCGACATGGAAGAGGTCACGCTGTGAGCGCCGTCACCGCTGCGGGCACCACCGCACCCCGTGCGAAGGTCGCGTTCCCCCGCGTCCTCCACTCCGAGTGGATCAAGCTCTGGAGTGTGCGCTCCACCTGGTTCACCATGGGCCTTGCCGTGTTCCTGATGGTCGTCATCGGCACTGTCGCCTGCTTCGTCTTCGACCCGGCGGGCAAGACACCCGCCGAGGCCGGCACGGACGGAGTCTCGCTGGCGACGAACGGTGCCATGCTCGCCCAGCTGTGCTTCGGTGTCCTCGGCGTCATCTTCAGCGCGGGTGAGTACGGCAACGGCATGATCCGTTCGACCATGTCGGCCGTGCCCCGCCGCACCCCCGTCCTGTGGGCGAAGGCCCTGGTGTTCGCTGCCGCGTCACTCGTTGTCGCGGGCGTCACCGTCCTGCTGACGTTCCTCGCCGGCGCCACCGCCCTGGACGGAACCGCGTTCGGTCTGTCGCTGTCCGACGAAGGCGTCCTGCGCACACTGGCCGGGACGGTGGCGTACCTCGCCCTCGTGGGCGTGGTCGGGGTGGCGCTCGGTTTCCTGCTGCGGTCCGTGGCGGGCGGGGTCGCGGTGATCGCGGGCGTGCTGTTCGTGATCGACAGTCTCACCTTCATCCTGCCGGCGAGCGTCGCCGACACCGTGATCCCCTACCTGCCCGGCCACGCGGGACGGGCGATGATGGCCTTGCACAGTGGCGGCGACCTGTTGAGTCCCGGAGTCGGTGCGAGCGTCCTGACCACGTGGGCGGTCGTCGCACTGGCCGCGGGGGCGATACGCCTCACCCGCAGCGACGTGTGACCTGAACGAGAGAGAGCCATGAGGAGCGGACGCCCCCAGACCCGCGCAGACCGCCCCGACGGCTCCCCGCGCGGACACGGCGGGCGCTCCGCCCTTCTGGGTTTCCTGCGCACCGGCGCCGCCCGGGTCCGTGCGTTCGACAGGCGCGCGCCAGGCGTGTGGGACCTGGTGGTCGTGGCCGCGTTTCTCCTCACCGGCCTGCCCGACGCGCTGGCCGGCCCTTATCAGCCGCAGTTTCTGCACATCCATTCCGCCGAGCTGTCCGAGGCGACGGTCCTGGCGATGCAGATTCCGCTCATCGTCCCGCTGT
Source organism: Streptomyces sp. NPDC058092 (assembly GCF_042884935.1). NCBI lineage: Bacteria > Bacillati > Actinomycetota > Actinomycetes > Kitasatosporales > Streptomycetaceae > Streptomyces > Streptomyces sp. NPDC058092. The sequence continues at coordinate 390,316 of NZ_JBHVSY010000004.1, forward strand.
GGTGGCGGCGTCGCGCTCCGCTCGTCGTGACGGCCGTCATCGTCTCGGTCTCGTTCGGCCAGTGGATGCAGGGTGTGTGGCTCAGCGGCGGCATCGTCATCGTGCCGGCGCTGTTCAACGTCGGGCTGCACACGCGCCCCCGCAACAGCTTCTGGGCCTGGGCCGCGACGACGGCCGCACTGGTGACCGCGGGGTTCCGCTTCCACACCGGTGTCGCGGGCGTCGCCTCCCTCGTCGGTATGGTCACCGCGGCAGTCCTGTCCGGCCTCGCGCTGCGGGGCAGTCTGCTGCACATCACGACGCTCGAGGCCCGGGCGGAGCAACTGGAACTGGAACGGCGCCAAAGCGCCGAGCGAGCCGTCGCCGCGGAACGCGCGCGCATGGCCAGGGAACTGCACGACATCGTCGGACACAGTCTGGCGGTCATCGTCAGCCTCGCCGACGGCGCGGCGCATCTCGCCGCGTCCCACCCCACCGAGACGGCACGGGCCTCACGGATGATCGCCGAAAGCAGCCGCCAGGCGCTGACCGAGCTGCGCCGTCTCGTCGGCGTCATGCGCGGACCGGACGACGACAGCCCGGAACTGGCTCCTCAGCCCGGCTTCCGGGACATGCCCGCCCTCGCCGACCGGGTCCGCGCGACGGGCAGCCCCGTACGCCTCGACCTACCCGAGAACACGGACACGATCAGCCCCGGACTCCAGCTTGCCGCCTACCGCATCGTCCAGGAAGCCGTGACCAACGCGCTCAAGTACGCGGCGCCCGGCGCGCCCCTCGCCATCTGCGTGCGCCGGGACGCCGACCGCGTCGATGTCACCGTCTCCGACACCGGACCTCGACGCCGCCCCGACGACACACCCCCCGCGCCCGGCGGGGGCCACGGGCTGATCGGTATGAAGGAGCGCGTGGCCCTCTTCGACGGCGACATCGCCGCCGGCCCCGACCCCCACGGCGGGTGGACCCTGCGCGCCACCCTGCACGACTCACCCGGAACGCCCGAAGACGAGAGCGAGCCCTCGTGACCACGGTCCTGATCGTCGACGACCAGCCGCTCCAGCGCATGGGCTACACCATGCTCCTGGCCAACCGCCCCGACGTCACCGTCGTCGGTGAGGCCGAGGGCGGCCTCCAGGCCGTCCGGATGACCGCCGATCTGCGGCCCGACGTGGTGCTCATGGACGTACGCATGCCGGGCATCGACGGCATCGAGGCCACCCACCGGATCGTGGCCTCGGGTGCACGCAGCCGCGTCATCGTGCTGACGACGTTCGACCTCGACGAGTACGCGTACGACGCGCTGCGCGCCGGAGCCAGCGGCTTCCTCCTCAAGGACGCGCGCCCTGACGAACTGCTCTCCGCCATCCACTCCGTGGCCGCCGGCGACGCCGTCATCTCTCCCCGGATGACGCGCCGACTCCTCAACACCCACCTCCTGCAGAGACCCGCCGACGCTCGACGCACCCCGCAGCCGCTGCCGTACGAACTCAGTGCCCGTGAGCGCGACGTCTTCATCGCGATCGCGCACGGCATGTCCAACAGCGAGATCGCCGAGCACCTCCACCTGACCGAATCAACCGTGAAGAAGCACGTCAGCAACCTCTTGGCCAAGATCGGCGCCCGCGATCGCGTGCAGGCCGTCATCGCCGCGTACGACCTCGGGCTGGTCACACCGCGCGACCCGTGACCCGTTCCGGCCTGGCTTGCGCCGTCGGGGGCCGGAACCGGGACCGGCGTGCGTCAGTCGCTCTCGCTGCACGCGGGCCCGTTCTCACACACTGACGTTGGACTCCCTCACCTCATGCGTGCAGCCACTTCCTTGGAATCGATCCCCGGCACGAGCACCATGTCACCCCGGCGCCTCCGTCACCACCTTCCCGATGCCGTCCGAGCGACAGCTCGGCGCGCTCATTCACCGGGTCTTCGTCAGCAACGACTGGGCGAAGCTGCTGAAGCAGCCGGCCTCGGCAGCTGCCGCGAAGGCGGCCGACAGCGGTGCGCAGCGCCCGCAGGTACCCGCGCATCTGCGGGAGGCCGCCGCGCAGTGGGAGGCCTGGAGCACGATCCAGGCGAAGACCACCGGCGGCTCCCACCCCTTCGAGGACCAGGTGAACCCGGCCCAGCTGAACCGGATCACCTGGTACGCGTCCACCGGATGGACCAAGCCGTACCCGGGCGACAGCCGCGTCCTGGCACCCGATGAGGTGCCGGGCCGGGACCGCCGCAGGAGCTCGGCGACTGATCACGGGCACGTCCGCGGGGGCCGGCCACCTGTTCTGCCTGTTCGGGAGGCGGTCGGCCTCCGGGCCGTGCGGTGCGGGGCATGAAGCGGAGCTGCGGGCGCGCTTAAGAAATCCTCGATGGACCTGTGGCGCGGGGTGCGGCAGATTTCTCCGTGACGGCAGAGGATGGAGCGCGGCAGCCGATCGACGCGCGCTGCCATGCCGTCCCTCTCATTCTTCCCCGGGCCGCAGGCTTCCCCCCATGCTGCCCCCGGCCCGGGGACTCAACGCCGTACAGCGCAGGGAGCCGCAGCCGTGAAGGCACTCGTGAAGCAGAAGGCCGAGCCGGGACTCTGGCTGATGGACGTGCCCGAGCCGGAGATCGGCCCCTCGGACGTACTGATCAAGGTGCTCCGCACCGGCATCTGCGGCACCGATCTGCACATCCGGAACTACGACGGCTGGGCCCAGCAGGCCGTACGCACCCCGCTCGTCCTCGGACACGAGTTCGTCGGCGAGGTCGCGGAGACCGGCGCCGATGTCGTCGACATCACCGTCGGTGACCTGGTCAGCGGCGAGGGCCACCTGGTCTGCGGGAAGTGCCGCAACTGTCTGGCCGGGCGCCGTCACCTGTGCCGCTCCACGGTCGGGCTCGGTGTCGGCCGGGACGGGGCCTTCGCCGAGTACGTCGCCCTGCCCGCGTCCAACGTGTGGGTCCACCGGGCCCCCGTCGACCTCGACGTCGCCGCGATCTTCGACCCGTTCGGCAACGCCGTGCACACCGCGCTGTCGTTCCCGCTGGTCGGCGAGGACGTACTGATCACCGGCGCCGGACCGATCGGCATCATGGCGGCGGCGGTCGCCCGGCACGCCGGGGCCCGTAACGTCGTCATCACCGACGTCAGCGAGGCCCGGCTGGAACTGGCCCGGAAGGTCGGCGTCAGCCTCGCTCTCAACGTCAGCGAGGAGACCATCTTCGACGGGCAGAAGCGCCTCGGACTGCGCGAGGGCTTCGACATCGGCCTGGAGATGTCCGGGCGGCCCGAGGCGATGCGCCACATGATCGAGAACATGACGAACGGCGGCCGGATCGCCATGCTCGGGCTCCCGTCCGAGGAGTTCCCCGTCGACTGGTCCCGCATCGTCACCTCGATGATCACCATCAAGGGCATCTACGGCCGCGAGATGTACGAGACCTGGTACGCCATGTCCGTACTGCTGGAGGGCGGCCTCGATCTCGCCCCCGTGATCACCGGCCGGTACGGCTACCGCGACTTCGAGGCGGCCTTCGACGACGCGGCGAGCGGCCGCGGCGGCAAGGTCATCCTCGACTGGACCTCCTGACCCGACGCCTCCGTAGACGACGCCACCGTAGACAGCTGGGAGACACCCTTCATGTTCGACTCCGTACGCGACGACGTGCGTACCACCCTCGACGAGATCCGGGCCGCCGGACTGCACAAGCCCGAGCGCGTGATCGGCACCCCGCAGTCCGCGACCGTCGCCGTCACCGCGGGCGGCCGCCCCGGCGAGGTGCTCAACTTCTGCGCCAACAACTACCTGGGCCTCGCCGACCACCCCGAGGTGATCGCCGCCGCCCACCAGGCGCTCGACCGCTGGGGCTACGGCATGGCCTCGGTCCGCTTCATCTGCGGCACCCAGGAGGTCCACAAGGAGCTGGAGCAGCGGCTCTCCACGTTCCTCGGCCAGGAGGACACGATCCTCTACTCCTCCTGCTTCGACGCCAACGGCGGCGTCTTCGAAACCGTCCTCGGCCCGGAGGACGCGGTCATCTCCGACGCCCTCAACCACGCCTCCATCATCGACGGCATCCGCCTCTCCAAGGCCAAGCGCTTCCGCTACGCCAACCGCGACATGGCCGACCTGGAGACACAGCTCAAGGAGGCGTCCGGGGCCCGGCGCCGACTCGTCGTCACCGACGGCGTCTTCTCGATGGACGGATACGTCGCCCCGCTGCGCGAGATCTGCGACCTGGCCGAGCGCTACGACGCCATGGTCATGGTCGACGACTCGCACGCCGTCGGCTTCGTCGGCCCCGGCGGCCGCGGCACGCCCGAGCTGCACGACGTGATGGACCGCGTCGACATCATCACGGGCACCCTCGGCAAGGCGCTCGGCGGCGCGTCCGGCGGCTACGTCGCGGCCCGCGCCGAGATCGTCGCGCTGCTGCGCCAGCGCTCCCGCCCGTACCTCTTCTCCAACACCCTCGCCCCGGTCATCGCGGCGGCCTCGCTCAAGGTCCTGGACCTGCTGGAGGCGGCCGGCGACCTGCGCGAGCGGCTCAACGCCAACACCACGCTCTTCCGTACCCGGATGACCGAGGAAGGCTTCGACATCCTGCCCGGCGACCACGCCATCGCCCCCGTCATGATCGGGGACGCGGCGAAGGCAGGCCGGATGGCGGAGCTGCTCCTGGAGCGTGGTGTGTACGTGATCGGGTTCTCGTACCCGGTCGTCCCGCAGGGCGCGGCCCGTATCCGCGTCCAGCTCTCCGCCGCGCACTCCACGGCGGATGTGAACCGGGCCGTGGACGCGTTCGTGGACGCGCGGGCCGTGCTGGGGGAGTAACGCCCGGCTCCGCCACCCGGGCGCCGGGGTCACCTCCATGACCTGGGACAATGGGGCACATGATCGATGCACGGCGGCTGCGCATTCTCCGTGCGGTGGCGGACCACCGTACGGTGACTGCCGCGGCCGCCGCGCTGTATCTCACGCCCTCCGCGGTCTCCCAGCAGCTCGCCGCGCTGGAGCAGGAGACCGGACACCGGCTGGTCGAACGCAACGCGCGCGGCGCCCGGCTCACCGTCGCCGGGGAGATCCTGCTCACCCACGCCAATGCCGTCCTGGCCCAGCTGGAACGGGCCGAGGCGGAGCTCGCCGCGTACAGCGCGGGGGACGCCGGTACGGTCACGGTCGCCGCGTTCGCCACCGGCATCGGCCTGGTCCTCGCTCCCGCGATCGCCGAACTGACCCTCACCGCGCCCGGCATCCGGGTCCGCGTCCAGGACGCCGAGGGTGACGCGAGTGTGCCGATGGTGCTGGACCGGCAGGTCGATGTCGCGGTCGCCGTGGAGTACCGGGGCGCGCCGGACGAGGACGACCGGCGGCTGACCCGGGTGCCGCTGTACTCGGAGCCGTTCGACGCGGTGCTGCCGGTCGGCCATCGGCTGGCCGGCCAGGAACAGGTGGCGATCGCCGACCTGGAGAAGGACCCGTGGATCGGCCCGTACCCCGGCAACCCGTGCCATGACGTGGTGGTCCTGGCCTGCGAGTTCGCCGGGTTCCAGCCGAGGCTGGAGCACTCCTCGGACGACTTCCGCGCGGTGGTCGCGCTGGCCGGCGCGGGCGCCGGGGTGGCGCTGGTGCCGAGGTCCGCGCTGCGCGGAATGGACCTCACGGGGGTGGTGGTCCGGCCGGTGGAGGGCAGCGCGCCGACCCGCCGGGTCTTCGCCGCGGTGCGGCACGGGGCGGAGGGACATCCGCTGATCGCGCCGGTGCTCGACGCGCTGGCCGCGGCGGCGGCACGGGAGACGGCGCTGCCGCTGCCGGCTTCGCCGTGACGCGGGCCCGGGGGGCGGGCGACGCGAGGCGGGAAGACAGCGGCTAAGACCGACCGGCAATTGGAGGGTGGAAGAAGGAGCGGGGTTCGGTGCGTGCAGCTGCAAGGCGGAGGAATGAGGCATGGCGGATGGGGCCTCCCCTGCTCGAGCGAAGCCGAGAGCTCGGGGAACATGGTGATTGACGACAACGCGGGAGGGGGTCCCCCTGGCCCTTGAGGCCTTGGGGGAGTGCGTGCCCGGCCCCGCGACGCCGCCCCCAATTGCCGGTCGGTCCAAGTAGCACACGCCCCGCTGCCGGTCAGGTCTGCTGGGCCTGACCGGCGCCGTACACGCTCACCGTCGATGCTTGAGAACGAACCGGCCGCCGGACGCACCCGGCCACAGCGACCCCGCACCCGCCGCCACCGTCACGGCCAGCGCCAGCACCCCGTACTGGGCCGGCGGCAGATACGGCACCGAACCGGTTACCGACACCGCGAACGCCACCAGGGGGACCGCCGCGACCAGGGTGCCGACCGTCAGGCCTGTCACCGCCACCAGGCCCGTCTCCAGGACCAGCATCCGCCTCACCTGGCGACGGCCCGCGCCGACCATCCGCAGGAGGCGGAACTCGGGGCGGCGGCCCACCGTGATCAAGGACAGCGTGCTGACCACCGCGAGCAGGGCGAAGCCGCCGATCACCCCGACACCGATGATGATCATGGCGTTGTCCTCGTCCGACACCGATGGGGCGATCCGTACGTCGTCCGCCGTCGCGGTACGGACCTGCGCACCCGTGTACGGGGCGAGGGCGCGCCGGACCGCAGCGGTCGCAGCCGGTCCGCCGTTTGCCGAGCGGATCAGGACCTGCTGGTCGCGCGGTGCCGTGACATGTCCGGCCAGGGACTCGCGCGGCAGCATGAACTCGCCAAGTCCCAGGGCCCGTTCGTAGAGCGCGACCACGCGGAGCCGTACCTCCGTACCGTCGCCGAGGCGGAGCTTCACCGTGTCACCGGTGCCGATGTCGAGGTCGGCGGCCCGGTCCTTGCCGACCGCGACCGTGTCCCTGCCGGTGAGGTCCGCCAGATCACCGGCGGTGACATGCGGATCGAGCGTGCCGGAGAGCTGGTCCGCCGTCACACCCAGCACCGGAAACCGGTCCAGCTTCGGGTCGCCCATCTCGCGATGCGCGAGGACGACGCTGGAGCGCAGCACGCCGGTCGCCGCCGTCACCCCGGGAGCCTCGCGCACCGCCCGCGCCGCACCGGCCGGCAGCCCGGCGGCCGGGCCCGTCGCCACCAGGTCCGCCCGGAGCGCGGCAGCGGCCTGCCGGTCGGCGGCCCGCTCCATCGTCGAACCGGCCGCCAGCTGTACGCAGACGAACGCGACGACCAGCACGATCGGGGTGATCGCCGCACCGAGCCGCCGATGGTGCGCGGCGGCGGACCTGGCGGCCAGGAAGCCGGAGACCCCGCCCGCACGCCGTACCGGCGTACCGAGCACCCGCATCGCCACCCGGGCGATCCACGGACCGAGCAGCGCCACCGCGATGATCAGCGAGGTCGCCGCACCCGAGGCGGCCACCGCGGCGGCCTGTCCGCCCTGCGCCGTTGCCGCGCCCGCCGAACCGGCACCCGCCACGGCCAGCACCACTCCGGCGACCGTACGCACCCGGCCCGGCTCGCTCGGCTCGGGCGCACGGGCCGCGCCCAGTGCCGCGGCGGGCCGCAGCCGGGTGATGGACCTGGCGGCGAGCATCGACACCGGACGCGCCGCGAGCGCGACGAGCACCGCGGCCGTGGCTCCCGCGGCGAACGGCAGCCACACCGGCACGGGCAGCGGCAGCGGATCCGTGGTCAGCAGCGACCGCATCAGCAGCCCCAGCGGTACGCCACCGATTCCGCCCAGCACCGCCGCGACGCCGGTCACCCGGCTCACCTCACGTCCGACGGCCGACCTGAGCTGCCGGGGCGTCGCCCCGACCGCGCGCAGCAACGCCAGTTCGCCGGAGCGCTGGTGGACCGCCTGGGAGAGAGTGGTCGCGATCACCAGGAGCGCCACCATGAGGACGGTTCCGGCGATGGAGGCGAGCAGGGGCAGCAGATCGCCGCGGGCGCCGAGCGCGCCCACGTACTCGGCCTGCCCACGCTCCGAGCCGGTGAGGACCCGGATCCCGCGGTCGCCGTGCGCACGGTCGGGCAGCGCCGCTTCCAGTGACGCCCGCAGCGGGCCGGCCAAGACGCCCTTCTCGGCGACGATGCCGATGGCGTCGACCGTGCCGGGGTGCCCGGCCAGGGCGGTCAGCCGCTGCTCGGTGAAGAAGACGGCGGGGGCGGCGCCCCGGTGCACGGTGTCGGCGACGCCGCTCACGGTGTACGGGCGGGGAGCCCCGTCAAACTGCAATGTCACATGGCTGCCGGGCTTGCTCCCGGCAGCGGCCGCCAGCGCGCGGTCGATGACCACCTCGGTGGACGTCCTCGGCGCGTGTCCGTCCGTCAGCCGGTACGGAGTGAGCACGGCGGACTCCCAGGACCGGCCGACAGCCGAAGCCGCGCCTGCCCCGCCTGCCGCGCTTGCCCCGCCTGCCCCGCCTGCCCCGCCGGGTCCGGCGGGCCCGGCGGGCCCGGTGCCGGTGCTCCGGCCGCTCATGATCACCGGCACCGAGTCGTCCGCGACCGCCTTCGCGACCCCGTCGGCGGCGGCCGCCTGCTGCATCGCCGAGCGGTCGAGACGGACCCGTTCCGGCAGATACGTCGTCGCGGTCTGCGGCTCGCTGCCCCACGGCTTCGCCGTGTACGTCACCTTCTGATCGGCCGCCACCACCGCGTCGGCCCCCGCATAGCGCTCCACCGGCGGCTGCGCCGGCAGCAGCGAACCCAGGACGAAGGCGAACGCGCCGATCAGCGCGGCCGCGGCCGTCGTCGCCGCGAACACCGCCGCCCACGCCCGGCGATGGGTCTTCAGTGAACGCCGGGCGAGGAACGCCGACGCCCGCCGCACCCCGGACCGCACATCCGCGTGAGGCCTTCGCGTGTCCGTACTCGTGCCCATGCCCGTACTCGTGCTCATCGCAGCCGGCCGCCGTCCATCGTCAGCACGGCGTCCGCCCAGCTCGCCGCCACCGGATCATGGGTGACCATGACGACCGTACGGCCGTCGATCCGTACCGCGTCCCGCAACAGACCGAGCACCAGCGACGCCGACTCCGGGTCCAGGGACGCCGTCGGCTCGTCCGCGAAGATCACATCGGGCTCGGTCACCAGTGCCCGTGCCACCGCGACCCGTTGCTGCTGGCCGCCGGAGAGCGTCGCGGGGCCCTGCCCGCCGCGGCCCGCCAGGCCGACCCGGGCCAGCAGATCCCGGCCGCGGGCCAGCACCCGTTCGTCCGCCGGATCGGCGCCCGCCAGCACCAGCGGCAGCACGACGTTCTCCTCGATGTTCAGCGAAGGCACCAGATTCAGGGCGTGCGACTGGAAGACGAAACCGATGCGGTCCCGGCGCAGCCGGGTCAGCGCGGCCTCGGTCAGCGCGCCGAGATCCGTGCCCCCGACCCGTACCGTCCCCGATGTCGGACGGTCCAGGCCCGCCGCGCACTGCAGGAACGTGCTCTTCCCCGATCCCGAGGGGCCCACCACCGCGGTGAAGCTCCCGGCCGGGACCGCACAGCTCACCGCGTCGAGCGCGACCGTCTCCCGGTCGCCGCGGCGCCCGTAGCGCCGGCTCACCGACTCCAGACTCAGCGCGGTCGCCCGCACCGCTGTGATCGTGTCCACCGTCGACTCCACCGTTCCTTCTCTGCCTCATACTTTCCGACCTGCACAAACGCTATGAAGAAGGGGGTGTCCGGGCGAGGGTGCGCGCTCCCGGACAGGGGGTTCAGCCAGCTCCACCACGGTCAGGGGGAGGCCCCCACTCCGGTGGCGGGTGAACCCCCGTAACGTGCTGTGTCATGAGCAGCACTCCCGCCCCGCTGACGGTCGCCATCCGGCGTTCGTGGGATGCGTCGTGCTATCTGTTCATCGGCATTCCGATCGCGCTGCTCGCATATGTGGGCACGTTCCTTGTGGTGGCGGCCCTGATGTTCGCCGTCGTGATCATCGGGCTGCCCGCCCTGCCCGAGGCCGCCAAAGTGCTGCGCCGGTTCGCGGAGTTCGAGCGCCGCCGGGCAGCCGCGCGGCTCGGCGTGCCGTTCACGCCGACGCCGTATCCACCGCTGGACGGCGGTGAACTCTCCGAGCGGGTCCGACGCGTACTCACCGACCCGACGGTCTGGCGCGACGCGCTCTGGCTGCCGATCCAGGCGCTCATGGGCAACGTCCTCGGCTACCTCACGATGGTGCTGTGGCCGGTCGGGCTCCTCGTCGACGGGGCCGCGCTGCCCGTCGTGCACCTGCTGGACCGGCGGGCCGCCGACGAGTACGGGACACCGCTGCCCGCGCGCCAGGGATGGATGCTGCGCTGGCATTCCGTACTCGCGGATCTGTCTGCGAGCTGGACCCGGTCCCTGCTCACCTCCTCGCCGTCCACCGCGCTCGCCGACCGGATCGCCCAGCTGACCGAGAGCCGGGCCGGGGCGGTCGAGGCGCACGGCGCCGAACTGCGCCGCATCGAACGGGATCTGCACGACGGCGCCCAGGCCAGGATCGTCGCCCTGTCGATGCGCATCGGCCTCGCCAAACAGCTCCTCGACCGCGACCCGGCCGCCGCGCGCATCCGCCTCGACGAGGCACAGGACGGCGCGGAGGCGGCCCTCGCGGAACTGCGGCACGTGGTGCGCGGCATCCATCCACCCGTACTGACGGACCGTGGACTGGCCGGTGCGGTACGGGCGCTGGCCGCCGACGTCAGCGTGCCCGTCACCGCGGAGCTCGACGGTGTCGAGGACGGGCGACGGCTGCCGGCCGCGATCGAGGCCGCCGCCTACTTCGTCATCGCCGAGGCCCTCACCAACATCAGCAAACACAGCGGTGCGACAGCCGCGACCGTACGGATCGACCGGACCCCCGGCACCCTGCGGGTGGCCATCGGCGACGATGGTCACGGCGGCGCGGACGAACGCGCCGGTAGCGGGCTGGTCGGAATCAGGCGACGGATCGCCGCCCTCGACGGCACCACTCGCATCAACAGCCCCACCGGGGGGCCGACGCACATCGAAGTGGAGCTGCCGTGCGGATCGTGATCGCCGAGGACAACGCGCTGCTGAGGGAGGGGCTGATCCTGCTGCTCACCAGCTCGGGCCACGAAGTGGTGGCCGACGCGGCGACCGGGCCCGAGGTGCTGCCCGCCCTGCTGGAACACCGTCCGGACGCTGCCGTGCTCGACGTACGGCTCCCGCCCACCTTCCGCGACGAGGGGCTGCGCGCCGCACTCGCCGCCCGCGCGGAGATGCCCGAACTGCCGATCCTGGTCCTCTCGCAGTACGTCGAGGAGACGTACGCCGCCGAGCTGCTCGCCCAGGGCGCCCAGGGCATCGGGTATCTGCTGAAGGACCGGGTGGGCCGCGTCGACCAGTTCCTCCAGGCGCTCGACCGGGTGGCGGGCGGCGGCACGGCGCTCGACCCCGAGGTCGTGACCCAGCTGCTGACCCGCAAGTCGTCGGCCCAGCCTCTGCAGAGCCTCACTCCGCGCGAGCGCGAAGTCCTGGAACTGATGGCACAGGGCAAGGCGAACGGCACCATCGCGACCGAACTGGTGGTGACGGAACGGGCCGTGAGCAAGCACATCGGCTCCATCTTCGCCAAGCTCGGCCTGGAACCGGACGACGGCACGGTGCACCGGCGGGTGCTTGCGGTGCTCGCGTATCTGGAGGGCAGGGGCACACGCTGACGCACGCCGTGCCCGGTCGACGGGGGTGGTGTCCGACCGGGCCGGTTGCGTACGGTCTCGCCCGGACCGTTCGTTCAGCCGTGCCGGTCGTGCGGCGCGCGACGGGCACGGCAGTTCCTTCAGCCGGGCTGGTTCTTCATACGGGCCACGGCCCACTTCGCCTCCTGGGCCAGTTCGCCGATGCCCGCCTTCACTGCCGATTCCGGTGGTCGTGGCCCTGCCACAGACCGACAACTCCCGCGGACGCAGGCGCCGCAGGTCAGGGCCCTGTGGGCTGGAGCAGATCCCAGCGATTGCCGTACAGGTCCTCGAAGACCGCCACCGATCCGTATGCCTCGTGCCGCGGCTCCTCCAGGAACCGCACCCCGGCGGCCAGCATCCGGGCGTGGTCGCCCGCGAAGTCTTCGGTGTGCAGGAAGAAGCCGACCCGGCCGCCCGTCTGCGCACCGATGCTCGCGCGCTGCGCCTCGTCCTTGGCGCGGGCCAGGAGCAGCCCGGTCCCCTCCGTGCCGCGCGGCCGCACGACCACCCAGCGCGAGCCGTCGCCCCGGTCGGTGTCCTCCACCAGCTCGAAACCGAGGGCGTCCGTGTAGAAGGAGACGGCTTCGGCGTAGTCGCGGACGACCAGGGTGACCAGGGCGATGTGCGGCATGAGACTCCTCGGACGGGGCGGGCAATGGTGTGGTGAGCCAGTTCGTTATACGTAACACTACCTGCCTCTGCGGGACCCGCACAGTCCGCACCGCCATGACATCCGTCGGGCACGCGGCGGGACAATGCCCCGCATGGACATCAGCGAACTCACCGAGCTGACGGCGCGCGCCCTGCGCCTCGCCGTCCCCGGCCACCGCCGCATCCTCGGCATCGCGGGACCGCCCGGAGCCGGGAAGTCCACCCTGGCCGCACAGCTCGTCGACGCTCTCGACGGTCGCGCCGTCCTCGTTCCCATGGACGGCTTCCACCTCGCCCAGGCCGAGTTGGAACGGCTTGGCCGCGCCGGACGCAAGGGCGCCCCCGACACCTTCGACGCCGCCGGTTACGCGGCCCTGCTCCGGCGCCTGCGCCTGCCGGAACCGGAAACCACCGTGTACGCCCCCGTCTTCGACCGCGCTCTGGAGGAGCCGATCGCCGGGGCCGTCCCCGTACCCCCGGACATCCCGCTGGTCGTCACCGAGGGCAATTACCTCCTGCACGACGAAGGGGCCTGGGCGTCCGTACACGGGCTGCTGGACGAGGCCTGGTTCCTGGAACTCGAACCGGCCCTGCGGGTACGCCGGCTCGTCGACCGCCATGTGCGGTTCGGCAAGCCCCGGCCGTACGCGGAGCAATGGGTGACCGAGTCCGACGAACCCAACGCACGACTGGTCGAACGGGGCCGCCCCCGCGCCGGCCTCGTCGTACGGCTGCACCCGGAAACCTGACCCCCGCTCGCGTGGACGGGCACGTACGGGCAGGATGCTGTATGCCGTGTCGCGTCGCCAGGAGGTCCGCATGTCCAGCCCGAACCAGCCCGTACCGTTCACCGCCGACGACTACCGGGCCCGGATGGCGCGCGCCGCCGAGACCGCCGCCGAGGCCGGGCTCGCGGGCGTGCTGGTCGCCCCCGGACCCGACCTGGTGTACCTCACCGGCTACCAGCCCGTGAGTACCGAACGCCTCACCGTCCTCGTCCTCACCGCCGGCCAGGACCCGGTCCTCGTCGTCCCGACCCTGGAGGCCCCGGACGCCGAGAAGGCCGTCGGCGCACCGGCCCTGACCCTGCGGGACTGGACCGACGGCATGGACCCGTACGCCGTCACCGCCCCGCTGCTCGACGACCGGAGCCGGTTCGGGATCAGTGACAACGCCTGGGCGATGCATCTGCTCGGGCTGCAGCGGACGCTCCCGGGCACCTCGTACGTCTCCCTCACCGAGGCCCTGCCGATGCTGCGCGCGGTGAAGGACGCCCATGAGCTGGAGCGGATCGCGGCCGCCGGGGCCGCCGCGGACGCCACGTACGGCGAGATCCTCAAGGTGCGTTTCGCCGGGCGCAAGGAGACCGACATCGCCGCCGATCTGGCCGGTCTGCTCAAGCAGTTCGGACACTCCCAGGTCGACTTCACCGTCGTCGGCTCCGGCCCGAACGGCGCCAATCCGCACCACGAGGCGGGCGACCGCACCATCGAGCGGGGCGACATGGTCGTGCTCGACTTCGGCGGCCTCAAGCACGGCTACGGCTCCGACACCTCCCGTACGGTCCATGTCGGCGAGCCCACCGCCGAGGAGCAGCGGGTCCACGACATCGTGCGCGAGGCCCAGGAGGCGGGCTGCGACGCGGTCCGGCCCGGCGTCGCCTGCCAGGAGATCGACCGGGCGGCCCGCGCCGTCATCACCGAGTTCGGTTACGGCGAGCGCTTCATCCACCGCACGGGCCACGGCATCGGCGTCACCACCCACGAACCGCCGTACATGATCGAGGGCGAGGAACAGCCGCTGGTGCCCGGGATGTGCTTCTCCGTGGAGCCGGGCATCTATCTGCCGGGCCGGTTCGGTGTCCGGATCGAGGACATCGTGACCGTGACCGAGGACGGCGGCCGTCGCCTCAACAGCACCGCGCGCGAACTGGCGATCGTCGAGTAGCGGGACGCGGGGTGCCGCGGATCAGCCGTCGGCCAGCACCACACAGGACTCGGGCGGCAGGTGCAGCAGCCCGTCGCCGCCCGGGGCCTCCACCGGCTCCCACGCGGCCACCACCCTGCCCGCGCCGCCCCGGCGCCGGCCGCCGCCCAGCGGGATCGTGGCCGGTTTCTCGTCGAGGTTGACGGCGATCCGCAGATCGCCCCTCCGGTACGCCAGCCAGCGCGCCTGTTCGTCGTGGGCGGGGCGCACCGACGCCAGGTCCGGGTCGCAGAGGTCGGGCAGGGCGTGGCGCAGGGCGATCAGCTCGCGGTACCAGGCGTGCAGACGGGCGTGCGGCTCCCGTGCCGGTTCGCTCCAGTCCAGGCAGGAGCGGTCGCGGGTGGCCGGGTCCTGCGGGTCCGGAACGTCGTCCGCCGCCCAGCCGTGCGCCGCGAACTCCCGCCGTCTGCCGCCGCGTACCGCCTCGGCGAGCGCCGGGTCGGTGTGGTCGGTGAAGAACTGCCAGGGGGTACGGGCGCCCCACTCCTCGCCCATGAACAGCAGCGGGGTGAACGGCCCGGTCAGCACGAGCGTTGCGGCGCAGGCCAGCAGACCGGGGGAGAGGGTGGCGGAGAGCCGGTCGCCCCGGGCCCGGTTGCCGATCTGGTCATGGGTCTGGGCGTAGCCGACGAAGCGGTGGGCCGGGGTGCGGGCGATGTCGACGGGGCGGCCGTGGGTACGGCCGCGGAAGCCGGAGTACGTACCGTTGTGGAAGAACGCGCTCGTCACGGTCTTGGCGACGGCGGCCAGCGGGGCCGCGGCGAAGTCCGCGTAATAGCCCTGGGACTCGCCGGTCAGCGCGGTGTGCAGGGCGTGGTGGAAGTCGTCGTTCCACTGGGCGTGCAGCCCGATGCCGCCCGATTCGCGCGGCGTCGTCGTCCGCGGATCACAGCGGTCGGACTCGGCGATCAGCGGGAGCGGACGGCCGAGTTCGGCGGCGAGGGCGTCGGTCGCCGTGGCCAGCTCCTCCAGGAACGTCAGCGCCCGGTCGTCGGCCAGGGCGTGGACGGCGTCCAGCCGCAGCCCGTCGAGCCGGTAGTCCCGCAGCCAGGCGAGCGCGCTGCCCAGCAGATACGCCCGCACCTCGTCCGAACCGGGCGCGTCGAGGTTGACCGCCGCGCCCCACGGCGTGTGATGGGTATCGGTGAAGTACGGGCCGAAGGCCGGGAGGTGGTTGCCGGACGGGCCGAGATGGTTGTGGACCACGTCCAGGACGACCGCGAGCCCGAGACCGTGCGCCGTGTCGACAAAGCGCTTCAGCCCTTCCGGGCCGCCGTACGGCTCGTGCACGGCCCAGAGCGACACCCCCTCGTACCCCCAGCCGTGGGTACCGGGGAAGGGGCAGACCGGCATCAGCGACACATGGGTGATGCCCAGTTCGGCGAGATGGCCGAGCCGGGCCGCCGCGGCGTCGAAGGTGCCCTCGTCGGTGTACGTACCGATGTGCAGCTCGTACAGGACGGCGCCCGGAAGCCCCCGGCCCGCCCAGTCGTTGCGCCAGGCGTACGCCGAGTGGTCGACGACGGCGCTCTCGCCGTCGGGCCCGTCCGGCTGCCGGCGCGAGCGCGGATCGGGCAGCACGGTCCCGCGGTCCCCGCTGCCGCCTTCGCGGCCCCCACCGGCCGTGCCCCCGTTCAGCACGAAGCCGTAGCGGTCCCCGTCCGACGCCTCCGCCTCGACCGTCCACCAGCCGTCCCGCAGGGGATCACGCCCCATCGCGCGCGGCGCCTGTGCCAGTCGCAGTTCCACCGAGTCCGCATCCGGTGCCCATACCTCGAACAGCATGCAACGCTCCTCGTCTCCTCGCCCCCGTGCCCCATGGTCGGCAGTAGCCGCGACGGCTGACTCACGACACTGGATCGAGCCCGTTACTGGCGATTAAGGTCTGGTTCTGATCATTGCCCCGTCAGGTCCTGCTCAATACGCGCTCCCTCTTACGGCTGTGGAGGCCGAGATGACTGTGCCGCCGTTCCCGCCCGGTTTCCTCTGGGGGGCCTCCGCCTCCGCGTTCCAGACCGAAGGCGCGTCCGGGACCGACGGCAAGGGCCCCTCCGGCTGGGACGCCTTCGCCGCGCAGCCCGGACGGATCAAGGACGGCACCGACACCACCCGCGCGACCGGCTTCCACCGGCACTACCGCGAGGACGTCGCCCTCCTGGCCGGCCTCGGCGCCGATGCCTTCCGGTTCTCCATCAGCTGGCCGCGCGTGGTCCCCGGCGGCAGCGGACCGGTCAACCCGCAGGGGCTCGACTTCTACGACCGCCTCGTCGACGAACTCTGCACCCACGGCATCACCCCGGCCCCCACCCTCTACCACTGGGACACCCCGCTGGCACTGGATGAGGAGGGCGGCTGGCTCAACCGCGACACGGCCTACCGCTTCGCCGAGTACGCGGGCATCGTCGCCGAGCGCCTCGCCGACCGCGTACCGATGTGGATCACCATCAACGAACCGGCCGAAGTGACGATGCTCGGCTACGCCCTCGGTGAGCACGCACCGGGCCGCACCCTCCTCTTCGACGCCCTGCCCGCGGCCCACCACCAGCTCCTCGCCCACGGTCTGGCCGTCCGCGCCCTGCGCGGCGCGGGCGCGGACAACATCGGCATCGCCGTCTCGCACACCCCCGTCTGGACCGCCGGGGACCATGACGAGGACCGCCTGGGCGCGGAGTTGTACGACACACTCACCAACTGGATGTTCGCCGACCCGATCCTCACCGGCCGCTACCCCGACGAGAACTTCGCCGCGCTGATGCCGGGTCCGGTCGAGGACGACCTGTCGACCATCTCCACCCCCATCGACTGGTACGGGGTCAACTACTACAACCCCACCCTCGTCGGCGCCCCGCACACGGAAGCCCTGGACTCCTTCTCCGGCTTCGGGATGCCCGCCGAACTCCCCTTCGGCATCCGCGAGATAGAGGGTTACGAGAAGACCGACTTCGGCTGGCCCGTCGTCCCCGACGGCCTGCGCGAAACCCTCCTCCAGCTCCACAGCCGCTTCGGCGACCGGCTCCCACCGCTCTACATCACCGAGAACGGCTGCGCCGTCGACGAGCCCGCCCGGGACACCCGCCGGATCGCCTACCTCGAAGGGCACCTGAGGGCCCTGCGCACGGCCATCGACGCGGGCGTCGACGTCCGCGGCTACTTCACCTGGTCGCTCACCGACAACGTCGAATGGACCGAGGGCGCCAGCAAGCGGTTCGGCCTGGTCCACATCGACTACGAGACGCTGCGCCGGACGCCCAAGGACTCGTACGCCTGGTACCGGGAACTGATCCGCACACAGAAGTCCTCCGCGGTCCTGCACGGTGCTCCGGAGGAGCCCGGAGCTCACTGACCGTCCTCCCGCGTGCCTCGAACGACCTCCTCCTCGAACGTTCGTGTCAGGGGCCACTCATGCGGGTGTGGATCTTCCATATCCCGATTCCGGCAATGGCTCCCTGATCAAACTTGCTCTGCGAGGTGGGGATTGACCAGCCAAGAGGCGCTGTGCCGACTGAGCGGGAGTGAAGCCGCAAGGGCCTCGCCCCGTCTGCGGCACGGTGGATGGCGAGGCCCCGGCGCGTGAGCCCGGGGCAGGAGTCCTGGGCAGGGACGGACACAGGGTAGGGCTATGCACCTGACTCCACATGAACAAGAGCGCCTGATGATTCACGTGGCGGCGGACGTCGCCGAGAAGCGCCGGGCGCGGGGGGTGCGGCTCAACTACCCCGAGACCATGGCGTTGTTGATCGTGCACGTTCTCGAGGGCGCCCGGGACGGAAAGACCGTCGCTGACCTCATGTCCTCCGGACGGAAGGTGCTGACGCGGGAACAGGTCATGGAGGGCGTCCCCGAGATGATCGAGAACGTGCAGGTGGAGGCCACGTTCCCCGACGGAACCAAGCTGGTCACCATCCACGAGCCCCTCCCGGAGGCAGGCCGGGAAGAAGAGCCGATCGTCTGGCCGGGGAAGGTCGACTTCTCCACGCGCGAGGGAGACGAGGTCGTGGTCTTCAACCGGCGCAACAGGGAAGCGAATCAGGTCACGACGCTGATGGTCGAGAACCCGGAGGACCGCCCCATCCAGGTCGGTTCCCACTACCACTTCGCCGAGGCCAACGACGGGCTGATCTTCAACCGTAAGGAGGCGTGGGGCAAGCGTCTGAACGTGCCCGCCGGCAGCTCCGTACGTTTCGAGCCCGGCATCACCGAAGAGGTCGAGCTCGTGCCCATCGAAGGCGAGCGTGTGGTCCACGGTCTGCGCGAGAAGGTCAAGGGCCTGCCTCGGAAGGTCAAAGGATCGCTCGACAACACCAAGGGTTCGTTCGACGAGGAGCGGGTGTGAATTCCGTGACCGATTGCCCCGATTGCTCCTGCTGCCAGGAGACGCCGAAGCCTTCCGACCCGTTGACCCGTGCCGCCTACGCGGACCGGTACGGCCCCACGATCCGCGACCGCATCCGCCTGGCCGACACCGCGCTGCAGATCAAGATCGAGGACGACTGGTCGGGCGGACCCGAGCACAGCGGCAACGAGATGGTCTTCGGCGGCGGCAAGGTCATCCGGGAGTCGATGGGGCAGTCCATCGCGCCGCGCGACCCGGACAATTCCGACAAGGCGGCCGGTGGGCGTGTCCTGCCCCCTGACACCGTCATCACCGGCGTCGTCGTCCTGGACCACTGGGGCATCGTCAAGGCCGATGTCGCCATCCGGGACGGCGACATCGTCGCGTTCGGCAAGGCGTACAACCCCGAGACCATGAACCGCCTGCACGACGGGGCGCGCAAGCACAACGGCATCGGCCCGGCTCCCACCGACTTCGTCATCGGTCCGGACACCGAGGTCATCGCGGGCAAGGGCAGGATCCTCACCGCCGGCGGGATCGACACCCATGTCCACTTCATCTGCCCCGACCAGATCGGCGAAGCGCTGGCCGCAGGTGTCACCACCCTGATCGGCGGCGGCACGGGTCCGGCGGAGGGCAGCACCGCCACCACCGTGACGCCCGGCTCCTGGCACATCAACCGCACCTTCGAGGCGCTGGACGCCTTCCCGGTCAACATCGGTCTGCTCGGCAAGGGCGCCACCATGTCGAAGGAGTCCATGCTCGACCAGGTGGATGCCGGCATCATCGGGTTCAAGGTTCACGAGGACTGGGGTGCCACCCCGGCCGTCATCGACCAGTGCCTGGACATCTGCGAGAAGACCGGAGTGCAGCTCGCGCTCCACGCCGACTCACTGAACGAGGCCGGCTTCGTCAAGGACACCATCGACGCCATCAAGAAGCGTTCCATCCACGTCTTCCACGTCGAGGGCGCCGGCGGTGGCCACGCCCCCGACATGATCAAAATGGTGCAGGAGGGCAACGTACTGCCCGCCTCCACCAATCCCACCCGGCCGCTGACCGTCAACACGGTCAAGGAACACTTCGACATGGTGATGGTCTGCCATCACCTCAACCCGAGGGTCGAGGAGGACCTGGCCTTCGCGGACTCCCGGATCCGGCCCTCCACGATGGCCGCCGAAGACATCCTGCACGACCTCGGCGCCATCTCGATCATGTCCTCGGACGCCCAGGCCATGGGCCGCATCGGCGAGATGATCATGCGGACCTGGCAGACCGCACACGTCATGAAGGTACGCCGGGGCTTCCTGGAGGAGGACCTGCGGCAGGACGAGAAGACGCAGGACAAGAAGACGCAGGACAAGAAGGCGCAGGACAAGAAGACGAAGGACATGAAGCCGGTGGATGAGCCGGCCGACAACAGGCGCGCCCGCCGGTACGTCGCGAAGTACACCGTCAACCCGGCCATCGCCCAGGGCATCGACCAGGTGGTCGGATCGGTGGAGACCGGCAAACTGGCCGACCTGGTGCTGTGGGAGCCGAAGTTCTTCGGGGTCAAGCCGCACATGGTCATCAAGGGCGGGCAGATCGCGTACGCGCAGGTGGGTGACGCGAATGCGTCCATCCCGACCCCGCAGCCGGTCCTGCCGCGCCCCATGTGGGGGTCCACGGGTCTGGCACCTGGCGCCATCTCCTACAACTTCGTCACCCAACGGGCCATCGACCACTTCGCCGCCCAGCAGGCCGACGACGCCACCGCCACCAAGAAATCCGAAGACAGCAGCCGGCCTGAACGGCGCAAGCTGAACAAGCAGTTCAAGGCCATCACCAGCACACGCGGTGTCTTCAAGAAGCACATGAAGGAGAACGACGCCACCCCCAAGATCGAGATCGACGCCGACACCTACGAGGTCATCGTCGGCGGTGCGAAGGTGACGGACGTGACGGCCTTCGTCGACGACCACATCGTCGACCGCGCCTACGCCTCCGAACTGCCGATGGCGCAGCGGTACTTCCTCTTCTGATGATCTCGAAGGAGCACCGTTGAACCGCGCCGCGCTGTTCGTCCTGGCCGACGGCCGGTTCCCCGCCGGAGGGCACGCGCACTCCGGGGGAGCCGAACCGGCCGTAGCCGCGGGCCGCATCAGGGATGCGGACTCGCTTCAGGACTTCTGCCGGGGGCGGCTGCACACCGCGGGCCTGGTCGCGGCGGCACTCGCCGCCGCGGCTGCCGCCGGCCACGATCCACTGGCCCTGGACGAGGCCGCCGACGCCCGCACTCCGGTGCAGGCCCTTCGGACCACCGCCCGCAAACTCGGGCGGCAGATGATGCGGGCGGCCCGTGCCACTTGGCCTTCGGCGGAGCTGGACGGCCTGGCCGCGGCCAGGCCGCAGGGCGCGCACCAGCCGGTGGTACTGGGTCTGGCCGCCCGGTCGGCCGGCCTTGCGCCGCTGGATGCCGCGTATGCGGCGGCGTACGAGACCGTCAGCGGGCCGGCCACGGCGACGGTCCGGCTGCTGAGCCTGGACCCGTTCCAGGCCACCGCTGTCCTTGCCCGTCTGGCTCCCGACGTCGACCGGACCGCCGCCGCAGCCGCCGCCGCTGCCGCACGCATCCCTGAGGAGGGGATCGGCGCGCTGCCCGCCGCTTCCGCGCCGTTGCTCGACATCACCGCGCAGCAGCACGCCGCCTGGCCGGTACGCCTCTTCGCCTCCTGACCGCCGACACCACGACACCACGCACGACGGGATTTCTTATGCATCTCGACCACGATCTCGACGAGAAGTTCCCCCACCGGCACACCTACAGCGCCGTCGATCCCGAACGCCCCGACGGCACCCGCCGCGCCCTGCGCATCGGCCTGGGCGGACCGGTCGGCTCGGGCAAGACCGCGACCGTCGCCGCCCTGTGCCGGGCTCTGCGCGACGAACTGTCCATCGCCGTCGTCACCAACGACATCTACACCCGCGAGGACGCCGACTTCCTCCTGCGTGAAGCGGTCCTGCCACCCGAGCGCATCAAGGCCGTCGAAACCGGCGCCTGCCCGCACACCGCCATCCGCGACGACATCTCCGCCAACCTCGAAGCCGCCGAGGACCTGGAGGCCGAGGTCGGCCCGCTCGATCTGATCCTGGTGGAGTCCGGCGGCGACAACCTCACCGCCACCTTCTCCAAGGGCCTGGTCGATGCCCAGATCTTCGTCATCGATGTGGCGGGCGGCGACGACATCCCCCGCAAGGGCGGCCCCGGCGTCACCACCGCCGACCTCCTCGTCGTCAACAAGACCGACCTCGCCCCGTACGTCGGCTCCGACCTGGAAGGCATGGCCCGCGACGCCGAGGTCCAACGTGGCCAACTCCCCGTCGCCTTCACCTCCCTCAAGAGCGAGGGCGGCGTCAAACCGGTTGCCGACTGGGTCCGCGAACGCCTCACCGACTGGACCGCAGGCCCCGCATGATCCCCACCACCGAAGCAACCGTGCCGACCACCCTGCGGGCGGTTACCACCGGCGTAAGGGCCACCGCCCGCATCACGGCAGCCACCAGAGGCGGCACCACCACCCTGCCCGTCCTCGACGGCGACGGCCCCTTCGAACTGCGACGCCTGCGCTCACGAGGAACCGAGGCACGCGTGTGCGTCGTCGGCGCCATGAGCGCCCCCCTGGGCGGCGACCGGCTACGCATCGAAGCCATTGCCCAGCAGGGCGCGGTACTCCACATCACCTCCGCAGCCGCAACCCTCGCCCTGCGAGGCCCCACCCCCGAGCCCGCCACCTACGACGTACACCTGACCGTAGAGGAGCACGCGGAACTCCACTGGTCGCCCAAGCCGTTGATCTGCGCGGCCGGCAGCAACCTGCGGCAGACCTGGACCATCGACCTCGCCCCCACCGCACGGCTCGTACTGCGCGAAGAGCAAATCCTCGGACGCACGGGCGAAGCATCCGGCCGTGTGACCACACGGCTCACCGTCCGGCGCGGCGGGAGCACCCTGCTGGACCAACAAGCCGCGTACGGGCCGGGTGCCCCCGGCTGGGACGGCCCAGCCGTCCTCGCCGACTACCGTGCGACCGGACAACTCCTCATCGTCGACCCGGCCTTCGAGGACAAGCCCCTCGAAGTCCAACTCCTCGGCGACGCACCGGAAGACGGCCGAGCCGTGCTGACACCACTCGCCGGGCCCGCCGCCCTCGTCACCGCCATCGCACCGGACGGCAACCGACTGCGCCACCTCCTCCCCACAGCGCAGGGCGCGACCCGTCGCCTCGCCTCACCCGGCAGTGCTCCAAAATTGCGCCGGTCAGGAGGGTGATCGCCTGCCTTTCCCGAACGTCGCCCCGGAACAGCCGAAGCGCCTACGTTTCACCCTTGACTTCCTCCCCCTCGTGAACGAGGGGGATTCCTACGGCTCGCGCCGTGGGGGTTTCTGCTTCGTCGCCGACTGCCCGCCCGGAGAACTCCGTTGAGGTCTTACACCAGCTCCACAGACTGTTACCGCCAGCCCGGCGGCCAGAAGGTTCTTCGCTGCGTTCACGTCCCGGTCGTGGGTCGTTCCGCAGTCGCACGTCCAGGTACGGACGTTCAGCGGCATCTTCTCGGCGAGGGTGCCGCAGGCGGAGCACAGCTTGGACGAGGGGAACCATCGGTCGACGGCGATCACCTCGCGCCCGTACCAGGCGGCCTTGTACTCCAGCATGGAGCGGAACTCGCTCCAGCTCGCGTCCGAGATGGCTCGGGCGAGCGTGTGGTTCTTGACCATGTTGCGCACGGTCAG